>JBLHWY010000038.1:0-41670 GCA_047629195.1 Candidatus Azotimanducaceae bacterium
TAGCTGGGGGTGAGGTAGGCCGACTTCATATTTGTATTGATTGCCATACTTGTTTCCAGTGGTTAATACCTTGTATCGACAAGTATCGAGGTGACTGGCCAGAGGTTGAGTTAGATCTCACGGGTGGTTTCAATTTTGCGCCGCTGCCGGCGTTGGCTCGGGGCGATCTCGATTTAGTGATTACTGCAGACCCATTGCCTATTTCCGGTATCGAATACATTCCTCTGTTCAAGTATCAGGCGATGCTGGCCCTCGACAAACATCATCCTCTGGCCGTAAAAGAGTGGATAGAGCCTGAGGATTTCTCTGACCAGGTACTAATAACTTACCCCGTAGAACGAGAACGACTTGATGTTTTTACTCGATTCTTAGATCCAGCATCCGTTGAACCTGCCAGTATACGTACCGCTGAACTGACTCCAATGATGGTGCAATTAGTGGCTAGTGGTCGGGGCGTGGCTTGCCTGCCGAATTGGGCATTGATGGAATATATCAATAATGAAATTATTGTGGCAAAAAAGCTGGGTGAGAATGGTATTTGGGCAACTCTTTTTGCCGCAATTCGGGAGGATCAAAAAGATGCCGCGTTCATTGAGGATTTTCTCGCGACTGCCGAGGCAACCTGTTTTTCTAATCTCGCGGGTATTAAGGCAGTGCCGCAGCAGGCACAGCTGGAAGCGAAAAAGCCATGAGAGGAAAATTCCCCTCATGGCTTCGTCAACGTACGGGGAGCGAACTCCGAGCTAAATGGCTATATTAACTCGGAGGCTCCCCTACTAGTTTGACTACTAATGGGATCACCTCCTTTTACGTTCAGGGTGCCAATCGGCATGCTGAATTCTCCCCCTGGATAGATCATCAGCACAAGGCACACGCTTCAACATTCGAAAGGCGTGCCGCAAATTTTAATTCTGTCTCTGCCTCAATATTGGAGCAGAGCTGAAATTTAGCTCACCAATCGTGTACTGTCAAAGGATATAATATTCAATTTGACGATATACAAAACCATCGCAATTACAGTGGCCTGCTCTGTAATGCGCCTGAAGCTTCATGGGACTAATTCTGTGACTTGCCAAGTATCAGCCTTGAGATTAAACAACTGTCTTGAGTGGATACGGTCTTCTCTATTTAGATCAAGGAACTCTATTTGACTCGCGATTAGCGTGATGCCTGCAACTTCAGGAGGCGCTTGCATATTATCTGCTTTGTACACTTCTTTTAGACGTTGGACTTCCTCGACAAGTGCAGCACGTGAACTTAAAGGGCTTGATTGTGGTGCAAACTCTTTGTAGACGTAATCCAGATATTTACTTCCTTGTGGTCTTCTTAACCAATTTTGCGCAACGATCTCAGTTCTCATCGTTTCAGCTGAGCCCCTAATTCGATATTGATGTTGCAGGCTTGGGTACCACAGTAGAAGCTCATAGTCCGCACCTTTGCTAAACAGTTCCCACTTAGGGCTGGTTTGGTTAATGAATATAGTAAAGTTGTTTTGCGTAATTTCGCGTAATACTAGTGTCCTGATCGAAGCTCTACCAGCACTGTCAGCAAGCGCGAGAAAACAAAGATCGGCGTTTGCATCGCCCAGCTTTCTGGCTTCCATTCGGTCTTGTGTTATCAATTTTGTCGGGTTCATAGTTGCCTGCAATTATATTTCCCAATACTGTGAATGGATGTCGTGAATGGATGGAGTGATTAAAAGTCCTGAGCTGATGATGTTACTCAAGAGTGTCCGGGTCAAAGTCGTAAACACCAAATACGAAGCCACTAGGTGGAGCTTCCTGAAGTTTTATCATTCTTGAATAAACATATCCTTGGGCGCTGCCAAGCACCGAATCGACAATCATGCCTTCTTCATCGCATTCTCTTGCGGCTCTGAGCAATCTTTCAAAACTGAAACAGAAGTTTGCACAATGTTTGGTGCGAATAGGCGTGCCGTAAAGCACCTTGTATGCGTATCTTTCACCTTGTGAGGCCAATAGCTCGAGCAGCGAGCGAGCGAAAACTTCAGGGTCGCTTTTGCCCATCTTTGACCACAACTCCGAAAGCCTTTCGCTACTTACGAAGCCGCTGCCAGTCTCTCCTTGACTGGAGATATAAAGAAATCCTAATAAAGCCCCCAGTTGTTGCTTGACGCTCTCGGCGATCTTCAAAAAAGACTCCCGCCGGGCGTGGAGCTCAGATGCTTGAATTGCAACAGCCTGAATGACAGCTTGGTCTGCGGTTTTTTGTATTTCCGAGTGCTGCATCTTTATCGCTTCAGTGTTATGTGACAGCTCTTTCTGTTGTAAAAAGTAGCCGATTACTAACCACAGAAATGCCAGCGGCGCGAAGGCACCTTCTAGAAAGTTTCCAAGCGTCTCTATTGGCGCGCTACTGATATTTCGCCAGCCAATTGAGCCAGATATGTATATCGATAACATGATGAGCCAACATGAGCTTATAGAGAGGCCAAACCATATTCGCCAATCTGCATTTTCCTCGGATAGCACACTAAAAGGTTTGTCAGTCTCTTTCGCTTGCTCGGTAGGACTCGATTCAATAGCAGGATTAATATCCTCGCTTTTAGGATCTTTCGATTTATTTTCTGTCGGTTGGTCTGAAGCAGAATGTTCCGTCATTATCATTCCTGTGGCATGTTCTTGTGGCAGGGTAGGTTAGTCAGATCTGGCGACGGTCAGGGATGCAATCTCCTGCTTGTTTCCAAATATCTTCGCGTCGATTTTATTTGCGTCGAACTCAATGACACCCTCAATAAACTCATGCCACTCATAGTCTGTTTGCAGTGTCGTCGTTAAAACAAGGCGTGCGGGGTTACTATCTGAATCAATAACATCTCTGACAATGTCCTTTATTCGTAATTCTGCGTGCACAGTTTCGTCGAAGATTAGTTCTACTTCTACGTCTCCGTAGTGTGTTTTTAACTGGTGAGTCATGTTTTTTATCCAAAGAGCAATGAAGATGGAGCTAATCCTAAAAGAAGGATGATGCTGCAGCAGGGGACTATAAGTCTGGCTATCCAGAATGGTCAACAGACTTTAAAGCCAATGACAGAATATCAGCTATTCCAGCTCAGTGACGGCGTCTGAGATAGCTAGATCCGTGATTATCATAACGCTTGCCTAAGTCAGCATGTCCCGAGCCAATTTAGCGTGAACCGAGACACGACAAGGGTTGTTCGCCTATAATGCTGGCTTGATATATTACCTAATACTAATTTGCACAGAGAATCATGCATCATGAGTCAAAAAGACGACCTCCTCGCTAATGTTGAGGACATACAAAAAGGCCTCAAAAAATTGGGCGATAATCGAGTTGTGGCACTGTCAGTTCATAAGTCAAAAGAGCTCATTGCAGAACTTGAAGAGAAAGCTGAAAAATTGGTTCAACAAGTATCTGCCCTTTAGTTAGTTCCCGTCCTTAAATACCTATTTCAGGGCAAACTCCCGCGAAACTTCAGGTCTGTTGGTTTAAAAATCAATAGGTTGCAGGGAGGTCACCATGGAGGTGTTTGGTTTTCGGACAGGAACTAGCTAAGGGTGCTTACAGTATTTGGATGCGATATGCCCTCCATTGAAACGCTTGTTATCTTTTCAATTGCGGCAGTGCTCATGAACCTGTCTCCCGGGCCATCAAATTTATATGTTATGGCTCGGAGCATCTCGCAAGGTGTATCAGGTGGTGTCACCGCTGCTGGAGGATTAGCGCTGGGTGGCCTTGTGCATGTTTTCGCCGCTGCCTTGGGTTTATCTGCGATATTCTTGTATTCACCAACAGCATATCTTGTCATGAAAGTTGCTGGTGCTAGTTACTTGATTTATCTGGGTGTGGGGTACTTCAAGTGGGGAAAATCTGACATAGAATATTTACCAGATCAGGACGACCGAGATTTTATTGGCTCTTTGACTACACGACAGATTTTGAATCAAAGTTTTTGGGTGGAAGTCTTAAATCCCAAAACTGCTTTGTTTTTCCTGGCATTCTTGCCGCAATTTGTCGATGTGACTCGCTCGGACACGACTACTCAGTTTTTAACTCTCGGCATAATCGTGACACTTTCAGCTATTCCTTGCGATATTGCCGTTGCCTACTTTGGTGGGCGGGTAGGTGAATGGATGAAAAACAACCAAAGCGTAGAATGGTGGCAAAACAAACTTTCGGGGTCGATTATGATTGGCTTGGGTGGATTTGTTGCTGTCGATGCAATCTCAAATGGCGAAATAGACTTTTGCTAGTCACGAAATCATGTAGGTGGAAATAGTATGCTTGTGACCAAGCCAACAGGTGCTGCCCTCGGTGCAGTCGTCGAGGGTGTTGATTTATCCCAGCGGGTAGATTCAGACCTATTCAGAGAAATAAACGCGGCGTTGTTGGAACACGAGGTTCTCTTCTTCCACAATCAACCGATCAAACCTGAAAATCATGCACATCTAGCCAGTTTGTTTGGAGCCCCTCAGCATCACGAAGCTTATCCGCATGTCGAGGGTTATAGCCAAATAACGGTTCTTGAGAACGATCGAGACAATCCGTCAAAAATTGAAAAATGGCACACAGATATGACTTTTCGCGCATGTCCGCCTCTCGGATCAATTCTTCATGGCGCAATCATGCCCGAAACGGGCGGTGACACGATGTTCGCCAGCATGTCAGCGGCCTATGAAGGGCTATCGGAAACGATGAAGGGGTTTCTTCTTGGGCTAACGGCCATTCATGATTTTAGTCACGGTTTCAAAGAGAGTCTTGAAGAGCCTGGCGGAAGAGAGCGCCTGGCAAAGATGGTAGAAGCAAACCCGTCGGTAGAACATCCTGTAATACGTACACATCCACTTTCCGGCAAGAAAGGTCTGTTCGTAAATTCGCTATTTACAGTATCAATCAAAGGTCTAAAAGAAAAAGAGAGCCGAGTCTTGCTCGACTTTCTCTGCGCACATGCGGTTCAGGATGAGTATGTCTATCAATTTTCATGGGAAAATGACTCGATCGCCATCTGGGATAACCGAATTACTCAACATAAACCAGTCAATGACTATTGGCCTCAGCATCGAAGGATGCAGCGGATAACCATTGATGGTGATGCCCCCTATTAGCTGGCGGTTGGCACTTTGCTTGCAGCATTAGATACAGCGCAACAAGTACGGTTACCTATTCGCTATCAAGAAACTCAATGATTGTTGGCCAAGCGGCTTTATCCTGAATCAGAAACAGGTGCCCGCCTTCGAACCAGACCAGTTCAGATGAAGGCATCAATTCATGCATGATTTCCTGATTCCTAGCGGGTGCCATACCGTCATACTTACCGGCACAAATGAGTGTTGGTATCTTAATATCTGTTAGCAAGTCGACAACATCGTGCTGACTTCTGGCTAGTAGCTGGCGTCGGGCACCAGCTTTAAATTCGTCTGTTTGATGATCGGCGGGTCTCATGTTCATCGTGATTCTGATGATTTCTTGTACCTGAGCTGGGTTTTCATTTTGCCAGTCGGCATCACGCCGCAGATCGTTAATCGACATCATTTGGCAGATTCTATCCACATCAGACAAGGATTCCGGTAGTTCATGAAGTGGGTAACTGGCCTGCTCTCTACCGCCGGGTGAAGTACAGCAGAGTACCAGCTTATTTATTTTGTTAGGGTAGTGGACCGCCATATTGAGCGCAACCATTCCGCCGAAGGAAACACCAATGACGTCAGCGCTCTCCCAGCTAAGCTCCGCCATTAATTGAGCCGCATCGTCCGCGTACTCCAGCATGGTATAGTTGGTTTCAGGTTTTTCAGATTGACCGAGCCCCCTTTGATCAAAAGCGAGGACTTGATTAGACTTTGGCAATGGCCCATCAAGGAGGTTGGGTTTGACGCGAAGGTCACCACCGGTGCCGCTGATATAAATGATTCTATTTCCTTCACCTTGAATCTCGTAGTGCAGTTTGATGTTCGTCTTTGCGGTAAAAGGCATGAGGCGTTCTCTGTAAAGTGGGGTGGTATTCGGATACTATAATTCAGTCAACTTGATATGCCTATGAGCTATCGTTGCCCATAAAAGGACAGCTTACATTAAAGTAATGAGCCGTCGGAAGGCCCCACGAGCTGTGCATTTACCTCTAAGCCTTCATTCCCGCCACCTGATTTATAACCTTTTATAGCCGAATGGCACTTACTTAACCTTCAACTGAAATAAAACATTTTGATGATCGTATCAGCGCTGCGCTGAGGAAGGGAGGAAGCGGGCCGCGTTCGGCCCCCTCTAGGGGGCTTTCGACCAAACTTAGAACAAACCAGAGCCTAAGTAAGCGCCGTTCCCTACCCCCCCTTTGGGTGTGATATTTGTCTCATAAAAAACTCTACTCTTCTGAAATCAAAAAAGTTTATGTTCCGGAGATAGTGTTTATGAGGAAGTTCCCTAGTTGGTCCAAATTACTAATGACTTCAGCAACAAGTTTACTGGTGCTGACTGGCTGTGGTGGTGTTTCACCCGTGCCGTCTCAGAATCTAGGTGTAGCTAATCTCAATATATCCACGAGTAATGTGCCTTCGTTGGGTATGGTTCGTAACGCAACGGTTCGAATCACAAATGCTGCTGGCAGGTCTATTCTTGGCGCAAGTGGCGAGCTTAGCAATACAGGTAGCGTCTTTCTGACTTATCTTGCCAATACACCGGGTCCCCTGATAGTCGAAGTGTTGGGCTACGATGATGCTGAGTGCTTTGATGAATCGACCGGTACATTTTGCCTTTTCCAACTGGGTCAAGCATTCGGACGGTCTTGGCACAGCCCCAAGCAACTGTTGGTGTCACTGCGCTGACCGAAGTAGCGGCAGCGAAGTTTGAAGCGACCGGTGGTTGCTCTGCTCAGGATGCGATTTTTGCCCGGCATTACTGATATCACAGCGCCTCCCGCGGTGACCGACTCACCAGCGGTTAGAGTGGGTAATGACCAAGCTGGTTTGTATGCGGCTTATCTCGGCTCACTTGCGAATCTGGGTGCGGGTCAAGCTACACCTGCTCTTGCGGTAACGCGGCAGCTTGCAGCAGATTTTTCTGATGGCATGTTTGATACAGCTGTCGCCGGCGCCTTCCTTGCCCAGGCGACCCCAATTGCCGCAAGTGGTGGTACAGATGGCGGCACAGATGGTGGAACTGACGGTGGCACAGATGGTGGCACAGATGGTGGAACAACCGCTGGTGCGCCATTGGATTTCTTTGGCGATGGTTTTAATCCTATGTTGCCGGCCACTGCGCCGACTAAAGTCACACCTCCAACTCCGGTTGATGTGAGACCGGAGATACCTGGTTTGTATGCACAAGTTATTCTCAGCTACGGACAAAAGCTCTGACCCGTCTAGTGGGCGATCAGGGTTCGATTGATTTTTTCTCTCGATTAGATGACAAGTTTACTTATACGGTTTTTTCGGACATCAATAATCAGAACCAGGGAGGCGCGCAGATCAGCTACCGCACGGGCCCAGATGGAGAGCCATTGACTGCCGATGACACCGTACGCGTGAACGTCGGGTTTATTGTAGCTGTTATCGATGGGGGCAATAATCGAGGTCAAGTTGTTAATTTTCAAGACAGTACTGTCGATGAGAATGCCACAATAATCGCCTACTCCATAGCGAATTTTGATAGCAATCAAAATGCTTTACAAACTGTTACCTGCACAGGTGATAGCGCTGACGCTATCTGGTTTACCACCGACGATGACATTAGTACTTATACGCTGCGTGAGCGAGATACAGCAGGTAATTTGCTGCTGGACGCGAGATTTTCCGGTGTGGGCGTCGATGGCCTGATACTCACCGCCGACGATAACTTCCGTAATGCAACGCGTTTGGTTTATGACGCAAATAATAGTATTGATCTGCAGATTACGTACAACGGTACCGTGGGTGCTGATTGAATAAGCCTGACGGCTGACGACGTCCAAAGCGGGTTAGAAATTGCCGTTGAGACGGGAGATAATTCGCTAACGACCACGTCTTACAACGCGGCAGTAATAGATGGGGTCTGGGGGAACGAAGACGATGTTGTATCTGCCTACTTTGTTAATATGTTTGACACATCTGGCGAGCTGTTAGTCATGTCGGTGGCTTACCGTGATGCGGGCATTGATGGTGTCTTTATGACAGATGATGACCTGCCAGATTCGTATTCTATCTTTGAATACGATAGTAACGGTTTCAGAACGCTTGATTATTCTCCGCCCTTAACTTTAACGGGGTTCGGCGTCGACGGTATACCGTTTACGGGCGATGATTATACCAATTCGTATGAGCGGCTTACCTACGATGCAAGTGGTAAAGTCATTCGCCGTGATCAGTTTGGTAGCCCTGGTCCAGATGGCGTCTTCCTCACTTCAGATGATGTGCTCCGCTCGGCTCAATTCTCTAATCTTGATCCCGCAAGCATTGAATCGACCTTTGCCAATGCTGGATTCTTCGGCGAGATGTGCCCTACGGATCAATCAAACAATGGTTCGATCGTCGTGACAGTTAAAAATCTTGAAGGTAATCCCGTTGCAGGTGCAACAGTTCAGCTTGACGCCAGTGGAGCGATACAGCAGACGAGTGCCGAGGGTGTTGTGACGCTAGGTGGACTGACCGGTTCGCATGATGTTCATATTTTTTCCGACAATCATTCATGGCAGAGTTTTATTTGTCTGGCACCGAGTGGTGAGCTTAGTCTGCCCGTGACGCTTTCGAAAAAAGTGGCTAATCCTTCTGGCGGCCCAAGACTGAATGTTGTCGATAACAGTATTTTGCTGCTGCTGGCGGGAGCCGAGAGAACAGGAGATTTTGGGGCTGATGCAGTCGTCTATGCGCTCATTAATGCAGACGGCAAGGTGCCAGGGATCAACATTGAGGATCAAAGTAACTTGGTGAGCGGCATTCCCCGTGTGACGTTGATGAATGACTTCAGAGATGCATGGTCAATCATTACGTTACCCGGCCTAAAACCAGGTGATCCTATAACCGCAGAGCTTTGGGCCTATCGCTAGGCTAGCTCGTTGAATAGACGAAGTATGGTTGAGGCAGTTAAGGTACTTGAATCTACAACTTTCACACCGGCTGCTGTGAATTCAGTTAACCAAGAGCGTCTAGATGCAACCCTTGCTGTTACACCAGTGTTTAGTGGTGTGCTTGCGAAGGATTTGACCAGTCTTTATCACTCCATCAGCAAGACGACGTTCCGCCTCTCTAATCATCTACCATCGATCACCAGCTTCCTTAGTTTTAACGACAGTGATTTTGCCACTATGGTGCATCATTTACGTGATCTTGAAGGCTTGCCAATGTGAACGACATTTGTTGATTCGATCGCTGTTGATAATGATACCGGCGCAACAACCGTCAGCGTGATACCTACTTCTGGTCTGACAGATGATTACTTTGGCAACCCGATTAAGTTTGCCTTAGCGCCTCGTTTTGTCATGCAGGGAGGGCAAGGCACACAAGCAACCGAATATCGTAGGTTACCTGCTCGTCAAACCATTGACTCAACCTGGTTGGTTGCACAGGCATTAGTACTTCATCGAGAGGGTGTAAATTTCAGGTGGCTAGTTCATCTGCCTGCCGGTGAATCGAAGGTCAATTTTCCTACGATTCCTATCACTATTACCAATGATTCCTTTAGCAATTCAAGTTTCCTTCGCGTTGCGCTAAAAACTTTCTCTGGTGATAGAACATCCTTTCAATCAACTGTCTCGACTCAGGATATTTTCCAAATACCGTCAGGTGTCGATTACGATGAGATTCTTATTCAAGTCGGCTCGTTTGTTCGATAGTGATCTGATTCGCTTCCTGGGCGGGTGCCAATAGCTGGCGTTCGCCCCAGCCTGTTTATCTTAGCGGTGAGTCCAATTTGGACTTGTCTTTTTTTTAGGCTGCTCGAACCGTTAAGGTGCTGAGTATTGCTGCCAGTTCTTGGCAAAATGCCTGAGGTTGATCGAGAAATACATGATGATGTGCTTCAGCAATACCCTTTAGTAAAGGCTCAGGAATTAGCGACCTGAGATGCTCCACATTGGCTTGCGGAAAGAAAACACTTTTTTCGCCGTAAATAAAACCAACCGGACAAGGCATCTCTTTCACCATCACCACGGCGTCAGGTAAACCGGACGCTTCTGTCATTTTAGCGAAAACGGCTGGGTCCAGTTTAAAGCTGAATCCAGCATCATTTTCTTTTAGTGAGTGCGCTGCGATATATTGACCGACGTAATCTGCCGGAGCCGGCTGAGCTGGTCGCAATCGAAACCTTCGCATGCCGGCTGCGAGCGATGGGTAAACACGTTCCTTTTTTTTAGGCATTGGCGGCGGCGTTCGACTGCCGCGAGTACTGCTAATATTCGAATCGATAATGACAATGCCACCCAGGTCTTTGCCATGGAGGTGTCCGCAAACCCGGGTCATAGTGCCGCCGAGACTATGACCGACTACAATGGTCTTCTCACCCAGCGTTCGTGCAACCTGATAGATCTCTTCTGCGAATCCTCGGGCTGAATACGCGTATCTGTGATCGCTATCCCCAGTACCGCTCATATCCATTGCGGCAACTCGGTAATTCTCAATGAATGCTGGCGCGATGAAGTCCCACCAATGAGAGTGCGCAGCGTGTCCATGGACAAACAGCAGGCCCTGTTTCGATTCATGATCATACTGAGATTGATCTTGGGTTTGATCCCAAGTTTGATAATGTATAGCAGCATCGTCTACAGTAATGCTGTGATCATTTCGTGGTAAGGTCGTGTAAGCCTGAAACCAGTCGGGCACATCTGTTAGCTGTGTTTTCATGACGACAGAGTATATAGAATTATTCTCTTAAGGAATGGTTTTAAGAAATGGTCTAAAAGAGTGGATCAACAAATAAGCTGGAAAGAGAACAGGTCTCCGTTTGATGAAAAATCCTTGGAATAACCGAACAGCTGGCATTGCTGTATTAGTCGCATTTTGCTCAGGCTTGGTGATCGCACTGGCATTGAGGGAAGGTAATGCACCGGTGGCAGTCATTAACGGTGAGGGCTCGTCGCTGCCTCCAATCCATTGGCGAGTTCCCGTTGCGTTTGGCACTAACCTACCGGCGCTTGGGGACAATATTCTTATCGTTGCGGAGATGATCGCGAAAGCGACGAATCAGAGAATTAAGTTTGAAGTATTCGAGCCAGGCATGATTGTTCCGCCTTTTAGTATTACTGAAGGCGTGAAAGACAAGAAGATCGAGGCTGGCTACACTTGGCTAGGGTACGACTCTGGGAAAATTCCTGCGACGCCGCTAATCTCAGCCGTGCCCTTTGGCATGGAGCCTTGGGAGTTCGCAGCCTGGTATTTTGAAGACGAGGGCAAAACTCTGTCCGAAGCATTGTATGAGCCACACAATGTCCATCCAGTATTGTGTGGGCTCATTAGTCCGGAAACAGCAGGTTGGTTTAGAGAGCCAATCAACACTGTTGAAGATTTTAAGGGTTTGAAAATTCGATTTGCCGGTCTAGGTGGGATCGTTTTGCAAGAGCTTGGTGCTTCGGTAACTCTAATACCCGGCGGCGAGATATATCAAGCGCTTGAGAAGGGGGCGATTGACGCCACCGAATTCTCGTTGCCTGTGGTGGACCAGATGTTAGGGTTTGATCAGGTTGCTAAATACAATTATTTTCCCGGTTGGCATCAGACATTCACTAGCTTCCATCTGGTTGTAAACCTGGATACCTGGCGCGCGTTACCTGAATCTGATCGTGCGCTGATTGACATGGCTTGCACTGCCGGCGTGATTAGGAATCTTGCCCGAGCAGAAGCATTACAGGGAGAAGTAATGAGTGGCTTTGAAGCTAAAGGGGTCATTCCCAAGAAGTTGCCCCTCGATATTCTGAAAAAGCTTCAGGCAGGTACAACACAGGTGCTTGAAAAAGAGGCTGCTAAAGACGAAGATTTTGCGCGCATTTGGGCCTCTCAGAAAACGTTTTTGGCGAAATATAAAATCTGGAAGGACCATGCCTATTTACCGCGAGATTTCGACTGATGCCTCGGTTGAAATTCAACGTGACAATGGGGCGGTATTAGCCTATGACCGAATTTCCTCACACCAGCTTGTCGCGAACTATTGATGGCACTATTCGATCAATTGGCAAGATTGTGTCATGGGTCTGGATTGTTCTGCTGCTTGTGATTGTCTTTAATGTCGTGCTTCGGTATCTGTTCTCGGAAGGCCGGATAGAATTTGAAGAGATTCAATGGCATCTGTATTCCGTTGGGTTTCTGTTTGGACTTCCATTTGCTTTTGTTACTGATTCCCACATACGTGTTGATGTGCTGCGAGAACGCTTCAGCGATCAAACCAGAGCTTGGATAGAGTTGTACGGGCTGTTGTTATTGTTCTTTCCTTTTGTCCTATTCGTGATAATCAATGCTTTTCCCTTTATCTCTTATTCCTATACCACCTCTGAAATTTCTGAAGCTCCAGCGGGCTTGCCTTATCGTTGGCTAATAAAGGGTGTATTACTTATCGGTTTTTTCATGTTGTTTGTTGCCGGTATTAGCAGATTGTCTCGTGTGTTTTGCTACCTGTTTGGTTGGCCTGAGCAACTGGGCACCGAGGCGGAGTCAACTGATGAAAACCATTCAGTCCATGATGGCGAAATAGGAGAAGCAGATGTCAGTCGGTGATTATCTATCGATTGCGATGTTCATCTCGTTTATCGCGCTTATCTTTACTGGTTTTCCCGTAGCATGGGTATTGGGCGGTCTCGCAGTCTTATTTACCGCTATTGGTATTATTCTCAAAGTGGATTTTCAATTACCAGTCGCCATTGATTGGGATTACAGCTCGCTTGTGGTCGATCGAATTTGGGATGTGATGAACAACTGGGTATTGGTTGCCTTGCCCATGTTCATCTTTATGGGGCTGATGCTTGATCGTTCCGGTGTTGCACAAAGACTCATGGTCAACTTCTCTCGGCTATTCGGCGGAGTGCGCGGCGGTATGGCGCTTTCAGTTGCCTTTATTGGTATTTTGCTCGCGGCTTCCACTGGCATCATAGGCGCTTCCGTGGTGTTGTTGGCATTATTGGGTTTGCCACAAATGGAGAAGCTTAACTATCAACCTGAACTTGCCGTCGGAACAGTTTGTGCTGTTGGGACCCTCGGTATTCTAATACCGCCAAGCATTATGCTGGTACTGATGGCTGACCGATTGGCAATGCCAGTTGGAGATTTATTCTTAGGCGCACTGTTGCCCGGATTGTTGCTCGGCGGGTTATTTGTGACCTACATCATTGTGTACGCTTGGTTTCGACCGGAGGTGGCGCCGGTACCCAAGGATAGAGAGAAGCTAAACTTTTCTATTCTTATCGATGTTTTTAAAGCTGTAATACCCCCAGCAGGCTTGATTGTGACTGTATTGGGTTCAATCTTCTTTGGTATTGCAACGCCAACAGAGGCGGCTGGTGTTGGTGCCTTTGGCGCTACAGCTTTAGCCTGGTTCAACAGTCAGCTCAATCTAGGTGTATTCAGGCACGTACTGCAAGAAACAACTAAAACAACGGCCTATATCTTTGCGATCTTTCTAGGTGCGACAGCTTACTCGTTGGTATTGCGGGGCTTAGGGGGCGATGAACTGATATCGGGAATGTTGAAAGGGCTGCCGTTTGAACCGACTGGGGTCATTATCGCAATTCTTTTCTTCACATTTATTTTAGGTTTCTTTCTGGACTGGATTGAAATTACCTTGATCGTATTGCCCCTCGTCAGCCCAGTTGTACTCGACCTCAATTTTGATTTGGTCTGGTTTACTGTGATGTTTGCGGTCTGTCTTCAAACATCTTTTTTAACGCCGCCGGTTGGGTTTGCGATCTTTTATGTTAAGGGTGTTGCGCCGAAGGAAATGCCGGTGTCGACGATATATAGAGGTGTTATTCCCTTTATTATCTTGCAGGTGCTGGGGCTTATCATGATCTTTTACTGGCAGGGTATTGTGACTTGGCTGCCTTCACTTTCATCTTAAATGTTGCCGCGTTTAAAGTGAGATGTCCACTATGCAATGTTTCAGTTGCTGCGTTTCAAGTAGTTTCTGCTTTTTAAATAATAGCGAAAATCGGTCTCAAGCTGCTGCCAAATAGGAGGGCGTGACTCGCCATACGCTTGGCTTCGAGGCTTTACATCACCTATAGGTTCTAACCAGCTATCCGTTGTTTCATATCCATACTCACGTACTATCTGTTTTAGCACTGGGTATTTTTCGATCTGAAAAGCTATTCTGGGCCAATGGTTCTGCCAGGAAGACAGGTTTTGATTGGATATCGGTCTTAGTCCTTTGAGAGAAATTTCGGCTTTCTTTGAAGCTTCCGCATGCTTTTCGTAATTTGAAAATTTATGATCCTGATTAAGAAAGGCGAAAGCCTTCGCAATTCTTTGCTGTTCGCGATCTGGGTTATTAATTAGTGCTTCATACCTGATTTCAAGGAACCTGGGATGACCTTTCAATGCCTTAGCTGCGATTTCATAGCGTTGCCAACGCTCAAAACTAGCAAAGTAAATGTCTGCCTTGCTGGGGTGGATGCTTGTAATTACTGATCGAGGATCCCGCAACATATAAATCACGTGAAGTTTTGGATCTTTCAGCAATATACGTTTTATGTGGGTGATGTCAGATGGTTTCTTACTGAGGTACAAACCTCCTTCTTGCTCAATGGGTTTAAACACGGACTGCTCATGTTCGCATCTATTGTTGTATTCGAAACATGCAGCGATCATCTCTGTGATCAACGTCGTGCCACTTCGGTGACAGCCCGTAACGTGAAGGCGAATCGGTGGTTTACCGGTTTCGAGCGATTTTGACATTAATACTTCCGAGCCCCAGGCCAAGGTTGAAGTTTCTCATCGGGGATAATGTCCTCAAATTCTTCTTTTTTAAAAACCTTGAAGCCCCTTGCGAGATAATTAGTTAGTGCCTGCGGGTGATCGAGCGAACAGGTATGTAGCCATATCCGCTTTCCGCCAAGTGCCCAAGCAGTGCGAATTGCATCCTCCAGCAGACTGCGGCCATAGCCTTGACCAATAAACTCGCTGATTAAACCAAAGTAGGAAATTTCTACATGATTGTCGGACTGTGTTTCGAGTTCGAAATAACCGATTGGAGTACCCTCTACATAGGCGACCCAGGTTACGACGTCAGGTCTGGAAAGAAACTCGACCCATTGTTGATAAGTCCAGGTGAGCCGCATATACCAATACCATTTAGCGCCGACAGCAAGATATAGGAACCTGCTCAGCTCTGGTAGAGGATGTGTCAGTTGCTTAAGCTCGTAGGGGCGTTCAGTGTTTTTTTTTGTCGCAGGTATGCTACCGGCATCCGTAATTTCGATATGCCAGACTATTATCAATTTCTTCATGTGCTAGGCGTTGGTTGCCCAACCTCCTGAGAAAGGGATGATCTGACCGACAATAAAATCGCTTTTGTCGGACGCGAGAAATAACGCGAGCTCAGCCGACTCGCTTGTTTCGGCGACTCTACCCCGAGGTACATTTCTTTTCAGATGGTTTTGAAATTTTTCTGTTGCGACCAAATCATCTGGGAAGTAGACAGGATTGCTGACATAGTTTTGGGCAACAGCATTAATCTGGACGTTGGTGGCTGCGTATTCAAGGCCGCTGGCTTTCACAAATGCATTTTGTGCACCACGTGCCGCGCAGTAAGCGGTTGAACCGGGTATACCGCGTAGAGGTGCAGCACTTGTTATTGCCACAATCTTTCCTTTCCCTGTTGCAGCCATCAGTGGAGCATAGTGACGAACAAGGCACATCAGAGGTTCGACCATGCAGTCAAACATGCTTCGCCAATCATTGTCATCGATGTCAGCAGTTGGACCGTTACAGGGTGCGTGGGCCAGGTTCGCTACAACGATATCGAAGGACGTATCGAGCGCCCGGATATACTCTTTAAAATTGGCACCAGTTGGCACAGCCCCAGACACCGCGACAACTTCTGCTCCCTCGCTGGTGAAAAGCGCTTCAATTCCGGGACCCATATAGTCGTCACTTTGGGTAACGAGTACTTTTTTGCTCATTAGTCGGTCATTCATGTGAGTTCTTTTCCTGCAAATTTAGTGCTCAGTTGATAACGACTGCATGTTGAGTCAACAATTCGAGAGGTACAACCTCGAGTGCTTTCAAGTGGGTGTTTTCCATCACGACCTTTGGCGCCATACCTTTTTCGCAAGCTTCGAGCCAACGGTTGGCGCAAAGACACCAGCGATCGCCTTCTTTAAGCCCGGCAAAGCCAAACTCAGGGTGTGGGGTTGATAGATCGTTACCCGCGAACCGAGAATATTCGAGAAAGTCGGTGGTCACTTCAATGCAGACTGTATGTGAGCCGACATCCTGCTCACATGTGTTACAACAGCCGTCGCGGAAAAATCCAGTGAGTGGGTCTTGGCTACAAGGGGTAAGCTTGCGGCCAAAGACGTTGAGTGATTCTGCTTGGCGAACTTGATCCATTAGACGTGTGTCCTTTCGAAAAAGGAATCTTGCGACAAGTTGGGGTCCGAATCAATGCGTACCTCGAAACCTTCTAAATCGATTGGTATTGCTTTGAATCGAAGTGGCTGTTTCCTCGCCTGCGATATTGGTAATTTCCTCCATGGCGCGATTTCTGGTTTCTGTGATCTGGTCTCGTCTTTGATCCTTAGAGAGAGACTCATTGGATCGAATTTCTCCGACATTATTTTGAGCGGCAAGAGAGATTTCGTACACTTCGGTTATCTCACGGGAGGTGTTGCCATATCGCTCCCCAATAGCGATTAGGGATCGGTAGGTAGGGTCTTGAGATCGCTCAAATGCTTTATACCGATCAATTCCCAGGTAACTCTTGATTTCGGTCTGACTGGCGTTACGTAATGTGCGGAAGGACTCTCTATCACGTAGTTTCGTGAACTCGCTTCCTTCATGGGAGCTACGAATAGAGAAAATGTCTCGAAATTCTCTTTCTGAATAATCGAAGCTCGACATGGTCTGCTTCATGCGGTCAGAAAGTTTGGATTCCCGGAGTTGATAATTAAGATATTCATCGGCGCTCAGTATCGATTTGAGGGACACTTCGAAGTCTTCGGATTCTTTAAATCGGTCTTCGCGCATTTCCGTAATGAAGCCGCCTCGAGAGCGTTCGCGAGCGGAAGAATCACGACGTTGCCTGAGATCGTAGATAGCGATCTGTTTGTCCGAGTCAAGAAACGGTAACGACGCGTTTAGTGGCTTGAACAACGTTTCAAAAAGCGGGTCGTTAATGATGTCTGTGCCGAATATATTGACTAACAATAGGCGTTTATTTTCCTCTTCTGAGAGAATTTGGTCGTCGCCGGGCAGGTCTGCTTTCGCTTGAAGCCAATAAGGGGACTGCTCGTTGCCCTGGTTCGCCAAGAGCTGATCTCTTGTTATGGTCGCGAGCACTATTTGGCGTACTAGATCTTCCGTATAAGACTGAGCGCGTAGCATTATTGCAAGAGAGGTATAGTTGCCATCTTGCCATTCGGAAGGGAAGCCTTGAGCGCGGTCTTGTGCTTTGAAATCTTCAGTTGGCATAACAATTGGGGCCAAATTTCTCTGCGCTTGTTTAGGAGTCGCGTCTTCTGTCTTCGATAAATTTGCAGCTTGAAGCGCTGAGGTTGATTCAACAGTGCGAGGGTCAGCATTCAGATTCTGATAGAAATAGTATAGAAAACTCAAATTTACTGTAATAGACGCGATAATGACGAAGTTTTTGATCATAAGTTTAATACGTTCAGTTCTGGAGATTCGGACTCTACACGGGTGAAATTATCCGAATTTATTTAGCTTTAGCAAATTTTGTGGAATCCAGAGAATTCTATAAGGTTTTGTCCGCTCTGATGTAACGCCTATCGGATACTTTGACTAAACTCTGGCTTAGCTTCCATTTTGCGCGATAAATTAGGCGCTTTGAGCCCTGATACTAAACTTGCAGTAAATCCTAAAAGAGATCAGATATGAGTAAGAAGACCATTCTATTTAGAACTGCTTTGCTGGTTACCCTAGTGATTTCGCTACTATCTGCAAATGTATCTGTAAATGCAGCCCCCAAGCTTTTTACCAGTTCGGATGAGCCAACGCGGTTGGTTGAATTGTACACTTCGGAAGGCTGCAGTAGTTGTCCATCGGCAGAACGATGGATATCTAAGTTCACAGACAACAAAGATCTCTGGCGAACAATCATTCCAATAAATTTTCATGTCGATTATTGGGATTATCTCGGGTGGAAGGATCCGTTTTCCTTTTCAGAGTTTAGCCAACGACAGCGGACCTATAAGCGTCAGGGCAATACAAAAAATGTAGCGACACCAGGTTTTGTTATTAGTGGTGAAGGTTGGAACGGGTGGTTTAGGGGGCGTGACCTTCCGGGAGCCTTCATTAACCCAAAAAATGAGTTACAAGCAGTCCTTGATGAGCAGAAAATTGAAGTTAAATATGCGACTAGCCAGAAGAAGAGGCTTGATGTACACGTTGCCATTCTAGGATTTGGCATCACGACAGAGGTCAAATCAGGAGAAAACCGAGGGAAAAATCTCGCGCATGACTTTGTTGTCATTGGCTATGAAAAGAGTCGGCTGAAACGGGATGATCAGTTACAGACTGCGATTATGGACCTACCGGACGTTGTTGAAGCAGTGACTACGGGTAGAAGCCTAGTAGTTTGGGTTTCCGAACAGGGAAACCCTGAGCCCATCCAGGTGCTGGGCGGGTGGCTTTGATTTTGGTTGGAGACAGAACATTTGCCGGTAGAGGAATATCCTGCCGGCATTTCTTTTAAATTAGTCGGTCTTACTCTTACCTGCCGCGATGTCTGCTGCGGTCATTGTTTCGGTCATTGCCACGGCCACCGTTACGGTCGTTGTTTCGCCGTTTACCGCTGTCACTTCTTGGGGTTTTGGGCCGAGGTGGTTTTGAGTAAGGGGGCGGAGCTAATAGCAGTTCCTCAGGAGGAGGCATGCAGGTCAAGGCATCACCTAACAATGCTTCAATGTTCGGCAACATGAAGGAATCATCTTCGCAGGCGAGGCTAATCGAAACGCCATCGGCACCAGCGCGCCCAGTCCTTCCAATTCTATGAACATAATCTTCTGAGTCTTCAGGCAGATTATAGTTCACGACATGCGTAATCCCGTCGACGTGAATCCCGCGCCCTGCAACATCAGTTGCAACCAATACTTTTATTTCACCCGATTTGAATTTATCCAGGGTGCTGATTCGCTTTTTCTGTGGCACTTCACCGGTGAGCAGTCCTGAATTTATGTTGTGACGATCAAGTTTTTCCTCGAGCATCCTTGTTTGATCGCGCCGATTAACAAAAACGATAACTCGGCCAACGTCTTCACTCATGATCAAATTGTATAGCACCGTGTATTTTTGATCAGCTGATGTAAGGTAAACCAGCTGTTCAACTGAATCGACTGCGACTTGATCAGGTGCAATATCGATATGTACCGGGTCGAGTGTCCAGGTAGCTGATAGTCGCTTTATATCTTCACTAAACGTAGCGCTGAATAGTTGAGTCTGCCTGTTTTGCTTCTTTGGCGTTCTTTGAATGATTGCTTTGACGTCGGGAATGAACCCCATACTGAGCATTCTGTCCGCTTCGTCGATAACCAACATTTCGACTCTTGATAGATCGATAACGCGGGAGCGACAAAAATCGAGCAATCTGCCTGGTGTTGCTATGACTAGGTCGACATTGTTGAGAAGTTGCGTCTTCTGTTTTTCATAGTCGATACCGCCAACGGTCGCGACCACGTCAAAGTCCGCATACTCTGAGAGCTGCTCAGCGTCGCTGGCGATCTGCATTACCAGTTCACGCGTGGGGGCGATGACCAGTGAAAATGGCGTCCCTGGAGGTCGTCTTTCATGCTCAGGGTTTTCAAGATGATAGGTGATGATTGAAAGTAGGAATGCGGCTGTCTTACCTGTACCAGTTTGAGCCTGCGCTATGATGTCTGCGCCATCGAGAGAATGGGGCAACGCTTCTTTTTGTACGGGAGTACAGCTTTGGAAACCCAGCTTCTGAATAGCTTGCTGCAAGGGTAAAGGTAAGTTGAGTTCTGCAAAGTCTGCTGGCAGTGAAACAACTTCTGGTGGCATTTCCTTTTTGGGCGCTTTCTTGCCCTGATTACCCGGCTTCTTATTCTTGTTCTTACTTTGGCTAGGTTGACTCTTGTTGTTAGGGCTCTCCTGACTCGGTGTTACCGATTCGTTGGTATCAGGTTCGGATGATTGTTGCTGCGTAGGGCTGCTTCTGAATAGCTTCTTTAGAAAACTCATATTGTCTGTCGTTTTACACTCGAAGGAAAATCAACTGAATTGATTACTACAAAACTAGCTAATTTTTAAGGTAATGGCGAACTGACGCCAATTGAACGCACACTACAAAGACTTCGAGCGCTTGCCGCAACGAATCTAGTGCCGGAAAAGTTGGTGCGATTCTAATATTTCTATTTTCAGGGTCAATTCCATATGGAAAAGTTGCACCAGCAGGTGTCAGTCTAACACCAACATTCGCCGCGAGCGTGATAATTTCTCTTGCCAAACCTGGAATCGTGTCGAATGAGACAAAATAGCCGCCATTAGGTGTAGACCATTCTCCAATTTCTTTGCTCCCAAGATGATCGCAGAGGATTTCTGCAGTCAGCGCGAACCGAGGCCTAAGTAGTTCGGCGTGTCGGCGCATATGGTGCTCAATTTCGGTCATGTTCTTCAAAAAGAGTAGGTGACGTAATTGATTTACCTTATCAAAACCAATCGTCGTTTCAGACAAGTATTTCTCAAACTCGCTGAGCATCGCGCGAGATGTCGCAAGAAATGATATTCCAGCTCCAGCATAGGTGATTTTCGAGGTTGATCCGAATATGACGAGGTTGTCTGAGGTGTCCCGTTGGCGGGCCATTGCCATGATGTTTGTTAGTTGATCCGGTACTTCAGTTAGATGATGAACTGCATAGGCGTTGTCCCACATGATTCTGAAATCGCTACCAGCAATCTTTGCGAGTTTAGAAAGCCGTCTGACAGCTTTGTCTGAGTAGGTATTACCCGTGGGATTTGAGTATTTGGGAACACACCAAATTCCCTTGATGCTAGGGTCTTGACGGACGAGGGCTTCAATGTGGTCGAGATCTGGATCACCGCCTTTGAAGCTGACTGAGACCATTTCAATATTAAAGTGTTCACAGAGCGTAAAGTGCCTGTCATATCCGGGAACGAGGCAGATAAATTTCACTCCCTCGGGACATGCTTGCCTCCATATCGGCTGCATAAAGGCTAAATACTGATGCATTAAGGTCAGGCTCGCGTTGCCGCCGGCCATTGTTTCCGCTGGGTCAGTTTCCAGAATACTTGCGCCCAGTACCCTTACCTCAGGCAAGCCTAACAAACCGCCATAGTTGCGAACATCAGTGCCGTCTTGAAGGATGTACTGTCCCTTTAGAATCCCATCGAGATCATCTGATAGGTTGAGCTGTTCTGAGGAAGGTTTGCCCCTGGTAAGATCCAGCGCCAACTTTGCTTCGCCTATCTTGCTGTATTGGCTCGAGAGTGTTCTTTCCAGAGATTCAAGTTCAGTCTTTGGCTTTGACCGATATGCTTCGGATTGATTTGATTGGGTCACGTTCTCTGTTCCTAGGATTGCTATATCGAAGTTAGCGTAAGTCCGGTTAGTTCATCGACGCCTAGCATTAAGTTTAGGTTTTGTACGGCCGCGCCGGACGCGCCTTTGCCAAGATTATCCAGTCTAGAAATTAGTAACATTTGTTTATCGTTACCGTAGACAAAAATATCGATGCGATTGGAGTGATTATTTCCCTGAGGGTCAAGGAAACCATGCTCGAGAGAGTCTGTTGCGTTTGGCGCATGAATTTTTACACAAGGCTCGTGTTCATACCTACTCGTGAGGACCTGTTGGACTTGCTCGATACTATCGATTCGTTCCATTGCTTGGCTGTTAATCGGTATGTTAACTAGCATGCCCTGGTGGAAGTGTCCCACAGAAGGCATAAACAATGGGGAGTGCGCTAACCCTGCGTAGTGCTGCATCTCTGGTAGATGTTTATGCTGTAATTGGAGGCTATAGGGGCGCGCGTACCAAAGGTCATGCGGATGTGTTTTGCTTCGTGCCTCATAGTCTTCAATCATTGTGCGGCCGCCACCCGAGTAGCCTGAAACACCGTGAGCAGAAAAATCTATTTCCGGTGAAATCAGTTGAGCGTCGATGAGTGGTTTTAAGGCCATTAAGAAAGCGGTTGACCAGCAACCGGGGTTGGAAACTCTTTGGCTCGATTGTATTTTCTGGCGTTGAGCGGCATCTAGTTCTGGCAAGCCGAAATCCCATGCAGGATCTACTCTGTGCGCGGTACTGGCATCAATAAATTTGACCGGTGCGTCTTGGGCCAACTCGACTGAGCGTTTTGCAGCTTCATCCGGCAAACATAAAATAACGATGTCGGCGGATTTGATAATTTGCTGCTTAATTATTTCGTCTTTGCGGTCTGCATCTCCGATGGTTAACAGTTCGATGTCCGTTCTTTTCTCCAGTCTTTCTTGGATCAAAAGCCCTGTGGTGCCGGATTGCCCGTCGATAAAAACTTTATTCATGTTCATTGTTCTCAACTAACGCTGATCTGCTGATGAAAGATTTATTAAACCCGAAGGTAATTGATATTTTAACATGTATCGAGTGAATGTGGTGGCGCTGTCAAATAGCTGCTGCATCGCTGGCAAGCAGGGCCTGTTGGATTTTCTCTAGCTCAAATATGCCTTCAACCGATTGTGTACCAAAATCCAGTGTTTGCTGACAAATCCACCCTATCGGTTTAGATGGGAAATGATTTTCTCGCATGAAGTGGACAAATTTTAAGGTTCTGAAGCCATCTAGCCAATCGTTGAGGAACTTCAGAAAAACTGATTCCGATTTAATCTGACTACGTTGCTTCGCAATCTCCCTGAATGCCCCGGTAAACAGTCCCCAATCTCTCAAATATGGCTCATTGACAAATAATTCTTCCATCTCGGTCTGCTGCCAACTGAGAGGTAGCTTAGTGAGTAGCGTTTTTAGTTGTTCAAAGATGTTGGGTTGATAATACAGATAGTCAGTTAGTGGATTCTCAAGGCTCAAAATCCTGTCAATGCTTGAGCCTGTTCCAAAAGGCGTGCGGTGTGAAATGCGGGCGTCCAATGTGATGGGGGCGCCTAGGGCTGAAAAAACAGTCCCGGTCTTGGCGAGCTTATTCAGAAGGTAAAAGTCTTCTCCTGCAAGACGTTTGGGGGTGCCTCGAACTAGGGCGTAGTCGCGTGCGTTAACTGATATTGTGCTGCCAATAGTGTGAAATGCGTAAGGACTGTTGGCATGGGCAAGTCGATTGACGTAGTAGCGCAATGAGATTTCGTATAGCAAGACCGCCCGGCGATGAGCCTTTCGCTCAGTGCTACTCTGACTCATCGATCGAGAAACGTGACGGAATGGTCTCACTATTGCGGAAACGTTTTTTGGGACTGTAAGCTCGAAATAAGCTGAAGGTAATACTGCGTCAGCGTCAGTATTGTTTATGTATGTATTACGTATTACTCCGTGATTGATAAGTGTTAATGCTATATCGGCGCCTATCTTGCGCGCTAGGCCGACGCCTTCTTTGCTGCTAAATTGATGGCCTGCGGACGTTCGGTCAGCCACGAGACAATCGATAAATGAATTGACCCGTGATAAATAGAGATTGCCTGTTCGAGCAGTGCTGACCGAGGTTGTATCCGCTAGTAGCTTTTGGGTTGCTCGGTCGCTCTTATCGGATGTGTTTACAACAAGTATGACCAGTATTCTTAATTTGAGGTTTTGCCAGGCCCGCTTTATTTCAGCCCAGCTTTCACCCCGGGCGGGAATAATTAGGCAGTGTTCATATGTTTCAGGAGAGCACGGGTCTGAAAACGACTCTGAAAAGAGGTCTGCGACGAGAGCTGCCTCAGATTCGGCATAAAGATCTAGGTATTTTGTTATTTGTTTGTCGGGCATGGCGGCAGCGAGTGCTCATATCAGATCAACCGGTTTCTAGTGAAGACGTGCTCGGATTTTGATATTCGAGATGACTTCAGCTTCTATGGCAAACCAATCATCCAAACGAGAGCATACCTCTTCCTTCGAGAAATAATTAAAGGCTAGATTTATAAAAAGATGGTGATGGTTTCGTTCAGAGCGCGATAGGGTGCGGTAAAAAACACAAATTTCGGATGAAACATCGGCCTCTGCGATACGTTCAAAACGTTCCGCTCCACGGGCCTCTATGACCGCTGCAGAGAGTAGTCTGTCCAAGAAATAGTGGTCCTTGCCATCGCGCAAGTGCTTTCTTATTTGATTGACATAAGGATCTTTTTCGTCACCTGCGGGCTGCAAGCCAAAGTTCTGCATCAACTTAACGACCTGCCGAAAGTGATTGAGTTCCTCCAGCGCGAGGTCAATCATTGCATTCAAAACATCTGGTTTGTCTGGATAGTGCGCGACCATTGACATGGCCATCGCAGATGCCTTGCGCTCGTTGGCAGCATGATCAAGCAGGAACGCGTCAAAATCTGCGAGCACTGTAGCTAACCAGTCATTCGAAGATTTTACCTGTAACTGGCCATAGTAGATTTTGTTCAGGTTGGCGATTTTAGTCACAAAACTTCCTGGAAAAAGTTAGAAACTTCGGTGATTTCCTCGAGACATACTTGGTGTTCCATTGGATAGTCAAACCACCGCACATCGTAGCCAAGCCGAATGAGGTTCTCTCTTGACGTTGCTGCCCGGCCTATCGGTATCATTTGATCGTGTGCGCCATGCGCCATCAAAATTGGGATTGCTAGATTACTATCGGACTGATCTTTCTCGCTTGAGGCAAAGTCGTTTAGGTATGTTGAAAGTGCAACCACGCCGGCCAAACGATGCTGGCATCGAATTGCCGTATGTAGCGCGATGACGCCGCCTTGTGAAAATCCAGCTAGTACTATCTTGTGGCTGGGAATACCACGGGCGATTTCTTGATCGATAAAATCCAGAACGTGTTCTGAAGAGGTTGTGATGTCATTGTCATCGGCTTTATCACTGTGAAATGAAAAGTCGTACCAGGCTCTCATTTCATCTCCACCATTGATGCTGACAGGGCGGATTGGTGCATGTGGAAAAATGAATCTGATGGGTAGGGTCTCTGGGAGGTTGAGCTCTGGCACGATAGGTTCAAAATCGTGGCCGTCGGCACCTAGGCCATGTAGCCATATCACGCTCGCAACCGGCTCCTGATTAGGTTGAAGCTCGATGTGTTCGAGAAGTGCGGTCATAAGGTTCTCCGGTTTTATAGCGGGAAGCTATTGTAATAAATTGCGATGAACAACGCTGAAGTTGTCTAACAACGAGCCATTTCAGACCAAACAAAAATGTACTCGTCGGGTGTAGCAATATCTTTGTAAATGTCATCAATTAGATCATATCGAGATGATATAGAAATTGGTGCGAAAAGTCTGAGTGAATACTGCCCTGCAGGGCGAAGAGATGAGAGGTTGGAGAGTGAGAGGTTGGACGGCGCTGCTCAGCGAGCAGCGATAGCTTGAGGCCGAACGGTGCTTGACTGAGCGCGTTGCTTCTGGAACTCAATCTCGTAGGTATCCGTTGTGGCGGAGGCGATATATATTATAGCCCTTGGATTTGTTGCTTTGATTGCTTGGCAAATTTCTGATCGATGCTCCTCGGACATAGCAAAGCCAAGATATGCAGCTGTGAGTTCGTCGGGCTTAAATGGCTCATCGAGATACCAGTCTTCAATATCTTCGCCGCAGTCCAAATCTTCCTCGGCCACGACTCGAAGGCACCTCCATTCTCGCTCGCAAGCATCAGCTTTTGGTTTGATAAAGAGTTTTGATGCATATTCTGTCGAGGGCAATGCCCGTTGGATGCCAACTAGATCGTCAACCTGTTCTTTGAGAGACGATAATCGATTTCGGTTGGAACTATAGTTAACCGGCTGCGCGCGCCCGATCGTGCCATTTGGCTCAGAATTAAAGCGAAGCACAACTCCGCGGTGATTTTCGGCATATAAGCGCCAGCTCTGGAGGTCTTTGAATGTATCTGAGAAGCATAGGAGTCGGGCGTGTTCTACCAACAGACTCCACTCGCTCTGAATGGATGCTACCTTTGACTTTAGGCTTTCCGGTGTGGGAGCAAGTAATTCAGAAAGTGCGGCGAAAGCCTCGTCTTCATCATGAAATCGATCTTCGGAACGCCAACGTTTAATCGCTTTGTAGAGTGGGTGGTCGTGGTTTCCATCGGGTATATCCCTTGTGAAAATCATTGCGCTAGCAGTTCTCAGCATGGCATTACTTACGCTGGTGTGATCAAAGTCCAGTTTTGGATTCTGGCGAATATTGAAAGGTTCATCAAATAATTCAGACGAAGACCACCGAAAGTTGCCGGAGTTCAGTATCTTAAGACCTGTTTCATAAGATGTATATTTATAGAGATACTCTGGAGTCGCCAATTTCATTCCTTGTTTTGTCTATATTTACGACCATTTCCTTGTTGTGGTCGTCTATTTCTCGCCCTGTCTAAACTAGTCTAGCAAAAGGAAGTAAAAACGCTCGTCAAAATAGCGAATTGTTGATCCACCGAGGCTATTGCGCCTATAGTTCTCAAATATTCAGTCACAATTAGTACTTTAAAACTAAAAGGAGTAACAAATGGGACCATTATCAGGATTTCGCATAATCGAGCTGGCAGGCATTGGGCCTGGTCCATTCTGCGGGATGATGTTGTCGGATATGGGTGCTGAAGTCATAAGAGTTGACAGAGCAGGGAAATCAAACCGTCGTAACATCGATGTGCTAAACCGAGGTCGAAAATCGATAGCTGTGGATCTAAAAAGCGCAGCCGGCAAGGAACTTGTTCTAAAGCTATGTGAATCTGCAGATGGTATGTTTGAAGGCTTTAGACCAGGTGTAACTGAGCGCCTAGGGCTTGGGCCCGTGGATTGTATGGCTAGAAACGAAAAACTTGTTTATGGCCGTATGACGGGTTGGGGGCAAGACGGTCCGATGGCGAACGCTGCTGGTCATGATATCAACTATATTGCTTTGTCCGGCGCACTGAGTGCAATTGGTCCCAAAGGAGAAAAGCCAGTTCCTCCTCTTAATTTGGTCGGCGATTTTGGTGGCGGTGGCATGTTGTTGGCGTTTGGGATGGTGTGCGGCATGCTTGAGGCGCAAAAATCAGGTAAAGGTCAGGTTGTTGACTCCTCGATGGTAGATGGAGCGGCAACATTGATGGCGATGTTCTTCACCATGCGATCAGCTGGAGTTTGGAAAGATGAGCGAGGCTCTAATATGCTCGATGGCGGGGCTCATTTTTACGATACTTATGAAACCAGTGACGGTGGATACATCTCGTTGGGTTCGATTGAGCCGCAATTTTATGCATTACTGGTGGAAAAGGCAGGTCTAGATTCTGGTGATTTTTCAGCCCAGATGGACCAGGCCCGTTGGCCTGAGTTTAAAGCGAAGCTGACGACGGTCTTCAAGACTAAGACACGTGCAGAGTGGTGCGATATCATGGAAGGCTCTGATGTTTGTTTTGCGCCAGTGCTGGGTTTAGGCGAGGTTGCTGATCACCCCCATAATAAGGCACGGGGAACTTTTGTCGAAATGGATGGTGTCGTGCAACCCGCCCCGTCCCCACGATTTAGCCGAACGGAGGCCGCCTTGTCTCACAGTTCCCGTATTCCGGGCGAAGATAGCCGGGAAGTGCTGCAGGGGGCCGGTTTAAGTGATGGCGAAATAGACGAGCTACTTTCCCAAAATGTCATTTATATCCCTGAAGCAAGCTAGCTTTTGGGTATTTTAGGTGATCAGGCGCGCTATCCTTGCGCGTCAGCGCCTGGTGCCAAAATAGTTACTTAAAGGCACGCTCATAATAGCTTAGCGTCTCTTGTAATGGTTGCTTGTATACTTGAGAAGCTTTGTTAACGGTCAAGCTGAGCCTTTTTGCAGGCTCATCCCTCCGTAACCTGCTAAATATATTAAAAATTAAGCTATATTACAGCTACTCCGCCTCAGTTTACTAGTTCCTAAACTAACCGATTTTATGCGCTGGGCTAACTACTTAGAGCAGGTATTGTTAAAAATATGTGTTTTAGGGCCGAAAACAGTCGATTTTTTCAAAAATTAAGTTAGAATTGCGCCACTTTGTAATTGGCTTGCGCCTGACAACTCATTCTTGTTAGCTGGCCAGTTATGAAAACGACCCGAATTGATGAGCAGCCTGTAAGGTTGTGGTGACGTCAACTTTGTTAGAAGAGCACGATTTTCTGCTTAAATGGACTTAATGTTATCTGAGCGAACTTAGAATAAAAGGTGCAGTAAGCCACAAGCACTTTTTGTTAGACAGGCTGCCACCAGACAAATGGTCGTAACAAAATAAACACATCCGTAATTTGCGGACTTATAGAGGTAAAGCATTATGAGCGTGGAACTACTAGATACAACTCGATTTCATGGGTTTAGGGTTAGACGTCAGATCGCAGGCAAAACTTATCAAGAATATTTTTCGTTAAAGGAGAATGGTAAGCGAGTCCGCGGGGCACCAAGAGCAGCAGTAAAAGCGAAGGCTGAAGACCGAGACGCTGTATTGGCGAAATTGCAGGCTAAAGCGAAAGCTGAAGCAGCTAAGACAGCCCTATTCGACAAAAATGGCAAAGTGCGCGGCATTCTATTTCGTATGAAGACAGAGAAGAGCGGTACACGCACGCCAGTATTTCAAATAGGCATCATGTCCGCCAAAGCAGAAAAAATAGTAAATACAACCGTTTCTATTAATCTGCATGGTTTACAGGGAGCATGGGCGAAAGCTGTTGATTTCTATGTTGATCATAAGAAGATCTCTAAGCGTTCGAAAATCTATGCTCAACTTGTTGAAGCGCAGCCTAGTAAGGCTCAGCTTGACGCAATGAAGCGTAAGCGCAAGAAAAAATAAGCATCGAAGTAATAAAAAAGGGACCTATGTGTCCCTTTTTTTTGTGGTAAAAAAAGAAGGGCATTAACGTGGCCTTTTTTTCATGGTCTAAATGTTGGTATGGTTAACGTTTTGTAAGTCATGGAGTAAAAAATTGTCACAAGCTCAGTCAGATTCGGTTCATAAAGCGGTAATGGGCGCCAAGTATCAGGAAACATTTGCGTCATCAATTCAAGCACCAGCTGATTTTTGGGCGGCTAAGGCAGATCTAATTGATTGGTTTCGTCCGCCAGAAACCATTCTATCTAAAGATGAAAATGACAATGATGTTTGGTATGCCGACGGCGAACTCAACACTGCGCATATTGCGCTTGATTTCCATGTTGAAAACGGACGCGCAGATCAAATAGCTTTAATCTATGACTCTCCTGTTACTAATGTTGTTCAGAAATATACCTACAGGGAGTTGCGGGACAGTGTCGCGCTATTCGCAGGAGCGCTTGAGAATATTGGTGTCGTGAAGGGCGACCGAGCCATCATCTATATGCCCATGATTCCGGAAGCAGCGATCGCAATGCTTGCCTGCGCGCGGATTGGTGCTGTGCACTCAGTTGTTTTTGGAGGGTTTGCGCCGAGAGAGCTTGCTACGAGGATAGATGACTCGGATCCTAAGGTGCTATTGACAGCTTCGTGCGGGATTGAATTTGCAAATACAATTGCCTACAAACCGTTGATTGACGAAGCGGTTGCGCTGGCAGAACACAAAATTGAAAAATGTATCGTATTCCAGCGCCCGGAATGCGAAGCAGCTTTAGGTGAGCTAGATCTTGATTGGAATCAGGCGCTATCAGATGCTAACGGCAGATTTGCAGATTGCGTACCGGTGCTTGCTACAGACCCTTTGTATATTTTATATACCTCGGGCACAACAGGGAAGCCCAAGGGTGTCGTTCGAGATAATGGCGGGCATGCTGTTGCTCTCAAGTATAGTATGGAAGCAGTCTATGGCGTTGAAGCAGGAGACGTGTTTTGGGGTGCTTCAGACGTTGGATGGGTTGTTGGGCATTCATATATCGTATATGCCCCCTTGTTTGCAGGTTGTACAACGATATTGTTTGAAGGCAAGCCAGTTCGGACGCCTGACGCAGGTACTTTCTGGCGAATTATTCAGGATCATAAAGTAAATGTTTTTTTCACAGCACCGACCGGTTTCAGAGCTATTCGTAAAGAGGACCCCAATAGTGAATACCTTAAGAAATACGACATTTCATCGCTTAGAACTCTGTTTGTTGCAGGAGAGCGGACTGACCCGCCAACCTATCATTGGCTCCGCGATATCTTGAAAATCCCAGTGGTTGATCATTGGTGGCAAACAGAAACAGGTTGGCCCGTAGCTGCGAACCTGATGGGGTTGGATCCTTCCGGTACTAAAGCAGGATCCGCCAGTTTTCCAGTACCTGGTTTTGATGTTCAGATTCTAAGTGAGGCTCATGAGAAAGTAGGAGCGGGTGTTGAGGGCGACGTCGTTATTAAGTTGCCTTTGCCGCCGGGCTGTCTGCCAACAGTTTGGGGCGATCACCAGCGCTACCAAGATGCTTATATGTCTCAACACCCAGGCTACTACCATACCGGAGATGGTGGCTATTTCGACGAAGACGGATATCTTTACATTATGGGTAGAACCGATGATGTCATCAACGTGGCAGGTCACCGGCTGTCAACGGGTGAAATGGAAGAGATCGTTGCGGCGCATCCCGCGGTTGTAGAGTGTGCCGTTATCGGGATCGAGGATCCAGATAAAGGACAAATCCCTATGGCATTGCTACTGCTAAAAGATGGCATTAACGATTCTCATGAAAAAATCAAACTGGATCTAACAGCATTGGTCCGTAAAGAGATTGGTGCGTTTGCAAACTTCAAACAGTCGATTGTGGTTGAACGATTACCTAAGACCCGTTCAGGTAAAATCCTGCGCCAGATAATGCGAAAAATTGCCGACAAAAAGCACTTTGATACACCTGCAACGATTGATGATCCAACCATTTTGGCAGAAATAGAATCTGCAATGATTGAGAATAAGATCGGTCTGATTGGCAGCGTAGAAGATTAGTTTCACGGAGCTGTGAGTATTTAAAAATAAGTGATTCTGGTTAGCAAAAAAGGCTGTGCGACTGACACAAAAGTATGGGTAAAGGAGAAAAACATATTATGTCCACCATTTTTATTACAGGTGCTAGTTCGGGATTTGGACTGGCTTGTGCAGAAAAATTCGCGCTTGAGGGAAACAGGCTCATTCTTGCAGCTAGACGGGGAGAGAGGCTTGAGTCGTTGTCATCAAGACTTTCCGAAAGAGCAGAAGTTCATTGTTTAGTACTTGATGTTCGTGACCGGTTAGCGGTAGCAGAGCAGATAGGTTCACTACCTACGCGGTTTGCCGACGTCAATATTCTTATCAACAATGCAGGCTTGGCCAAAGGCCTGGGCGGTGCCGATGTGGCTGATCTGGATGACTGGGATCAGATGGTAGACACTAACGTCAAAGGTCTTATGTATGTGACCCGAGCAATATTGCCGGGTATGGTTGCTCGAGGAGGAGGTCACATTGTTAACCTGGGGTCTGTTGCTGCGAGTTGGCCATATCCAGGTGGGAACACTTATGGGGGCACGAAGGCATTTGTGCAGCAGTTCACTCGTAACTTGAGAGCTGACCTGAGTGGTAAAAATATAAGAGTCAGTAATATTGAACCTGGGATGTGTGAAACAGAATTTTCGCTGATTCGATTTAATGGCGATGAGCGCCAAGCTGATCAGGTATATGCCGGCATGACGCCTCTTTCTGCCTCTGATATTGCCGAGGTTATTCATTGGGTGACATCGCTTCCTCCTCATATTAATGTGAACCAATTGGAAGTGATGCCAACAGCGCAGAGCTGGTCGCCGTTTACCGTTCATCGTGAGGGGTGATCGTGATGCGTTTCCGCGCTATAATCGATTTCTAATTTATATTGTGGTTCACAGCTTGTGTGTTGTGATAATCAGGAAGGCGTAAATGATCATTGTCCATGGCACATTTCCAGTCAAAGCAGACTACCGCGAAGAAGCGCTAGAAATGATGAAGCGCATGTCAGTCGCGAGCCGTTCTGAAGAAGGCTGTATTAGCTACGAATTCTACGTTGGGTTGGGTGATACCAATACGTTATTGCTGTTTCAGGAATGGGACTGTGTCGACTCATTACAAGCTCATTTTGAAACAGATCACATGGAAGAGTTTCTCAAGTTGCTACCAGATATTCTTGATGGTGAAGTGACGACTCGGCGATATGAAGTTCGTGGTTCTGGTGATGGACAGGACGAGAATAATTTATCCTCCGAAAACCTACTTGAGTCTGAAGTCCATGAGCCCAAATCCAAGGTTGAACACAGGCCAAAGATTATCCACTAGTATTTCGCTGCTTACACCGCGGTAAACTCAGGTAGGCGGCATAGTTAGGCAACACAGTTAGGTAAGGTCTCGCTCAGACTAATTTTTTTCTTAATCTAGAATTTCAAGTACCTGTTCAGGCGGTCTACCAATTTTTGCTCTATTACCATGCACAACAATCGGGCGCTCAATTAAAATGGGAGACTTAACCATTGCGGCAATAAGGTCTGAGTCTGAAATGTCAGCCTTGCCCAGATTTTGCTCTTTGTAGGCATCCTCACTCTTCCGAAGAAGTTGACGTGGGGAGAAACCTAATTTTGTTAAGATGCTTGTTAGTTGTGTTTCCGAAAGTTTTGATTCGAGGTAAAGCACGACTTCATGCTGAATATCGTTTTTTTCCAACAAAGCCAGTGTTTGTCTAGATTTAGAGCACCGGGGATTATGGTAGATTATCACGTCACTCATATCTTCCTCCTTAATTGGATTGTTAGGTTGGTTTGTAATGCATAATCTTGTTACTTTGCATTGAAAAGTCCGGGTGCGATCATATATGAGTAATCGATTAGAATCTAATATGCGGTTTATAGAACGACATATCAAAATACCACTGCTAGTGCGTCAAACCTGGGGTTTCTTCTATTTGATGTCTGTGCGGTTTGTAGAAGATAGTTGCCGTTCTACCGCGGCGGCATTGACCTATCAAACCTTGTTCGCTGTTGTTCCTTTATTGACCGTTATGTACACAATATTTAATGCTTTTGAGGCATTCGACGGTTTGTCTGGCACCGTAGAAGAATTTATCTTTTCTAACGTTGTGCCTGAAAATGTCGCCGTCGTCAGAGAGTATCTGGGCGAGTTTTCAACTTCTGCAACAAATCTTGGCGTACCTAGCGGAATACTTGTATCTGTTACAGCTCTCTTAATGTTGCTAACGATTGAACGGACTTTTAATGATATATGGCGAGTAAAAGAACCCCGGCACGGTTTTCAGAGATTCCTGGTTTATTGGGCGATTCTCACACTTGGTCCTGCCGGGCTGGCCATTACAGCCTACATTTTAACGTTGCCGTTGATTAGTGGGGTAACAGAAATCACAGGCCTTATTCAATACTTGCCGGTGTTGTTGAGTGTTTCTATGTTCACGTTGTTATATCTAGCAGTGCCAAATTGCACTGTTTCGTTTAAGCATGCCCTAGCCGGTGGCATTGTGGTGTCAATTACCTTTGTTTTAGCACGTTCACTATTTTCCTTTTTTATGGCGAACTCAGATTTCAAATTAATCTATGGGACGTTTGCTGCGTTGCCGTTATTCCTGCTGTGGATTTATATCTCTTGGACCATTGTTCTGTTGGGTGCGGAACTCGTGAAAGGGCTTGGTATTTTCAGATCTGAAGGAAACACAAGACTTGAAGCGCCTTTATTCCAATTGATGATAATCTTGGAGATCTTCTTCCAAGCGCATCAGAAAGGATCTGTGGTTAAAGATAAAGAAATACTAAAGCACGGTGCAAGGATAGACCTGGAACAATGGAATGACTACAAACAGCGATTGATGGACCTGAATCTCATCAGGACGGTAGAACGCGGCGGCATGGTATTGAGTAAAGACTTAAGTGAATTGAGCGTATGGGAATTATATCGGGCTTTACCCTGGCCTCTGCCTACGGAGATGAAAGGCAAGTCAGACTGGGGATTAGATTTGTCAAAACGATTAGATGATTTGTCGGGTCAAACTAGAAAGCAGTTAGAAGACGATCTTGAAACCCTGTTTTCCCGCAGCAAGTCGGCATAGCTGCTTCAGTAAAATAATAGAGGAAATATGTTTGTGTCAAATCCTGTTTTGAAACACTTGGTAAGAATGTTTGCACGGATGACCGTAGGGAGTGTTTTGATTCTGACGCTGTCAGCCTGCGCGCAGGTAGACTTTGTTGATGCTGACGGTAAAAGCTATGCGTTGTCCGATCTGCAGGGCAAGTATTTGTTTGTGAATTATTGGGCAACCTGGTGTGCACCCTGTATTAAGGAGATACCAGAGCTTAATAAAATGAGCCTTGAGCATCGCGACCAATTAGTGATCTTCGGCGTTGATTTTGATCAAGTTGAAGGTGCTGAACTGACAAAAGAAATTTCCAAAATGAAAATCAAATTTCCTGTTTTCGCAACAGAGCCCTCGAAGCTGCTAGGGGTTAAAATCCCCGAGGTGCTACCTACGACCTATGTTTTCGATCGTAAAGGTAATCTAAAAGCTACGCTGGTTGGACCACAAACTGAAGAAACCTTATTGTTACAAATGGATTAGTTGGCATAATCAGAGTCGCAGCTACTCCCTGCTTTCGGGTTGATCAAGGCCAGCAAGGCATGACAACTATTTGAGAGAGCCAATTTCCGATTCAACTAACTGGTGAAGACGTGCAGCCAAACCGTCGATTGGTAGATCAGCTGCCTCCCCCGTTTGTCGATTAGCGTACTCAACAGTAGCGGATTTTAAGCCTCTATCTCCAACGACGATTCGATGTGGAATGCCCGTTAATTCAGCGTCAGCAAACTTTGCCCCAGGTCTATGACCGTCTCGGTCATCCAGCAATACTTCAATGCCCATGTTAACCATAGACTCGTAGAGACTGTTTGCAGTTTCTGCGACTTCTGGTGACTTGTGGGCATTGATGGGAATAATGATCACCTGGAATGGTGCGATAATTGTTGGCCATTTCATGCCTTTCTCGTCGTGGTACTGCTCAACAATTGCAGCAACTAGCCGGCTAACGCCAAGTCCGTAACAACCCATCGACATGACGACAGCTTTACCGTTTTCGTCTAGCACAGTTGCATTCATCGCTTTAGAATACTGGTCGCCCAGTTGGAAAATATGTCCAACTTCGATCCCCTTTTTAAACAACAATGTACCCTTGCCGTCGGGACTAGGGTCTCCTTCAACAACGTCTCGCAAATCATAAACGGCATCAGGTTTAGCATCGCGATCCCAATTCACATTGCTGAGATGAAAGTCATCGGCGTTAGCGCCACAAATGAAATTGCTCAAGGCGAATGCGCTGCGATCTACAAGTACTGGCATTGAAAGCCCGCAAGGACCAATTGACCCAGGTTTGGATCCGATAGTTTTCACAATTTCGCCCTCGTCAGCCATTTCAAGAGGGCTTGCAACTTCGGGCATTTTCTCTGCCTTCAATGGGTTTAATTGATGGTCGCCACGTAGCACAAGGGCTACCATCGCTGAGTTAGTTCCTTTAACGATTAAGGTTTTGACCGTCGTTGCGGGATCAACACCGAGAAAACCTGAAACTTCGTCAATTGTTCTAATATCTGGCGTTGCGATCTTCTCTAGCGTGAGTGGATCAATGGTGCTCTTCTCGGGTGCTAGTGCTTCAGCTTTTTCGATATTGGCAGCGTAATCACCCTCGGTACTAAATGCGATTGTGTCTTCGCCAGAATCAGCAAGTACATGAAACTCCGTTGATGCACTGCCACCGATGCTGCCGGTGTCTGCGTCTACTGGTCGAAAATCTAGTTGAAGTCGTTCGAGAATGTTTGAATAGACTTTGTGCATTTCCATATACGTTTCTTCAAGGCTCGCCATATCGATATGGAATGAGTATGCATCTTTCATCAAGAATTCACGTGCACGTAAGAGCCCGAATCTCGGCCTCGTTTCGTCCCTAAATTTGGTCTGGATCTGATAGAAGTTTATAGGTAGTTGCCTATGGCTCTTGAGCTCTGTTCGCGCGATATCGGTGATGACTTCCTCATGCGTTGGTCCTAGGCAGAAGTCTCTGTCATGTCGATCTTTGAGTTTTAACAAAAGGCCATCGTCATACTTGGCCCAACGACCCGATTCTACCCAGAGCTCGCCAGGTTGAACGACTGGCATCGAAATCTCTAATGCGCCAGAGGCATCCATTTCTTGCCTAATAATGTTCTCAACTTTGTGTAGGACACGTAACCCCATAGGCAGCCAATTATAGATACCGGACGCGAGCTTACGAATGAACCCGCCTCGAATTAGTAATTGATGGCTGACAACTTCGGCGTCTGCTGGCGTTTCTTTTAATGTTGCGATGGTATAACGAGATGCTTTCATTGGCTTTGCCGGAAGGTTCCTGTGTCGAATTCGTGCAGTTTGTTGGAGTAGATTGATTTAGAACAGCTGTGCAGTCTATCAGGGAGAATTAGACATGCACATAACTCCCAGCAAAGAAACGACCAAAAAGGGGTAATGAATGGCGAAATCTGTAGCATAAATTACGGATGCGAAGATCGAGGTATATTTGGCGATGTGTGTTTCTAAAGATTTGATCGAGAGCAATGGCCATCTAACATGTGAAGCCTGTCGCGCTTGACGAATCAATCTACTGATAAAGATAGCGTTCTAATGGTGAAAGGTGGTGGTCTAAGGCAAAAAAAGGGTCGCGAAATGCGACCCTTTTTTGTAACTCTCCCGACTGGTTCGAGTCTTACTAACGGAAAAAAGCGGTAATTAATGTGCTTTTGAGAGCATGTCTAACCAAAATTAGACGAAATCTTTCAACGCTTTAAGCGGCAGAACTCGAACTTTAGTGCTTGCTGGTTTTGCTGCAACGTCCATTACTTCACCAGGACGGAAAGGATTAGGAACACCTTTGCGAGCCTTGCGAGCTGGTTTCTTAACAGTTTTTATCTTCAGTAATCCTGGAAGCGTAAACTCACCTGCGCCGCCTTTTTTCACATGACGCTCAATAAGGTCTTTCAGTTCGTCAAGAACTTCAGTCACTTGCTTTTTGCTTAAGTCAGTGTTTGCAGAAATCTCGCTCAAGATTGCGCTCTTGGTGAATTTCTGTTTGATTGCTGGTAATCGCTTAGCTGGTACGGGAGTCTTAGCAGCAGGTTTCTTAGTCGCCTTTTTGGCAGCCATTCGGTATTCCTTTTTGATTGGTCATTAGAGAGTGTTTTGCAAAGATGAGAATGTATTTTAACCCTAAAAAAGCGGCATTTTTGATCCACATCGTTTGTCGGGCCCTTTATATATGATTGGAAAATCACTCGCAAGAATTAGCTGGTTTTTTTTCGGAAATAGCGTGTTTTAACTAGATTTGGCGAGTTTATTGCCCCTAATGAAAATAAGTAAATTGTTACGTCGGTAAATATAGGCGTTGTTGATAAGTGACGCGTCTAAATCGCTGAGGAAAGTTCCTTTGCATACAATTTGCGAGCAACAATATTGAAGTGTTCGACCCAATTAGTTGCAAACTGAGTACCAGCGTGTCTGTTTAGCTCCATTACCCCATGAATTATTTTTCCTGACTGAGCTGTGAATGTATCGACGATTGCAAGAATCTTTGCGCCATCACAAATTTCAGAATCCATGAGTTTATTAGGATAACCGGTACCGTCAATTTTTTCATGGTGGGCTAGGATCATTTCCTCTGCTTCCTTCCAGCCCCTCATGCGCTGGATCAAACTAGCTGCAGTGCTTATATGGGTGCGCATGAGTTTTAGATCTTTGTGAGCCAATTTAACTGACTTGTCCAGCATGCGCAGTGGCAGGAATGCCATAGCGAAGTCATGGGCGAGGATTGCAGCTGTCAGCTGTTTTGTATCGACCAGGTTGCCAGCATCGAGATTCATGCTGAGACCTAGGCGCACCGATTGATATGTTCTGTGTTTCCATTGAACACTTCGCTCTTCTATTGTCATAGCGAGTAAAATCAGAAAATGGAGATCAGAGCAGGCTGTTACGCCAAAATGATCGACTAGTCGGAACATTGCGTCAGAGTAGTCGGCTTCGAGATCAGCCTCAGTGAAGGTTTCTGGCGAGAGAGAGGTGGCTTTTTCCTGTTCCATGCGATGTGCGTCCATAGCTCAAATGTGCGAATTGCTGGCTTCCTCTATCAGAAACTGAGAATGCAAGTCCTTGCTTCGCGGCACCTTAAGAGTAGCAGTTGGCTAAAAATGTGCTAATTTGTAGGCAAAACACAGGTGTATCTAAAGTATCGCCATACAGATTTATTGCGGTATAATGCGCGCCGAGAATCAACTGGGCTAATTAGGAGAGGAAGACAAGTCATGCCGATATACGAGTATCAGTGTGAAGCATGTGAACACAAGCTGGAGAAAATCCAGAAGATGAGCGATGACCAGCTCGTCGATTGTCCACTGTGTCACAAGCCGAAATTAAAAAAACTAGTTTCAGCAGCTGCCTTCAGATTGAAGGGCAAAGGCTGGTATGAAACAGATTTTAAAACAGGGTCGAAAAAGAATGTCGCCGAAAGCAGTAGTTCGCCCAGTAGCAGCGATTCTGGTAAAAGCGAATCCGGAGGCAGCTCGAAGAGTGAGAGTAAAAGCTCCTCATCTGATAGTTCAAAAAGCAGTGGCAACTCCACAGCAAGTTAGAACTTTAGTTACCAGTCATCAAAAAATAGTCAGTAAGTCGAGTCCATATAGCTATCAAGCATACTTGTTGGGTTTTCACTGTTATGCCTGTAGTTATATCTCTAAGAACCAAGCTGCTTCAAAAAGATATGCGCGCAGATATTTAACTGACATCAACACCATTTAATTAGCGCTCTATTTAGAGAGTTGGGAGAATTAGAATGCGGACCCACCTTTGTGGTCAGCTCAGAGATAGTCACATTGGCGAAGAGGTTTCGCTGTGCGGATGGGTTCATCGTCGTAGAGATCACGGAGGTGTTATCTTTCTTGATATGCGAGACCATGAGGGCTTAATTCAGGTTGTGTTCGACCCTGATACGGTTGAAAGTTTCAAGCTCGCAGACCAAGTGAGAAACGAGTTTGTGCTGAATATCAAAGGCCAAGTTCGGGCTCGAGATGCGGCTGCTGCTAATCCCAAGATGGCAACCGGCATGATAGAAGTGCTCGGTAAAGAGTTAACAATTCTTAATGCTTCAGAAACCCCACCCTTTCAGCTGGATGAGCATTCCGATGCTGGTGATGACGTTCGCCTGCGATATCGTTATGTCGATTTACGTCGACCTGAGATGCAGGAAAAATTGCGGCTTCGGTCAAAAGTTAGTCACTTCATACGTAATTACCTCGATGATCAGAACTTCGTTGATATAGAAACGCCCATCTTGACCAAAGCGACACCTGAGGGAGCAAGGGATTATCTAGTTCCAAGTAGGACTCACCCTGGTGAGTTTTTTGCATTGCCACAATCGCCACAGCTTTTCAAACAACTGCTTATGATTTCGGGCTTTGATCGCTACTACCAAATAGCCAGATGTTTTCGTGACGAAGACTTACGGGCTGATCGTCAACCAGAATTTACTCAGGTAGATATCGAAACAACCTTCCTGGGTGAGCAAGACATTATGGATTTGGTCGAAACAATGTTTCGGAAGATGTTCCAAAAAACAATTGATGTTGAGTTGCCAGAATTTCCAGTCATGACTTATGCAGATGCGATGCAGAAGTATGGTAGTGATAGACCGGACCTTCGATTTGGACTTGAACTCGCCGACGTAGCTGATCTCCTCAAGGATGTTGAATTTAAGGTTTTCAGTGGTCCCGCGAACGATCCTAAGTCACGGGTTGCCGCTCTTAGATTACCGAACGGCGATCAATTGACCCGGAAAATGATCGATGGTTACACAAAATTCGTTGGCATTTATGGTGCGCGCGGACTGGCCTATATTAAGGTTAATGATATTTCAGCGGGTGTAGCAGGATTGCAATCACCGATATTAAAATTTCTTCCTGATGATGTTGTACTCAGCATCCTCGGTCGAGTTGGTGCGCAGGACAAAGACATTATCTTCTTCGGCGCGGACTCTGCCAAAGTTGTTAATGACGCACTTGGTGCGCTGCGATGTAAGATAGCTGAGGATTTAAACCTTTATACCAAGGCTTGGGCCCCACTCTGGGTAACAGATTTTCCAATGTTTGAAGGAGAAGGTTCCAATTGGACCGCCACCCACCACCCCTTCACTCAACCTACGGGAGACTTGGATGCAATGATCGCTGATCCAGGTAGTGTGCTTTCCAGGGCGTATGACGTGATATTGAATGGTGTTGAAGTAGGCGGTGGTTCCATTCGTGTTCATGACGCGGAAATGCAAAAGAAGATATTTGAAGTGCTGCAATTATCTGAGAATGAAACTCAGGTGAAATTCGGTTTTCTATTGGACGCGCTTAAATACGGCGCGCCGCCTCATGGAGGGCTGGCTTTTGGACTGGATAGACTCATTATGCTCATGTGCGGCTCAAATGCGATTCGTGACGTTATTGCCTTTCCAAAAACACAAACTGCTGCTTGTCTAATGACGTCCGCGCCGAGTGAAGTCGATCCAGTACAACTTGCTGATTTGAGTATTGCGGTTAGAAAAACTAAGATTTGAAACGTCTAGCAGGTGAGGCGATAAATCAATTGATGATAGATTGATTGAGTACACCGAACTGTTTGAAAGAGGAAAAGTAAGTTATGGCTGGCCATAGTAAGTGGAGCAATATTAAGCACCGGAAAGCAGGGCAGGATGCTAAGCGCGGGAAAGTGTTTACTAAAATTATCCGTGAATTAACCATTGCTGCTCGAGATGGCGGCGGGTTAGTTGAGGACAATCCGTCACTGCGTACCGTCGTCGACAAGGCTAAAGCTTCACAGATGCCGAAAGACACAATGGAGCGCGCGATACAGCGTGGCGCGGGCGGACTTGAAGGCGGTGACTTAAGTTCACTAACCTATGAAGGCTATGGTCCCAGTGGTATTGCTTTTCTGGTTGAAACCGTTACCGACAAAAGGAACAGAACGGTAGCTGAAGTTCGCCACGGATTTACTAAGGCTGGCGGTAATCTTGGTACAGACGGTTCCGTTGCATACATGTTTGATCACAAAGGTCAGCTCCATTTTGCGCCCGGTACGGATGAAGATGCATTGATGGAAATAGCCATTGAGGCGGGCGCAGAAGATGTTGAAACCGCTGATGATGGCTCCATAGAAGTTATTACCGAACCGGGTGATTTTCTGGCGGTGAAAGAAGCATTGCTTGAAGCTGGGTTTGAATCAGAGATGTCAGAACTTGGTATGGTGGCGCAAAATTTGATCGAGCTGGATCAAGACGCCAGTGAAAAAGTGATACGCCTTATAGATCACCTTGAAGATCTAGACGATGTCCAAAACGTTTATACCAACGCAGCCTTCAGCGACGACTAAAACAGTATGCTAGTTCTGGACATCTGCTAGTTCTGGACATCCACTATCTCTCTAGTTTTGGACATCCATGATCGTGATTTTGTTGGATGTCCAAAACTTG
>JBLHWY010000039.1:0-40675 GCA_047629195.1 Candidatus Azotimanducaceae bacterium
TGTTTCTATGAATAATTTGGGGTTGATATACGAAAAATCTGGCTTCTACGATGAAGCAGAACCTTTGTTGAAAGAAACGCTAGAGAAGTATCTTGCGACTTATGGTGAAGAAAACCAAAATGCGCAAAGTGCGCGGAACAACCTGGCATTGCTCCATGAAAGTCAGGGTAATTTCCGTGAGGCAGAACCTCTTTATAAGCAGTCTTTAGAAGTTTTAACGCGCCTCAATGGTGACGACCACACTGATACTGTTGCGGTAAAAAACAATCTCGCATTCCTGTATATGTTAATGGAAGATTTTGATCAAGCAGCGCCTCTGTTCTATGAGGTATCGGAGCAGTGGAGAGCAATTTTTGGCAGCGAACATCAAAATACCTTGAAGGCAACTAACAACCTTGGCCGTGTCTACCAAAAAATGGCTCGTCTACAGGAGGCTGAACAGCTTATTAGCCAGACCTTGAGTGCTCGTCAGCAGGTTTTGGGGGAAGAACATTTGGACAGTATTCGCTCCATGATTGATCTCGGGGGTGTTTACCTGGACGAGGCGAGGCTGCCAGAGGCGGATGATTTACTGACTGCCGCTTTGGCGCTTTCCGAAAAGGTATTGGGTGCGCTTCATCCCTATACTTTTGAAGCACTCAACAAACTAGCTTCGGTGAAAGAAGCGGCAAATAATTTGTCTGCTGCGGTCGAAATACGTGATATAGGTTTCGAAAGACGTACTAAGTTTCTAGACAGAATGTTGTGGGTCACGGGCGAAAACGCGCGCGAAGGATACATTCGCCTACATAGACCGGAATTTAATGACTACATCTCTTTGCTGAGTAAAATCGATTCTCCAGATCGAGGACAAAAAATAATCGATGCGAGTATTCAGCGGAAAGGCCTTTTGTTAAAGGTCACCTCTGAGATTCAACAAATCGCAACATTAAGTAAAGATCCGGCATTGCAATCCATCGCAGCTGAACTTGAATCTGCTCGAAAAGAACTTGCTTCGAAAACGCTGTCTGGACCCACTGCTGAAACTAAAGAGAATCATGGCGAGGTGCTTTACAGCCTCGAGCAGAAAGTGAACGAACTACAAGGTCAATTAGGTCGCGCAAGTGTTCGGTTCCGAACGTCTATAGCCCAAGCTAGTGCTGCTTCGCTTGAGGGCGTGCTGCCAGATAATAATGCGTTAGTTGATTTTCTGGTCTATGAGGAGAATGGAGAAGCAAAATTAGTTGCCGGTGTTGCCGTGAAGGAAGAGGGGGAGGTTCGCTACGAACTTGTGACCTTTGAGGATCGGTCAGCAATCGAAGATATCATTATTGAGTATCGAACAATCATTCAGGATGACGGTGCGGATGAAGATGAGCAATTAGAAATTGGCTTATTGGCTTACGAACTGATTTGGCAACCTATCCAGGCTGCAATCGGTGAATCGGAATACGTATATCTGATTCCGGATGGAACACTCAATATCTTGCCGTTCAATGCACTCGTTACTGACGAAGAAGAATATTTGATTCAAGCTTTAGATGTACATATTTTGACCAGCGCCAGAGATCTGTTACCTAATGAGTATCGGCTAGCGGATGGACAGTATGTCATTCTGGCAGGACCAGATTATGATTCAGATGATGTTGTCAGCGAAGAAGAGATGAATGTTGCCATGGGCAAGCGTTCTTCTGCCCTTCAAGTGGGGTTAAGAGGAGCAGGGACTGGTTTGCGGGGGTTGAATTTTGCACCGCTGCCAGGAGCTGAAGAGGAGGGCAGAATTATTGTAGATCAAGTGATCGAGAATAATGTCGCCCGTGAAGTGTTTTTTGGCCGTCAGGCAGAGGAACAAGTGCTTGCCAACATGGCTGAGGCTCCCAGAATTCTGCACATAGCGACCCATGGGTTCTTTCTCGAAGCAGATGATAACTTGCGTAAGCGGTTATTGAAGCTCCAGCGAGGCGGTGAGCTAGGAGTGCCACCTCCAGGCGATAATCCGTTGCTACGTGCTGGATTAGCGTTTGCGGGGATCAATACTAATGCTCAATTTCTCGGTGACATTGACACGGCGAATGATGGTGTTTTGACGGCGCTCGAGGTGCTCAGTTTAAACTTGTCCGGGACCCGTTTGGTCGTACTATCTGCATGTGAAACGGGCTTGGGTGAAATACATGAAGGTGAGGGTGTATATGGCCTGAGGCGCTCTTTTCAAGAGGCTGGTGTTGCTGAAGTTGTCAGTTCTCTTTGGGAAGTGAGTGATGCTGGGACGCAGGCGTTGATGACCGACTTTTATGATCGTCTATTGGGCGGTCAACCCGCTCGAGAAGCGCTGCGGGATTCTCAGTTGGCGCTAATTGACTCGCCTGAGTGGGGTTACCCTTACGTTTGGTCTGCTTTTATGATCGTCGGCAGTTACGAATCAGCAGGATTCACTGTCCAGTAACCTAGATCCTGCGTCGATCATCCGGCACATTGGTTAAGAATGGGAATTTTGTTCGAACCTGGCCAACAAAATTGCCGTTAGCCAATTGTTGATGAGCTCCTGTGTGTGTACTATGATCGCAAAATTATAGGTTGCTTGAGCATGGGGAATAGTTCGTTGATTAGACAGGCTGGTTTGTTTCTTTTTTTTAGTAGTATTTCGATAGTGGTCGCGGCGCAATCTCTGACCGAAACCATTGAAATTACACTGCGGACTAACCCAGACATTCTCGTCAGCAAATACGGTGTTGAAGCGGCAGAGCAATTACACAAACAGGCCAAAGCGGGATATCTTCCGTCAGTCGATCTAGTTGTTGCTGGCGGCTATGAAAATTCCGACAACGTGACAACTCGTGCTTCCTCGTTTGATGAGCTTGATCTGACTAGGCAAGAAAAAAGCATCAGAGTGACTCAGCTCATATATGACGGATTCTCGACTAGGAATTTGATTAAGCAACAGAGTGCATTAATCGATTCCGCTTCTGCGCGACTAGGATCGAGTCAAGAAAACGTATCCTTGCGGGCTGTGCAGATTTATTTGGAGATGTTGCGACGGGACAAAATTGTCATACTGACCCAAGAAAACTTGACTCAGCATGAGCAGACACTGAGCAAAATTCAAGAACGTTTTGATAGTGGCGTAGGTACCAGGGTTGATGTGGTTCAAACTCGCGGACGCCGTGCGCAATCAAAAAGCAACGTTTTGCTTTCCCAGCGTGACCTGAAGAATGGTAAGGCTGAGTTCTTTCGTGTGGTAGGTGAATATCCTAGCGGTCTAAGTGAGCCCAGCATAGTTGGCGGTCTACCCGGTACTCTGGACGACGCAATTCAGAACGCGATGTTAAATAATTACGGTTTAAAGGCTGCCGAAGCTGATTTAGTGGCTGCGACGGCTGGTCAGAAGCAAACTAAGGGGAGTTACCATCCTCGATTTGATCTTGAAGTTGGTGCAACCCGCAATGAGGACACCGATGGTATTGTCGGGGAAAACAATGATGAGACTGCTGTTATTCGCATGTCATACAATCTTTTCCGTGGCGGTGCAGACAAAGCACGAATAAATGAAGCGCAAGCGCGAGAATTTGCGGCTCGAGAGGCGGTCCGCAGCATCCGGCGGGCAGTGGAAGAAGATGTTACGTTGATCTGGAATGAGCTACAGGATATCTTGCAACGTCTCGAATACCTTGAAGCTCACGTGAAATCTACCGAAGAGGTACTCACTGTTTACAACGAACAACTATCTTTAGGTAAGCGAACCTTGCTAGATCTATTGGATATTCAAAATGAGCTTCTGCGAGCGAGAGTTGCCTTTATTTCAGGTCAGTACTCAGCGAAATTAGCGCGTTATAGAGTGCTCGCGAGCGCCAGTAGAATGCTTAACACAATGGGAATTACGCCAGAAGGCTAAGCTTCGCCACGAACTGATGCTTGAGTTTAAAGGCTAGGGTTTAAATTCTAGCTCAAAGTATAATCCGCAATCAGAATGACAATTCACACTCAGATTACAAGTCAGGTTTTCGTGTCGCCGCGAGCTTTTAGCTCGCTGTTGCTGCTAAATGCTAGTCGCTCTCTTAAGTAAACTGTTTACCCTGACTGTTCTATCTGGCTGTTTAATCTAATAAAGGGAAAGAAATTTACAAGGCTATGATTGGTGTAGGAATAGACTTTGGCACTTCAAACTCCGCGGCTGCTTGGTATGACGGCACAACGGTTCGGTTGGTAGAACTTGAATCAGGTAATGCTCGTTCGGAAAAAGCGATTATGCCGACGGCAACTCATATCGATCGTGATCTTCAGACGTCGATTGGAGAAACAGCCGTTGAGCAGTATATAGAGGATAATCGAGATCGTATCGTTGAGCTTACGCCTGAAATTATTGGGCAAGGACAACTGCTCGTTAACGAGGCAGCGGCGAACGATCCGCACTCTCAAGCAGAAGTTGCAACACAAAATGTATATGGCGCAGCGACTATTGATCGAGGTATGCCGGGTAGGCTGTTTCGTGGTGTAAAGCGGTTGTTGGGTAACCCAGAGATAAAACGGCTATTGGTCTTTGATAAGCCATTTAGGGTTGTTGCTCTTATCACGCCGATACTTTTACATATTCGTTTGAGTCTGGAGAAAGAACTCACTGAAGAGCTACAAGAGGTGCACTTTGGGCACCCGGTTGTGTTTGAGGGGAGTGATAGATATCGAAACGATGTTGCTTTTTCTCGTCTGCAAGAGGCTACAGATTATGCAGGTTTTGAAAAGATTAATTTTTATCCAGAACCGGTCGCTGCAACACTAAGTTATCTGCATGATCGATTCGGGCAGTCACACAACAAAGGTTTGTCAGCGGCTTCTATTTCTAGCGAAAAGGGAAGAGTTCTCACGCTTGACTTTGGCGGCGGCACGCTAGATCTCAGCGTGATTGAATTTGAAGGATTGAGTTTCAAGGTACTTTCTACTGCCGGTCTTTCCCTCGGTGGAGATCATATCGACCAGCTGATTTTTAAAGAATTGCTTTTTCCTCTGCTTGGCAAGGGTGAAATTTGGTCTCGGGTCCGGGATGGGCAATTAGTAGAGAATGAATTCCCGTTCGATGAGTTTGAAGCGAAGTTGCTCAATTGGGCAGTCACATATACGTTAAACCAAAACTACTACCGGGCAAAGCTCGCTGAGTGTATTCGTGCTGGTGGTGATGCTGCAGCAAAATTTGAACGCCTCGATGATTTGATTACCCATAATCACAGTTACCTGGTCTTTCAATCGATTAAAAAGGCGAAAGCCGAACTCTCTAATGTCGAAGAAACGATGCTGGATGTACCAGAGTTAGATATCTCTATTCCATTCACCAGGAAGCTTTTTGAACAAATGATGACAGGCATGTTGAGTGAGATTGATACGTTGCTTGATCAGGTTCTGAAAAGCGCTGGTTGCGAAGTGGAGAATATTGACGTGGTCATCAGAACCGGTGGTTCATCACAGATTGCAGCCGTTCGTAGGCTCCTTGAATCCAGATTTCCGGGGAAGGTGACTGAGCACGACCCATTCACGAGCGTTGCTGCCGGACTGGCAATCGCCAGCTACTATGGTTATGAATTTACATCCTAGGGTTATCGTTCTGCTAGCACTCTTGCTGAGTACTGGATGTCTTTACTCGGAATTTGCACCCGGTGAATCGACGACCGCCACCCTCGATAGCTTTCGTGAAAACGGGCCCTTTTTTGAGTCCGATCTTATGACACAACCCGGGTTGGACCAATCGATCCTTCCGGCTTACCTACGTGATCGTAATGTCGCTGATATTATTGTCGCGACTGTTGCCGAAGATAATGTAAAAACGCTGCAACTATTTGAAATGCACCAGGGATATTATCGGGCTAATGCTTCTGTAGTTAGGCAGTTAGACGAGAAGGTGATCTTTCTAGATGTGGCTGCCACGGTTGGCCGTGAAATGCTTGTGGTTTTCTATGCTGGTTATGCTGTCGAATTGGACCCTGTCGACGGTGCAACAAAGCCATTGATTGAATTTTCGTCAATTTACAACGGTCCGGTAGATCAGCAACTGCCCAAGTTAGACTTAGCTCGGGATCTAAATGGCGATGGGCTTGATGACTTTATCATTCCCGGGTTCCAAGGATATGAAGTATATATTCAACAAATAGATGGTAGTTTTGGCGATCAAATCGCTCTATCAGCACCAGCAATTATGGATATTTCTTATCGCCAAAACCCCTGGTATCAAGTGCGGAAAATTTATCACACAGATGTCACAAACGACGGCCGTGCTGATCTCTCGTTTTGGGTGGATGATGAGTTTCTAGTATACCGTCAGCTTTTGAATGGTAGTTTTTCCGACGTTCCCATTAGTTTTTCGCCTCCGATCCTGTTCGACGCAGAAGGGTATGAAGGTGTTTCGATGAGAATGGGAGGAGAGGACCAGTCCGACGCACAGAAAAAAGCGCTATTTCAGCTTAAAGATTTTACCGGTGATGGAATACCAGAGATTGTCACACTCTCTGTTAAAAGTCAGGGTGTCCTGAAAAAGAGTACGACATACGAAATACATAAAGGTGTCAAACCGATCAGCGAACTGGGTTTACCTTGGGTGCCCTCCTTTTTAGCAGAGCCTGGTTCGAAGATTCGATCTCGCGGTATTCAATTTGATCTAGAAGAGAAGGATCTAAATAATGATGGCCAGTTAGATATTATTGTATCTTCTGTTGAAATAGGCCTCGGGAAAATTGTTAGAGCCTTAATCACGGGTTCAATTGCAATAAATCTCGATTTTTATCAGATGGCCGATGGTGAATATCCAGAGAGACCTAATCTAGAGAGGGAAGTGACGGCGACATTTAATATGTCTAGCGGTGACTTGTTTTTACCAACAGTACTAATTTCTGACATTACCGGTGATGGCCAAGAGGATTTGGTTGTGCAGAACGGAGGCGATACGCTGGAGATCTATGAAGGTGTGGGTAGTGGCTTATTATTTGCTCGAAAAGCGACGAAGATGACCGTCGAAATGCCCCGTGATCCGGATCTGGTTGAATCCATAGATCTTAATGCTGACGGGAAACAGGACCTTGTTATTCGTCTTGAGCCGAAGGAAGGGAGCAAGATTGCACATCGGCTTAAGATATTAGTTTCAAAGTAAATTGGACTCGAAGCCCGGTAAGACTTTGAGACTGAGCTGTGCTCGTAAAGTGTGCTTTTAAAGAACGGGAAATCAATCAGCGTCGGTAAATCTGATAATAGCCTCTTCAATATTTTCAGCATTAGCCTGCGGTATGAATTTACCGCGGGGTGCAAGCTTGACAGTCGGGCCCTCCGCACACCTTCCCATACAAACTGAGGTCTCGATTGTTAAAGCAATATTCGCCTGTTTGATAAATTCCTCTGTCTGCAGCATGAGCTCACGACTGCCGCGGCGCGCGCAGGAAGGCTGGCCGAGCAGAGGACGCTCATTAGTGCAAAAGATGATCTTCTTGCGAGATTTAATGCAATTCTGCCCCGAAATATCTCATTCTCCAGATGCCTTTCTGTTAGCGACTAGATTTTTTTAGCGCGATTTAAACCCTATTCGATACAATCACGTCCAAGTAACAAAGGATAAAAGGGCAAACGGTGTTAGAAGCTGACCCAATAGATGAAAAGGCGCAAGCCAGAGCAATGGAAGCTGCGCTCGTTGTTCGTGCTAAAGACAACGACTATCTAGCTTATGAGGAATTATACCGTCTCCACGTTGGACGCGTCTTTGCGCTTTGTGTGCGCCTGTGTGGTGATCGTGATATGGCTGAGGATCTGAGTCAAGAAGCGTTTGTCTTGGCATGGAGGAAGCTTGCCAGTTTTAGAGGTGACAGTGCGTTTGGCAGTTGGTTATATCGAATCGCAACCAACAGCACCCTGAGCTATCTTCGAAAGCAGTCGCCGTTCCGAAATAGTCTTGATATTGACGATTTGGTTGAAGAAGGGCGGGTAGATAACATCGATGAAAAGATGAATCTGGAAGCCGCGATTAGTAAATTGCCCAATGGGGCGAGAACTGTGTTTGTACTATACAGTTTAGAGGGCTACACCCATGACGAAATAGGGTCGATGCTTAAGATTGCCCAAGGAAGCAGTAAAGCGCAATTACATCGTGCTAGACAGTTGTTAAAAGGTTATCTGCAAGCTGCATAAGTGAATGGGAAGGATAGTTAATATTATGAAAGACCAGGATGAGATGAAAAGTGACATGGCAGGTGAAATTGGGCCCGACATGATGCTCGCAAGAGCAATTCGTGATCTTGATCAGGAGATTTCACCTGGGCGGGACTTATGGTCCGGAATTGAACGAAAAATAACAGATCATCCCCATGAATTGAATGAAAAGGGCAGGATGAATTGGATGCCATACGGCATTGCGGCTAGCCTGGTGGTAGCGATCATTTCGTTAACGGTTTCAATAGGGGGTGTGAGTGGCGGCGGTGCAGGCAATGCTGACATCGTTTCTGCGGAGACAAGTTTTAATCAGATGTCTAACGAGCATATCAAGGTCTTTAATCCGCTGGTGACTAGATTTGGCCAGGTAAATGAAAATCTTGCACCTGAGACATTAGATGATATTTATCGGAGTTTAGAGATTATGGAAGTTGCTCGCAGAGATATTGAAGCTCAGGTGAGAAAAAACCCTGACGATCACCGGTTAGTGGAAATGCTAATGAGTATCCATGAACAGGAACTTGAATTGCTCAGGCAGGACTTTTCAGCATCCGGACGGTATTAGATCTATTTGTCATAAATGCGTGTGTCACAAACGCCTGTGCTGGTCACAGGAATAGAAGATATAAAGGTATTTAAACTATGAAAACCACCATGAGTACATTTCGTCGACAAATGCAGCGCCATCTACAGCGCCATCTACAGCGGCAGCGCGTGGTAGGTATGGCTTTCTCATGCATATTTAGCTTGCTGATTTATAGCCAAGCCAATGCTAATCAAGAATCTGTTAATGAAACTAAGAAAGTAGTAGCTGATGGTCGGGTAAAAATTACAGTCGAACGTGGTGATCTTGAGGTTCGAGGGTGGAGTAAAAAGGAAGTCAAAGTCACGGGTAAACTGGATGAGAGAACCAAAAAGTTTATATTTGATGTTGATGGTGATGACACTATTATCGCGGTGAGGCTTCCGTCTGGCCATCAACGCGGGGGTCGAGAAAATGGGTCAGACTTAATCGTCTATCTGCCGGAAAATAGTGAAGTTGACATTGGTTCTGTGTCCACGGATATCGAGTTGGACAACCTCAAGGGCGGCGTTGATTTAGGGACCGTCAGTGGTGATGTAACCGCGTCGAGTCTGGCTGGGCGGATCACCTTGGCTAGCGTAAGCGGCGAAATTGACTTACGTAACGCCGAGGGTCGAATTGTTGCAAAGTCGGTCAGTGGAAATGTTGATGCGAGAAAAATAAAAGGAGAGCATCGCCTAAGTTCTGTTAGTGGAGAGTTATTAATTCGGAATGCAGAGGGAGATTTCGATCTGAAAACTGTTTCCGGTGACATTGAACTCATCGATGTTATTTTTTCTAAGTTGGATGGAGGAAGCGTTTCTGGAGACCTTGATATTGAAGCAGAAATGTTAGCTCGGGGAAGTGTTGAGTTTGAAACCGTGAGCGGTTCTATTCGCATAGAATTTCTAAAGGACGCCGATGCACGGTTTGATCTTGAGACAGCCTCTGGCAGTATCATTAACAGAATCACCAGCGACAGACCCAAGAAATCAAAATATATTCGCGATGAGATACTGCGCTTTAAGGCGAAGAACGGTAGCGGAGATGTCACGCTTTCAACCAGGTCCGGTGATATTGTGGTCTCTCAGTAGTTCGCCTACCTCGTTTTTATTCGGTAGCTACAGCGTCTAGTGCCGTTAAGCAGGTGCTCTTCCCGTGTGACTTCAGCATTTTTTAGCACTTTCTGAAAGACTTCGAATTCTGAATCACAAAACGCTAGGCATGATTTTGCAGCAATGCCATATAACCTTCCTTGGTGCTAAGTTGGCCAAGAAGATGAAGTGCTTCAACCAGCGTCTTCGCAGCCGCAATAGCACGGGAATAATTATTCAGCGTTAGCTGTGTGCTGTGATCAATAACCAAATTCAAAGTTTTTGGCGTGAGTTTTTTGCCGTCTAATGAGCAAGACGCTTAATTTGATAAAGGAGTTTTTGCTGGGACCTGAGTGAGTGATCCACTGTTGATCGGTGAATTCTACACGAAGCTGAATTTTTCCCAAGGCCAACATTTAAGTAAGGTCTACGCTTTACTCAAATGTCAGCTAAAGGTGGTCTTGAAACCGGTTTGAAGTGGAAGGTTTATAGCCGGTTTCCATCCGCATCGATGATTATAGCGGGACCAAACCCCAGTTTGTTCAACCCGGGCTCAATGACTTTTCGGTCACCCACAACGATCCATACTAACGCTTCAGGGTCGATGATTTTGTTAGCCTGAGCATGCACTTCATCCTGTGTGACTTTACTCACATTGGCTGCGTAGTCATTGAACCAATTGTCATCTAACCCGTATTGAACGATTTGAGAAATCGTTCCCATGACTGAGCCAGCTGTTTCCCATTTGCCTGATAGGGTCAGCGAGTTATTTTTTGTGACCTTATCCAGTTCATCCGCGGTTGCAGGATTTTCTGTTATGTAGGAAGTGAATTCTTGCATCACTTCTTGCACAGACTCACTGGTCTTATCTGTCTGAACACTGGTTAACATATAGAAAGTGCGTTGACCTCGGGCGCTGGCAATACCCGTGAAGGCACCGTATGACCAGTGCTTGTCTTCCCTCAGATTCATGTTAATCCTTGAGGTACTCATGCCTCCCAGGATGTCATTCATTGCCTCTATTGCTAGTTCATCAGGATTCGCTTTCGGCGTTGTTACCTGGCAGGCAAAAAGGAAAGATTGTGGTGAGTCAGGTCTATCCACAAGATAGATTTGGGTAGCTTTTGGGCGCTCAACTTCGCTGATATTTTTAGTTGGCGTCTCGCCAGCTTGCCAGTTAGCAAACAGACGCTCAAGTTTTGGCAATATCTCTGACATTGTTGTATCGCCAACGACGATCAGCGTAGCGTGATTGGGTTTAAACCACGTGGCGTGAAACTTGTTCAGCTCCGCGAGGCTAATTTTGGATACAGAATCGAGCGTGCCTGAACCTGTAAGAGGATTGCTGTAAGCGTGGTTTTCGCCGTAGATCAGTTTTGGAAACACACGTAGGCCCATAGACCGAGGGCTGACTTGCTCGCTTTGGATTGCTGTCAATTGCTGCGTTCTCAACCGCTCAAGTTCCGAGGCTGGAAATGCTGGATTCAATATGACATCTGCAAATACTTTAAGGGAATCATCAATAGTTGTTTTCAATGTCGATAGTGAAACAAACGAGGTATCCAAGTTCGAGCCACTGCCAACACTGGCACCGAGCAATATTAGTTCGTCACTGATACCCAAAGCGTCCCGTGACTCTGTACCTTCATCTAGCATGTTCATTGCGAACTTTGCGACGCCTGGGCGCGAGAATTGGTCTGAGGCATAGCCTGCATCAAGAGACAGTTGGAAATCCACGACGGGTATAGTAGATCGAGTAGCGACGATCACCTTAAGACCATTGCTGAGCTCAGCGCGTTCAAAGTCATCGAAACTTGTTGCTACCTGCTCGCCTGGCTGGGGCAGTTCGGTTCTATCTACTTCAGATTTTTTTGCTTCGAGTTTAGGAAATGGTCTGATTTCTAGTTGGTACATGCCATCACTGAGCCACTTTTTTCCGGCGCGTTGTAGATCTTTACGATCAGCGTTTTTAATCCACTCTAGTTCTGTCTTGTAGTGGGCAGGATCACCCGTATAAATATAGTTGCTGGCGAGTAGATCAGATTTACCACCAAACCCGCCAATTTTCTCAAGTCCTCTGACAAATCCGCTGATCCTCTGAATTTTTACCCGCTCGACTTCTTTACGTGTGGGTCCTCTTTTCAGGATGTCGCTAATTTCTTGCTCAATGATCTCGCTAACCAGGGCTTCATCTACACCAGGATTGATCATGGCCGTCACTTCGAACGTGCCAGCTATCTCTCCCGTAGAAGTATAAGCATTGACCGAGGAAACCAGTTGCTGATCGTAGGCTAATTTCTTATATAATCGCGAGCTCTTGCCGCTTGAAAGTACAGACGCGAGCATATCTAAGTAGTTTGTGTCTTTAGTGCTGTTACCTTCGATATTCCAGGATTTAAGCAACATGGTTTGTGACACGCGGTCATAACTAATCTGTTTTTGAGTCCCTGTCAGTTTAGCAACCCAACTGTCGTGCTTGGTAAGCGGGGGGCCGGGTTCTATTTCACCAAAGTAGTGCTCTACTTTTTGTTTTATATCTTCTAGTTCAACGTCACCGGCGATGACCAGCACGGTATTATTTGCGCCATAGTATTTTTTAAACCAGGCATGGACATCATCTAGATTCGCAGCGTTGAGGTCATCCATTGAACCAATGGTGGTCCAAGAGTAAGGATGGTTGTAGGGGTAAATGCTGCTGTATTGTGTTTCTGAGGCGCCACCATAGGGCGAATTTTGACGCTGGCGTTTCTCGTTTTGAACGACACCTCGCTGTTCGTCTAGTTTTTCCTGCGTAATGGCTCCCAGCAAATGTCCCATGCGGTCGGACTCTAACCACAATATAGTGTCGAGCGCGTTTTTAGGTACGTTTTGAAAGTAATTTGTGCGATCCCAACTGGTTGTTCCATTTAAAGTCGTTGCACCAATTTTCTCTGTCGCACGAAAGTAGTCGTCGTCATAATTTTCACTACCGTTAAACATCAGATGTTCAAACAAATGTGCAAATCCTGTTTTGCCCCGAACTTCATTCTTCGAGCCGACGTGATACCAAATGTTAACTGCGACGATGGGCGCTTTATGATCTTCATGAACGATGACCGTTAGGCCATTGTCCAGTTTGAACATTTCAAAGGGTACATCGACATCAAGATCGAATGGGTCTTTGGCAGCCTGTACTGGCAGAGCGAATACTGTAGCCAAAACAGTAGTAAAAGAAAGTGTACGTAGTATTCCGAAAATATCTTGCATGTGAGTCAAAACTTAATTCCTTGGTGTTGGTCCATTCGTCAGCAAATCGACCGTCAGATTCAGGGTTATAAACCACTCTGATGTAAATTTAAAGATTAGTTGAGACGAATTGATTGAAAGTTCAGTTGGACCTTGAGTAATTGTTCTAAGAGCTTATTGGCTTTGCGTATTGGCGCGTATTCATTTGATGATTATTTGGCAATAGGCGTTGGATAATCCGGGGCAGAAGCTATACTTTTCGCCGAACTGTGGGCTTTTATTTCCAAGCCGCTTTGGACTTCTTAACCCGCTGAGGACTGTATTTTTGAATAGTTATGAAAGAATTAGGATCGCCAGGCCCGATGGCGAGCTTTCAGCATTGGTTTCTAAAAATGAGAAGACCAGATCCATCGTCATCCTTCATGGTATGCGTGACCATGCCCATAGCATGATTGGTTTGGCTGAGAGTCTGCAACCCGATTATCGCATCATACTGCCGGATCTTCGCGGCCATGGTGAAAGCAGTACTGGTGGTGGCTACGCAATGGTGCAATTTGTTGCTGATTTGAGAGCCGTTATTGTAGATTGTAAAATTGAGAATCCAATCATTGTTGGACATAGTCTCGGTGGCCACATCGCGTCTAGGTACGCGGCGTCTTACCCTGATGAGGTGGAGGCATTAGTGCTTTTGGATGGTATGGGACCGCCGTCTATGGTCGACATTGCGACACCTTCGGAAGTTCGTGAACACTGGCTATGGAGTCTTAAAGAAGTCGTGAATCAGTTTGACTGGTTGAAACCAATGTCTGATGAAGCCGAAGCATTAAAACGCCTGACTCGAAATAATCCGCGACTAGATGTTGAGATGGCCAAGCGGTTGATCACGCAAGGGGTAAGGCCACACCCTGATGGTGGTATTCGTTGGAAATGGGATCCAACGGTTAACATGGTCTGGCAGACCTTCTCACACGAAGAAAGTGAGATGCTTATGCAATTCATCTCCTGCCCAACTTTAATCGTGACGGGTGATGATGGCTTAGCTTATTGGACTAACGGGCGTTTTGATCGAGAAATTTCAGCGGACTGGTATGAATCTGAACTCAAACGAAGGCAACAGCTATTTGTTAACGCGCGCTCTGAGGTGATTAACGATGCCGGTCACATGTTGCACTATGACCAGCCGGCTGAACTTAGCCGGGTCTTAGTTCGTTTTGTTAAGTCTCTACCTTAATAGCGCTCTCCTTCGACAGAGTATGCACCTCCGGTTGATCACGTGGCTCGTCTTGAAATTCTACCGCAGCAATTGTCAACTCTTTGTCCATACCAATGAGACGTAACCAGTCGTTCATCATGAGATATAGACTAGGGACAAGAAACAGCGTAATAACCGTGGCGAATAAAACACCAAAAGCCAGCGATATCGCCATTGGAATAAACATGAACGTTTCAGGGTCCTTGTTTGTCATCAACGGCACTAGACCGACAAAGGTGGTGACTGAGGTTAAAACAATAGGCCGAAACCGCACGACGCCTGCCAAGGTGACAGCTTCAAATATGGGCACGCCTGCGCGCCTTTGTCGGTTGATATAGTCCACCAAGACAAGCGAGGCGTTTACCACAACTCCAGATAGCGCAATGATCCCCAGTAGTGAGAAAAAGATCAGGTTCCAACCCATAATATAGTGACCCACAATTGCACCGACTGCGCCAAAGGGAATCACACTCATGATGACTAATGGCTGTAGATAGGCTTTCAGTGGAATTGCGAGTAGTGCGTAAATCACGAGTAGCGCGAGTAAGCTGTTAGTGAATATGCTGCCGACTGCTTTGTTTCGTTCCATTTGTTCTCCACCAAGAGAATAGGTAACACCCGGGAAATCGGTATTGTAACAAGGGTTTTTGCTGCTCTGAAATGTGCTATTTCCAGCGCATAAAGTCTGTTCGACGCCCCTGATAACTTCTTCTGGCGTGATAACACTTCGGTCGACATCACCGGTAACATCAACCACACGCTCTTTATCCTCGCGTCTGATTGAAGAGAAGCCGTTACCATAAAGTGTATCGGCTACTGATAGAAATGGTACCTCCGACATTTCTTTAGTTCGAATTCTCATGTCCTCCAGATTTCCGAGAGACCGTCTTTCTTCTTCCGGATATCTCACCATCACTCTCACGTCATCTATACCGCGCTGTATTCGCTGGGCTTCTTCGCCGTAAAATGCTTGACGAACTTGACCAGCTAGATCGTTTAATGTGATGCCAAGTAGTTTTGCTTCTGGCAGAATATTGAGTTGGACTTCCTGTTTTCCAGCTCGGAATGAATCGGTTAGATCTAGTGCGCCGGGGTAGCGAGCAAGCTCCTCTCTTAGTTTTAACGCCGCAAGTCGTAGTTGATCGACGTCACGACCTTTGAGTTGGATTTGTAATGGGTTGCCTGCGCTAAACGAGTTAGCGTTGAAATTCAGGTCAATAGCATCGGGTATGGTCCCTGTTTTTTGCCGCCACATTTCAGCAATTTCAGTAGAGCTAATACCTTGTCTGTCTTCGATGGATACCAGCTTCATAACAACTTCGGCAAGGTGACTACCGCCGGCACCTCTTCTGGGTGGTCCGTTGCTGCGCGCAGCATTGGAGCCAATTGAGGAGAAGACATGGAGCACAGCCTTTTGATCTCCCATGTATCCCAGCCGATTGTTGATTTCTTCGCCAACTTCTCGTGCAGCCTGCTCAATTTTTCTCGCACCAGCCTCTGTCAGCTCCACATTAATACCTTCAGGCATATTTAAAGTGGCATAAATTTCGTCGCCTTCCACCGCAGGGAAGAATTGAAACACCACTCGACCGCTATAGATCAGTGCAAGTGCAAGCACTAGTACCGCTGTCGCAATAGCCCAGGTGACCCAGCGCCACTCGAGTGACTTAATTAAGAATGGACGGTATACGTCATTGGCGATCCATTCCAGAGAACCTGAGAACTTACTTTGGAAGTTTATCCACCCCTTCACCATTTTTGTTTCGCTTAGCCAATATCCCTTCACGCGTCGATGTGCAAGATGTGAAGGCAGAATGAGCTGAGATTCAAGAATGCTGAAGACTAGGCAAATAACAACAACCCAGCCCATCACTGAGAAAAACCCGCCCATCCTGCCTTCGATGAGCAATATAGGCAGGAACGCGGCTATTGTGGTCAAGACGCCAAATATGACAGGCACCGCCACTTCTGAGGTTCCGGTTATTGCCGCTTCTCTAGGGGGTAAATGTTTCTCGTGGCTAAATATACGTTCTCCAACAACAATTGCATCATCAACTACTATGCCTAGTACTAGAATGAAGGCAAGTACCGTGATTGAACTGATGTTGATGCCGCCTGCAGGGAACATCCATATCGCGCCCATAACGGCAATGGGGATACCTGCAGCAACCCACATTGCAACTTTGAACCTTAGGAAAAGCGTTAGAATTAGCATCACGAGCGCGAGACCGGCATAAGCATTTTTTGTTAGGGCATCGATTCTCCTGCCCAATGCAATCGACTCATCGATCCAAACCGTGAGCTTAATACCGGCAGGTAAGGTGGGTTCTATGCGTTTGACGTAATTCTTGACAGCGGTCGATGACTCGATCGTATCTTCCTCACCAACGCGGTAGACGGTGATCATCAAAGCAGGTTCATTATCAAACTTTGCTTTGAGGTAACCCTCTTGGAAGCCATCTTTCACAGTAGCTATATCTCCGATTGTCAGTGTGGTTCCGTCGGTCTGGGTCATCACAACAACTTCTTCGAACTCTCGACCTTTATATGCTTGGCCTTTACTTCGCAGTAACACCTCACCGCCCTGTGTCTTTATTGAGCCGCCTGGTAAGTCGAGAGATGATCGTCTAATTGCGTCTGCAACAGACGTAAGTGTAAGTCCATATTGTCTCAGGGTGTGCTCGCTGACTTCGATTGAAATTTCATAGGGGCGAGCGTAGTTGACAGACACCTGGGAAACACCATTAAGAGCCGAGATGTCTTGTCGAAGGTCTTCAGCTATTTCCTTTAGCGTTGCAGGATCTGTATCTCCGGATAAAGCGACAACAATTGTTTGGCCACGGAATTGCATCATGGAAATGATGGGTTTTTCTGTTTCCTTTGGAAAAGTGGAAATGCCATCCACTCGGCTTTTGATGTCGCTGAGTACCGTATTCTGATTTGCATCCTCAAATAACTCGACAATGACACTACAATTGCCTTCCGATGCGTTTGCGGTGACGCGTTCCATTCCGTCAACGCCGTCAATAGCTTCTTCTATCCGAATACAAACTGCTTGCTCTACTTCTTCTGGGGCTGCGCCGAGGTAAGGAACATTTATCTGCACAATACCTGGTTCTACATTGGGGAATTCCTCCTTGTGCATGGTGGCCAGACTGAAAAATCCCCCAACAAGGAATATTGCCATCATGAGATTGGCGGCAACGGGGTTATCAACAAACCAGGCGATAGCTTTGTTCATGATCTAATTCCTAGGCTTCGTTTTCGATGGATTTGGTTGGCGTTACGCGCATGCCGTCTATCACTGTTTGCAAAGGTGACAAGTTCACGAATTCACCGGATTTTAATCCGCTTTGAATGAAAACTTCATCTTTGTCGTAGCGCAGAAGTTCGACATCTCGAAAGCGCAATTTATTTTCAGCATCTACAACAAGCACCTGGGTTTGGTTGCGGATAACTGCTCGCGGCAACACGACAATATCGTCAATTATCTTGCCGCTAATTTCAGCATTGACAAAAAGCCCTACAGGTAGCCTTGGCTGTTCTGAGCTTTCTTCTGATCCCTGCTGCGCGAGTGGGTTGGATGCTGAGTTCTGCACCCTTACCACAGCAAAAACCATTCGCGTTCGTGAGTCGATTGCTGCCTCAGTTCGTACCAATTTTCCATTCCAGCTAAAAGCTTCACCACCGTAGCGAGTGCTTAGTCTTACATTCGCTTGTTTTTCAGCGGCGATTTCTCCTTGAAAACCTAAGGGTAAATCTAGGTAAGCTAGCTGCCGATCTGCGATAGGCAGACGAATTTCGACGGTGTCAGCTGAATACACTTGTGCCACCATGGCGCCGCGTTGGACAAACTGACCTTGATCAATATCTTTCATGCGGACTAAACCATTGTAAGGGGCGCGGATTTGGGTTCGCCAGAGATCTCTTTGTGCCTGAGACAGCGCGGCTTTAGATTCATTTAGAGCGGCAGAGGCGATTCGTTGGCTGCGGATAGCCGTTTCCAACGTAGACTGGCTGGTGAGCTTTCTCTTAACAAGTTCTTCTAAACGTTGTAGCTCGAAACGCGCATGTTCATCTTCTGCTTCAGCGCGCGCTAAACCTGCTTTACTGCGTATTAGCGAGGATTGATAGTCTCTGTCATCGAGCTTTAAGAGTAGCTCGCCTTTTTCAAAATATCCGCCGGCGATGAGGTTGGGGGAGATCCACTCAACGCGTCCGGATACTTCTGGAATTAGATCGCTCTCAGTTAAAGGCAGGACATTTCCTTGGGACCGCACCTTAAGCTGTACCGGATGTTTTTCAACAGTCTGAACTCTGACAGCAGTGGACACTTCCTCGGGTTCAACTTGCATTGGCGTCGGTGCTGTGAGGACAAGACCGTAAGCCATAACCACTGCGGTAAACAGCACGCCGATGGTAAGTAATGCTTTAATTAAGTTAGACATTTGCGCTCCGGGTGTTTTTTGCCGCCTCAGTAAGTGCTGAAACAACTGCATTCTGCAATAGGGTGAAATGTTCTGAAATAGCTTGTGAGACGGCTTCGCTGTCTCGGATTATTATCCCTTCTCTCAGCCGTTGGAGAATTTTTAGATCGGCCGATTGGTTGAGCTCAATCGAAGGTCGCTTGCTTTCAAGTCGGCTTACGAACTGAGTTTTTAGGCCGTTTAGAATGAGCCGTAAGACAAGGTTGTGGCTAATTTGGGTGAATAGTGTGCTCAATTTTTTCCAGCACTGCTGTGTCTCCACCGAGTCGCCAAGTGAGGTGATCATTGTTTCGACGATTGCCGTCATTTCGATCACGTCTTTGTCGGTTGCTGCATTCACAGCATTTCGAGCGGACAGGGTGATTAAGGCACGCAGCACCTCAAATAGATCAGCGACTACCTTCGCATCCGGGATTTCATGTAGATCGATAATGTGGCCGAGAATAGAAAGGGTAGCTTCTTCTACCGGAATGACTCTGACGCCGCCGGGCTTGATGATTGCGATGCCCATTTGTTCAAGCTTCTTGAGTGATTCGCGAACTGCACCGCGATTAGAATCAAATCGGGTTGATAGCTCTCTTTCAGAGGGCAAACGCTCGCCTGGTCGATATTGACCTCGCAAAATTTCCTCGCGCAGCACCCCTGTGATTTCATCAACTCGGGACAATGCGGGATGGGTATTTGAGTCATCCTCCTCGGGCTTATGTAGTTCTGAATCAGAAGAATCTGTCATGGTATTTCTTGTCTTGATTAATGTTTGGGCATACGGGCGTGGGCAGGCTGCCATGGACCTACCGGTTTGGACTTACCAAATTGGTCAGACCATGACGGTCAGGGCATTATAATCAAGAATAGATCAGATTCAAGGGTTGGGTGGCTCAGTTGAGATACATCGGATATTTATCCGATGATACCTTGCTGCGCCAGTTGAATGATGTCTTCCATCGACATCCCTTGCTCCGTCAGAATTTCAGCCGTATGTTGGCCAACTTCCGGCGAGTGTCTGCGTTGTTGAAGGGGGGTACCACTAAAGCGAGCGGGTGCGCGGGGAAGAATCATTTTTCCACCTCGGGGGTGATCCAGGGTCTCAAGGATCTTGCTCGCAATAACCTGCGGATCTTCCATGACTTCATGGCGTTTATTGGCTCTACCTGCCGGAATATCATTTGACGCGAGAATTTCCATGAGTTGATCAGTAGAGTAGGGGCTGGTATCTGCCCCCAAGTGGTGAGCCACGATAGCGCCATCCGCTGTCGGGTGTACGTCGTAGGTGTCGGCAAGATCTCCTGACAGTTCAACATCACCGCCAATGAAACTGTGATTCCACATGAGATCGGGCCAATTAAAGTACAGGCCCGTGTCGAGCATTGATAGTCGTATATGTTGCCCCGTGCCGCCACGTTCGCGGGCGAGTAGGGCGGCTGTAATACTTTGCGCTGCGGTGAGAGCGGTCACCTTATCGTAAATAATGCTACGGACCATTTTTTGAGTAGTCGCGTTGGCTGGATCTGTTTCTGAAGAAGGGCTAGTAGGGTCGAACTCAGCCTGTGCATCAGTAATACCAGAGATGCCTTGTATCACATAGTCGTAGACTTTCTGATCGGACAAGGGCCCAGACTCGCCCATACCATTGATTGACAAATAGACCAGATTTGGATTTATGTCCTTAAGGTCTTCATACCCGAGTCCCAGTTTTTCTATTTTTCCGGGTCGGTAGTTTTGCATTACCACATCAGCATCAATAGCAAGCTTCCTGATAATGTCGGCACCCTCAGGATGCTTCAGGTTAATTGCAATGGATCTTTTATTGCGATTAATCAGTGAGAAGATAGCGCTCAGACCATTACGGCTTGCCCCAAGAAATCGAATGCCATCGCCCCAGCCTGGAGGCTCAACTTTGATCACATCCGCGCCTTGGTCAGCCAATATCACCGCTGCCATTGGTCCAGAAACGACTCGAGACAGGTCGAGGATGCGGATTCCGTCCAGTGGCCCGTTAGGTAAGTTGGTTTCTGCTAGGCTATTTTTGCCGTTATTTGTTTTCGGTTCACTCATGTAAAACTTAACCTGTTTTTCGTTATGAAAGTTGCTCAACATCCAGATCTGGATCTGGTGAGAACAATCGACTGACCTCAGTTGCTCTGCGACGTTGAACTTCTCCTTGATTAACATAGCCCTTGTCGGTTATTTCGTAAGCGCCAGGGTTAGGTTGTTCTGTGAGCAGCAGGTAGCGTTGAATTCGCTTGGATGAGCCAGGGTTCGCAGCATTGTGTTGTTGTAAACCTTCAGTCATTTTTGTCTTCACAATTTCAGCTGAAACGATGCGCTGAATATCAACTTGCTCAGGATGCTCGCTGTCCAATAAGCGCGCGCAGGCTTCAAGGTTGGGCCAGACAAGTAGCGCTACAAATGATTCGTTGAGTCCGCAGACCACGACATCTCGAATATAGGGCGAGGCGGCAGACACAGCTTCCGCTCTCAGTGTGCCCGCAGAGACCCAGGTACCAGAGTTAAGCTTGAACTCTTCTGCCACGCGACCTGCAAAACAAAGTCCTTTAACCGGATCGGCGTTATCTGAAAATCGAACCGCATCTCCCATCTTGAAAAACCCTTCTTCATCAAACGCTGCGGCTGTTTTCTCAGGCTCATTTAAATATCCTCGTGTGACACCCCGAGACTTAATCCGAATTTCGTATTTATCTGCAAGCGGGACTAATTTTACCTGTGCACCGGGTGTAGGTAAACCGACGACATCGGGACTTTCACTTGCCCAATAGCGGTTCAGGCCAACACTTACTTCAGTCGATAGTAAAGCCGTTCCGAGGGGAATGCGTACTCCCATGTACTTTTTGGTCAGCACGTGCAATCTAGCTGACAATGCGGTGGGCATTGCAGCCGACCCAAATTGTGCTGACTTTAGGTTTGCGAAGAAGTTCTTTGCTAGTTTTTCGTCCGCTTCAAGCGCGTCAATGAGTCGAGACCAACCGAGCGGTGCACCCTGATATTGAGTTGGTTTGACGTCAACAAGGTTTGCCAGCGTCTTGTGAAAATCATCTAGTGTAGGTTTGCCAGTGTCGAGATAGATAGAGCCAGCACTGTCCAGAATCATGGCGAGGCGCATAACGCCAGCGCCAACGTGACTCCATGGCATCCAATCAAGCACCCGTGTTTCATCTGTTTCCGCCGATTTATTCTTTACGCCACTACCCGACGCGAGTTGGTAACACGACATCCCGTGATCATGAATGACGCCTTTGGGCATCCCAGTTGAACCCGAAGTAAACATGTAACGGGTAATGGTGTCATGGTCAATTTTGCTGATTGATTCATTGACAGTTTCGGTGGCTTTAGTCTCAATTAGCGTTCCCCAATTTGTCGCGCCTTGCGCCTTCTTATATTGCCCGTTGTGTCGAGAGTTGCTGCTAGATGAGTTCACGTCATCATTCGTGATTAACCGTAGACCAGAAGTATCAATACCTTCTAAAGCGCCAATATGAGGCGCCAGATGTTCAGCAAAAAGAAATTTTGGTTGAACTGTTGCCAATACGGCATTGAATTTAGGATAGGCGCCCGGAATTGTAGAGTACGAAACGCTAACGGGCACATAGGGAACACGTGCCAGTATGGCGCCCCAGGCCATAAGGAAGTGTCTAATTGAGCTGTTAGAAATAATTGCTAAGGGAGCCTTGATTGAGGCTCCCTCGTTAATGAGCCACTGTGCAACACTTCGGGTGCCTTTTATTGCTTCGCCATAAGTAAGGTGTTGCCAATGACCATGCTCATCCTGCTCTGCGATTAGCGTTCGGTCTGGATACTCATGCGCTTGGCTGATGAACAAATGTGCGGTACTTTTGTGCAACTTGGCTAGCGGATAGGGACAGCTCAGTATTAGCGTGCCATCTGGTTTTTTTTCCATCTCCAGTGCTGCTGGTTTGTTTCCTGTGTCGAGATAATCTTTGTCCAACGAGGTTCCCTCACGGTATGGCGTGTATTTCTTTACAGTGTACCTTTTCTAATTGCTAAATGGGGTCCTTCACAAGGGAGCAGCGAACAGGCATTATTTCGAATAACCAGATATGAGGAAGCCCGAAATGATCACCACAGAAACCGTCAGCACAGAAACTACAACATTTGAGATCAAAGGAAATGTAGCCTGGATTACTTTGAACCGGCCGGAAGCAATGAATTCGTTAAACCCTGAGCTTCGCTGGCAATTGTCGGCGCACATGGATGAAGTTGAGAATAACAATGATATCTGGCTGGCTGTCATTACTGGCGCCGGCGATAAAGCGTTCTGTGCGGGAGCGGATTTAAAACATCGAGCGCTTGAGCGAAATGCTACAAATGAACAATTGGCGAAGTGGCGTCGGTTGACACGGGAAACAAAACACATCATCGAGCGCTGGCATTTCAAAAAGCCACTTATCGCAATGGTCAACGGTTATGCCCTTGGCGGTGGTTTGGAAGTCGCAATGGCATGCGACATTATTGTTGCCGCTGAACATGCTGAATTTGGCTTGCCTGAGCCGCGAAGAGGTTTGATCGCAGGATCTGCGGGGGTGCACCGTTTACCTCGTCAAATTGGATTGAAGCCCGCAATGGGTTATATGCTTACTGGCCGTCATATGTCGGCCAAAAGAGCCTATGAACTCGGACTGGTGAACGAAGTTGTCCCAGCATCAGAGCTGGCCAGCACGGTACAGGGTTATGTGGATGATATCTTGCGATGCGCCCCGCTTGCCGTCAGGGCAACCAAAGAGGCGGCCATTCGTGGGTTAGATTTTCCGCTTGCCCAGGCTTTCTACACTCGATACGATGCTGAGGTAAAACGTCAGCAGAGTGACGACGCACTGGAAGGCCCGCGTGCCTTCGCAGAAAAGCGTCCGCCGCAGTGGCAGGGAAAATAAACACCTTTTAAACTCTCGATTCGCAGTTACTCGTTACTCGGCAAGGGTGGGGCCATCCCAGTGTTCGAGTACGGCAAAGTTATCGACCGGCTTACGCTTGAGTTTAGTGAGTTGTTTAACGGGTTTGCCCAGTGGAATCATCGCTGCAAATGCCATTTCGCTCGGCACGCCTAACAGTTTTTGTAGCTCCGGTTCTTCTCCGGTGACAAAGGTTGTTAGCGTGCCACCTAGACCTTCGTTTCGCGCAGCCAGCAAAATGTTCCAGACAAATGGATAGATAGAGGCACCAGATATTACACCAACTCTATCTAGGTCTTGATCCATGGAGGCAACAAGTGAAAGGTCAACAAACACCAGAAGAACCACAGGTGCATGTGTCAGTGCCTTAATTTGATTAATTGATACAGGCTGTGTTGCGATCTGATCTTCTGAAAGTTTGGTTTTGTTAATAGTGTTCCAAGGAGCTTCACCCGCGATCACCTGGGCGGTGTAGCGTTTTAGCGTGGGCTCAATGAGAGGGATTAATTTGTCACGGGTCTCCTTTTCACGAACAACAATAACCTTCCAGCCCTGACGGTTGCCTCCGCTGGGCGCAAATCTGGCATTGTCTAAAATTGTTCTGATAACCTCATCTGATATTTCCTCATCGAGAAAATCCCTTGCTGCAAAGGTAGTTCTCATCACGTCGTATAATTCCATTGATTCGTCTCCAGTTTGTTCCGCGAGCGCAATTTATGTATCGTCGCAGGTTGTAGCGATAGAGTGAAGAGTACAATTACCCATGGTTAAAGACAAAGAAGATAAAGCCAAAGAAGGCATAAACAAAGAAACAACAGATTCAATGAAAACAAGAGGCCCGAACGTGCTCTTCATTATCACCGATCAACAACGAGCTGATAACAATGGGTTTATGGGGAATGAAGTCCTGCGTACACCTAACCTGGACAAAATCGCGGCTAATGGCATGGTCTTCAATAACGCGTGGGTGAGCAACCCGATTTGTATGCCGAATCGTTCCAGTATTATGACGGGACGTATGCCTACGGCTCATGGCGTGATATTTAACGAAAGATCCTTGGATTGGGGCGCAAATACTTTTGTCCGCAGGTTTAGGAAATCAGGTTACCAAACCGCGCTGATTGGCAAATCCCATCTTCAACACGGTATGAGTAAAAACTCGAGTGTGCCTTATCGTGGCGAAGGAGTATCTAGTGATCCGTATCCTGCTGGCTGGGATACTATTGAAGACTTCGAGCGTTATTTGGAAAAAGATCTACAGGATCCCGCTGACTTCTACGGTTTTGGTCACATTGAGTTATCGATCGACCATGGCGCCCGTGCTTCCGGTCATCACCTGCGTTGGGCCTTAGCGAATGGCGCGAATATTGAGGATATGTTTGTCGATTATTCCGCTGACGCTCCAGGTTCGAGCCGGTCTGAAAACTGGTGGCAAATTTACCAGCCACCCTATGCTTCAGAATTTCATTCAACTAATTTTGTCACGCAACAAACAATAGATTTTATTGAGAAGTCAGGTGCAAAAGATGAGCCCTGGTTAGCCTGGTGCTCATTTCCTGATCCGCATCACCCCATGACGCCTCCCGGCGACTGGTTTTACCGGCATAAAGCGGAGGATATGAAATTACCTGAATCAAGGCATGATCCGCTAACAGATGCGCCTGCGCATTTAAGGCAAATTCAGAAAATGCACCCGAAGGATCAACGAAGTTGGGTCGCGCCCTGCGGTTTCGGAAACGATCAGTTATTGGCTGAAGCAATGGCAGCCACCTACGGCATGGTTGAGATGATCGATGATGGTGTCGGCCAGATATTGAATACACTCAAGCGTTTAGAAATAGAGGACAACACGATTGTTGTCTTTACTAGTGATCACGGCGATATGATGGGTGATCACGGACTGTTCTTGAAAGGATTCATGAACTACCGTGGAACACTCCAGGTACCGATGGTGATTAATGCACCAGGTAAAGCCGCGGGAAGAAGCCAGTCACTGGCATCTAGTATTGACCTTGGCTCAACACTAATGGAATTGTGCGAAATCAAAGGCTATGACGGTATACAGGGGCAGAGTCTTTGTCCGATTCTCGATGATCCAAACAAGAGGGTCAGAGATTATGTCTTAATCGAAGATGACATTGCGGCTATCACCGCGAAGTTGACCAATTTTCCAGCGAAAACTCGTACTCTAGTGACAGATGAGCACCGAATGAGTCGAAATAGTAAGAGAGAAGAGCAACTATACAACCTCATCGATGACCCGGATGAGATGAACAGTTTGGCTAAATCAGATCGCGAAACGCGTAGCATGATGATAGAAAAACTGACCGACGCGCTTATTGATGCTGATGATACGGCTCGTGGCGCACCTGTTACTGAACCGTCCTAACCTCGATAGCTGGCTGTCGTCAAAATAAGTATTCGATTATGCAAAAAATTCTGTTCCATGACGTTGATGGATGTCTGAATACAGCAGACGGTGCTGCACTACCTTTTGAATTCGCGCAATTGTTAACATCCCAAAAAGATGCCCTGCGTGCCTTGGGAGTATCTCTGGATGATAGTGATATCGATATCATGGTACTCAATACTGGAAGATCTTTAGAAGCCACGATCTTTATTGCGGAAGCTATTGGCAGCGTCAAACTGCGGTATGTTATCGCTGAACATGGCGCATTGGGTTACTCAATGCTGGATAAAAACGATTTAGATTTTGCTTACCACGCTAGAAGTGTTCCTCAATTGGGAAGCGCCTATGCGACTGTGAATAAAATCGAGTCCCTCGTTAACTGGTACGTCAGCGAGGGTGCCAATTTGTTAGCGAATGAAATTGGCCACATGGTCGTCGCGTCCTCGAAACGGGCGAATCTAACGCTTAAAATACCCGACGGCTTTAGCGGAGATAATATGATGATGGTTGTTCGCAAGCTTATAGAAACTCGCTCACCCGTCGCCGGTGATAAATTGGTATATCATCACTCTGCCAGCGACGGCTATTTGGATGTTATGGCCGAGGTCGACAAGGGCGATGCCGTGCAGATTATCTGTCATCTTGAATCTCAGCGCTCGCTCCACACTTATGCGGTGGGTAATGGCACAAATGACTTGCCAATGTTCAGGCAGGTTGATAGTTGTGTTGGTCCATCCAATTCAGATGATTTGTTGTTAAGTTATCTCAAACAAAATGGCGGATTAATTTCCGAGCACTCCTTTATTGATGCAACATTGTCACTCTTAAAAACTCTCAATCGTCGTTAGGGAATCCCCCATAAGCACTCACTTAAATTCACAAATTGCAGACCTTATACTTACCTGTTATGAAGAGTATCGAGGTGATTTTAGACATATTACATCGGGTGCTCAGGCACGATTTGAAGCTGCCGATTGGTCTGGTGTTCAGCATGCTGCTATAGAACGTATCGAACTGTATAAGGCTGCGATAGGGAAGTTGTTGCACAAGCTCTCGCCTTTAGTAGAAACGTTAGCGCAGGAAAATTGGTGGGAAATTAAGCGCCACTATGAAGTGTTGATAGAACAACGGCCCGACTTTGGACTCGCCGAAACTGTGTTTAACACTGTTTGTCGTAGATTGTTTCTTGATCAACTGCCGGCAGATGAATTTATGTTCGTGCGCGAATCACTCGCGGCAACCCCACATTTTGATGCTGACTTGCTTTACTCTTTTGGGCCAAGCCAGAGCTTGGAAAAGCTCGTTGAAGAAATTCTATTCGTGCACAAGTTTGAAACGCCCTGGTTGGATATCGACCTTGATATCGAATCAATTGTTAACGCAATGCGAGAGTCAGTTCCCTTGCTGCGTCAGCCTGATTTAATTGAGTTTACGATGCTTAAGCATGTCTTTTATCGCAATAAGGGTGCATACCTAATCGGTAAAATGACAGTTGATGGCCACATTTTTCCAATTGCAATACCGATTCAGAATCGTGGTGACGGATTACTCGTCGACGCGATTTTGTGGAATGAAAGAGACTTGAGTCGAATTTTCAGCTTTACCCGGGCCTACTTCATGGTGGATGTAAATTATCCGAATGAGATGGTTGAGTTCTTGCTGGATCTTTTGCCTAACAAGAAAGCCTGGGAGCTGTATATGTCACTTGGCTTTTATAAGCACGGGAAAACGGTTTTTTATCGGAGCTTTCTTGAGCATCTGGATAACTCCAACGATCAATTTGTGGTAGCTGAAGGCATTAAAGGGCTTGTGATGGCGGTGTTTGCATTACCGTCTTATCAGGTTGTTTTCAAAATCATCAAGGACAAATTCTCACCAACGAAGCGAATCACCAGGGACCAGGTGCGAGATGCCTACTACTTAGTCAAAACTCACGACCGCGTGGGTAGAATGGCGGACACGCAGGAGTTTTCTAATATATCGTTTCCCAGACACAGATTTTCTGACGAGTTGATCGCGGAACTTCAGCGCGTTGTGCCGTCATCAATTACGCTAACAGAAGATCTCGTGATTGTTAGTCATCTTTACACCGAGCGCATGATGACACCATTAAACCTGTATTTGAGAGACAAGAGTGGTTTTGAACTTCATCAGGTCATAGAAGATTATGGTAGTGCGATAAAACAGCTTGCAGCTGCCAATATTTTTCCTGGTGACATGCTGCTAAAAAACTTTGGCGTGACAAGACATGGTCGCGTAGTCTTCTACGATTACGATGAAATCTGTTATTTAACCCAAATCAATTTCAGGAAGATTCCTGCGGCACAAAACCCAGAAGACGTTATGTCTGCTGAACCTTGGTATGACGTAGGTCCGAATGATGTATTTCCTGAAGAATTTGAGAATTTTCTCTTCAATTCTGGGCCAATGAAAGATATTTTCACGGATTTACACGGTGATCTTTTTACCGCTGAATACTGGCAGGGTCTGCAGAACAACATAAAAGAGCAGCAGATTCTGGATGTTTTTCCCTACCCCGTTCGAAGAAGGTTCCAAAACGATTATTTATAGGATGCCCAAACGGCAGACAGTTTTATAACATAGGTGATAATGATGGTTGATCAATTTAAGACAATTCAAAGTGTGAATATTGATGGAGTGTTGACGGCGACAATAAGCAACCCGCCAATTAATATCATGACTCAAGATTTATATGCAGATCTGGTGCCGTTCTTCAAACAGGTGTCCGAAGATCCGGAGGTTCGTGTGCTTGTGATGGAAAGCGCAGATCCGGACTTTTTTATCGCACACTATGATGTTGAAACAATCCTCACAATGCCCACTGACACGCCAGCGGAAAAGTCTGAAGCGCTCAATCCTTTTCATCAAATGTGCGAAACAGTTCGGACCATGCCCAAACCTACCATCGCAAAAATAAATGGTCGAGTAGGCGGGGGTGGTAATGAGTTGTGTTCAAATTTTGATATGCGCTACGGCGTGTTAGGCAAGACAATTATTAACCAGATGGAGGTGCCTTTAGGTATTTTACCCGGTGGTACAGGGACTCAAAGATTGCCGCAATTGGTAGGGCGAAGTAGGGCGATGGAAATCATTCTAGGCGCTGATGACCTTGATGCAGAAACTGCTGAGAAATGGGGCTACCTGAACCGTGCTTTTGCAACGACGCAAGTGATGGATCAATTCGTTGATAAGCTGAGTCAGCGCATGGCATTGTGGCCACCAGAGGCTATCGCATTGGCCAAGCGGTCAGTACTGGCGGCAGAGCCATCTGGCCATGACGGCATGCGAGAGGAAGCTTACTGCTTTCAACAAACCCTGAGAACAAGTGCTGCGCAGGAAAGTATGACGCTAGCCCTTGAAGGCGGCGCGCAGACTAGAGAAGGCGAAATGCGAATAAACGAACTTTGTAAGGACATGCAATTGGCCCGACAAAAAGGCTAAGGTCGTAAACTAGAACAAATAAAGGATAGAGAGAATGGAAATTTATGAGGCAATGAGCTCGCTTCGCGCTGTGCGTAGATTAAAACCTGACCCGATACCCGCAGACGTCTTAGATCGAGTGTTTCAGGCTGCTGCTTGGGCTCCGACTGGGGGTAACACTCAACCTTTTCGTATTATTGCGGTGAGTGATCGCGACAAAATGATCGCCTTTCAGAAGATGTATCACGAAGAATGGCAAAGCTATACTAAAGGCATGCGAGCAGGACTAGACCAAATGCCTGAGCCGCAAAAAACCAGCACTGCAAAAATGTTGAAAGCGGGGGATTATTTAGCTGATCATATGGCCGATACGCCCCAGCTATTGGTGTTCTGTTTTAATCCGAAAATGATGGCGATCACAGATAGTGATCTTGGTCGTCCGTCAATAGTTGGAGGAGGTTCGGTGTACACCGCGGTGCAGAACTTGATGCTTGCGTGCCGTACTGAAGGACTGGGTTGTGTCTTGACGACGCTCTTGTGTCTGCGTGAAACAGAGGTTCGTGAATTACTCGAAATTCCCGACACCTGGTTTACATGTGCCCATATCCCTATCGGCTACCCAGTATTGAAAGGGCATGGTCCGATCAAACGGCGCTCGATCAATAAAATGGTCTTCACAGATACGTTTGGTGCAGAGTACGGGTAACTACCGAGCTATTTACCGAGTTCCCTGCGGGTCTCTCTACCGAACCATCGCGCGGAGAAGTGTTTTATCCGCATACTGGCGAGGTTATCGTTGTGAGAAGCTATCGGGGTTGCGTTGTCTTAGAATTATTAGAAGATTTTCCCTAAACCATATGGAGAAATAACATGGCTCAACCATTACCAGCTCATCCTAATTTGGTCGGCGCGTTTGCACCTCTGCAGATGGAATGTGATGCTTTTGATCTCGTTATTGAAGGCGAGATTCCGAAGGATTTATGTGGCACTTTTTATCGCAACGGTCCTAACCCACAATTTGCGCCCATAGGTGGCCATCATTGGTTTGCGGGGGATGGGATGCTGCATGCATTCCATATCGAAAATGGAAAAGTTTCGTACAAGAATCGTTGGGCTAGAACTAAAAAGTGGTTGATGGAAAACGAAGCCGGTAGAAGTCTTTTCAGCCCGCTTAATCCTATGGAGCAAGATCCAAGTGTTGCTGGTATTGAAACTGATGGTATTGCGAACACGAATATCGTTTGGCACGGGGGCAAGTTACTTGCACTTGAAGAAGGGCATGCGCCGTTTGAGCTAGACCCAAAAACCCTTGAGTCGAAGGGAGCCTGGAAGTTTAACGAGAAATTAGTTGGCCCCATGACAGCACACCCGAAAATTGATCCTGTTACGGGAGAGATGTTGTTTTTTGGCTATAGTGCAGATGGCATGCTTTCCAACAAGATGTCTTATCATGTGGTGAGCAAAGATGGAATTTTAACCGACTCGCAATTCTTTGAAGCACCTTATTCAGCGATGGTGCATGACTTTATGGTGACCGAAGATTATGTACTTTTTCCCATTATGCCCCTAACGGGCTCGTTGGAACGTGCAATGTCTGGATTACCGCCTTATGCATGGGAACCAGAAAAAGGTACTTTTATCGGCGTGATGCCGCGAGCGGGTAAAGTAGAAGATATTCGTTGGTTCCAGGGTGATCCAACCTATGTATTCCATCCTATGAACTCGTTTAATAAGGGTGAAGTGATTACCTGCGACGTTTCAGCGTACGAGGTTGCGCCATTGTTTCCTAATGCAGATGGCTCCCCAACAAACGCCAAAGACACTAGCGCAAAACTTACTCGATGGACATTTGATCTATCGAGAAATACCGATGATTACAAATCTGAGCAATTGGATGATGTACCTTGTGAGTTTGGACGTCTGGATGAACGATATGCTTGCCATGATTATCGTCATGGCTACATGCTGTGTGAAGGTGACGATGCTGTAAAAGGTACTCAGTTCAGTGCGATTGCGGCGGTTGATCATGACACCGGCAAACGTGAGCAATACGATTTTGGCCCCTCTATGAGTACTTCTGAGGCCATCTTTGTTCATCGAAATGAAGATAGCCCAGAAGGCGAAGGCTACTTAATGGCAAATGTCTATGATGCCAGTACTGATAAGAGCCAGTTGGCCATTCTTGATGCGCAGAATATTACTGCAGGCCCAATTGCGCGGGCGTTTCTAGATCATCGAGTGCCACTTGGTTTCCATGGAAATTGGCGTCCGGGCACCCTTTAAGAAGCCGAATTACAGTTTAGGACGCGAGCCTATTCAGTTTCGTTGATTGCTTCGGCCAGGCGATTGAACAATTGCGTGATCTCATCCTTTGAGGCAATAAGAGGAGGAGAGAGCGCAATCACGTCTGCAGTGACCCGTATCAAAATATCTTTTTCAAAGAAACACTTATTGAATACCTCAAAGGCTCTAGTGCCTGGGCTTTCGGGTCTGGAGTTAAGTTCTATTGCTGCCATGAGTCCATAGTTACGCACGTCCTTAACATTGGCACAGTTTGCCAGTCCATGTGCAGTATCTTCAAAGTGTTGGCTCATCAGTTTGGAGTTTGCGAACAAATTGTCTTTAGCATAGATGTCGAGACAAGCTAGAGCCGCCGCCGCCGCAACAGGGTGACCAGAGTAGGTATAGCCATGGAACAATTCGATGGCGTTTTCAGGTCCCTTCATAAATGTCTCGTGAATTTCGTTGGACACAAAAACTGCACCCATGGGGATTACGCCGCTTGTTAGCGCCTTTGCCGTCGTCATGATATCTGGCACAACATCAAACTCTTGCGCGGCAAAAGCTGAACCAATACGGCCAAAGCCAGTAATGACTTCATCGAATATCAGTAAAATATCATGCGCGGTACATATCTCTCGTAATTTCTTGAGGTAACCTTGGGGTGGCACGATGACACCAGCAGAGCCGACGACTGGCTCTACTATCACAGCTGCGATGGTTGAGGCGTCGTGGAGCGCGATGATTGATTCAAGCTCGGCTAGTTGATTGGGGTTTGCTTCGGGTAGCCCACGGCTAAATGCATTGTCTGGATTAAGCGTATGAGACATATGGTCTGTTGGTAATGCGTTACCAAAGAACTTTCGGTTGTTGGCAAGGCCACCTACTGAGATACCGCCAAATCCTGTGCCGTGATAACCCTTTTCTCGTCCAATGAGGCGTTGCTTTTGACCCTTGCCCCTTAGCTGTTGGTATGCCAATGCGATTTTTAATGCGGTATCTACCGACTCTGACCCTGAGTTTGTAAAGAACACATGGTCAAGCGTGTCGGGGCTCAACTCAACCAATCGTTCTGCGAGTTCAAATGCAATCGGATGACCCAGTTGAAATGATGGCGCATAGTCCAACTTTTTTATCTGCTTAGTAACCGCTTCGAGAATTTCTGGTCTGCTATGGCCTGCGTTGCAACACCAGAGACCCGCAGTACCGTCAATAATTTCTCGGCCGTCGTCGGTTGTGTAATGCATCCCCTGAGCACTTTCGATCATCTTCGGTTGGTTATTGAATTGTCTGGCGGCGGTAAATGGCATCCAGAAGGCGCCAGTATTTGAAGTCATGATGAAGTTCCTAAATCAAGAGAAGATTATGCGTTCGCGTTTGAAAACCAGAGTGGCACCGTAGATAAAGAGTAAAGAAAATAAAATGACACTAACAGCCGCGACCGCAAAGTCAAACATGGGCGGGTTTTTCCCTGCAACGACATCTGCGAGCAGCATATGTTGACCGAGCATTGGCACCAGGCTCATCCAAAGTTCACGATCTTCGGTGTTGAATATATTATAAAAGAGAGGCGCCATTGGCAGCATTGAAATGACTGAAAGATAAGCTTGTGCGTCTTTGAAGGATTTAGCGAATATGCCAACGAACAACTGAAGGGCCGTTGCGAAAAGCGCCAGCGGTAGAGTGATGACCAATATGCCGATGATCTCTACATAACTTAATGAGAAACTTAAACCAAGTTGCTCCAGCGGCACCTGGCTCAACGCGAGCAGGTTAAGTACCATCACTAGCAATAACCCCAGACCTGAGAATGTTGCCGCAGCCATCCATTTCCCAACAACAATACTGGTTCTCTGGATCGGATTAACCAGTAATGGCTCGAGTGACTTACGTTCTCTTTCACCCGCAGTGGCATCAACTGCGATGCCCATGCCGCACACAAACGCAGCGATGATGATGAAAAATGGGATCATGCCGAGTAGGCGCTGGGCGCGCGCCTGTTGGCTCGCAACATTGATTCTCTGAACGCTGATGGGATTGATGATTGTTGGACTGATTCCGCGTGCCATCAGGCGCAGTGATGCGGTTTCCTGACCCCAGTAAGAGATTACCTGTTGAACTCTGCCGACCTTTGCTTGTGCTGTTGCTCTTGAGCTCTCGTGGAATAGCTCGATATTCACGGTCCGAGACTGGGCCATTCGGTAGGAAAAATCTTTGGGTATGACAAGCACAAAATCATAAGTACGGTCTTCGATTTTCTCGCGAAGACTGGCATGCAAATTCAGTGGGTAAACATAAGGCGCTTTATGATTCTTGATAGGTTCTTTTTTATGTTCTTGGGTTTCTTTTTCATCAGCGACAGGCCCTATGTTCACAGGCTCCACTTTGATGCCGCTTTGACGAAGGAAATCAACGAGATCAGGTGCATATTTGGCGCCCACGACTGGCAGCGTCAGATCTTTTGCTTCATCAGCGATGTCAACGATGGTATTGAACATAAAGTAGATGACAAAAGGACCAACAATCGGGAAAAGTAGTAGCGCCAAAAGCGCTCGTCGATCGCGAAATGCATCGATTAGCTCCTTTCTTGTTATGACTAACCAAATGCTCATTTGCTTGACCTCGTGAGCGCCATAAAAGCTTCTTCCAGATCTGACTCTCCAGCTTTTGCCAGCATTTCATCCAAACTGCCCTGCATGAGTACTTTGCCATCAGAGATTACGATGACTTCGTCACATAGCGCGCTGATCTCTTGCATGATGTGGGATGACAGCAGGATGCACTTATTTTGCTGTTTTAATTCTTGCAGGATTTTACGGACACTCCTTGTTGTCATCACATCGAGGCCATTGGTAGGTTCATCCATAATGATGTTTTGCGGATCATGAACCAGCGATCGAGCTAGGCAGACCTTCATTTTTTCACCCTGGGAATACCCTTCAGCCCTACGGTCGGCAATTTCCTCCATCGCGAGTTGCTCAATGAGTTGCCCAATGCGGCGATGAATTATTGATTTGTCTAGTTTTCGCAGTTGGGCAAAATACTCAATATGTTCCCGTGCGGTGAGTCTTGGGTACAGGCCGTGAGCGTCAGTCATGACCCCAATAATTTCCTGTGCCCGTTGCGGTTGTGTCATGACATCTATGCCATCAATTTCGGCTGAGCCACTGTCTGCGGTCAATAGACCGTAAAGAATGCGTAACGAAGTCGACTTACCGGCGCCGTTGTGGCCCAGTAACCCGGTGATCGCGCCATCACGAGCGCTGAACGATACGCCATCGACTGCATTAACTTGCTTAAATTTTTTGCGCAGGTTGCTCACCTCAATCATCAGATGAGCTCCCGCCTACGCCAATGAAAAAGGGTCTTCGCTTGATATTTAATAGGCAAGTTGTATCCAGTGTTGAAGAATCTGCAGTGTCTATGAAGTTACTAATAATATCGATTGCACAGGTTGAGCCGAGCGTGTTGTGTGCGAATCCTTCTACCACAAGGTGTCGTGAGTTACTTAGTCCCGGCATGACCGAGTCTCCCCATGAAGGTGGCGTGACAGGGTCGGATGCGCCCGAGAAAATTAGTACTGGTTTGTCCGAGATTGTCGGCTCAAAATAATCCCTGTCGAGCGTTCGCTTTGGCCATTGCTTGCAAGCTTCTAGAATTGGCATGTTGAGGTGCCGCGACTTGAGTATGTAGGGCTTGGCCTGCTCCTGTGATATTTCAAAAGGACTTATCTGGGCAACGTCCTCGCTACACACGACTGACAAAAACATGGCTTCGTTAATACTGCCCTCAATGGCAGAAACTGAGAGCAGCGGAGCAAAGTTTCCCTCATATGCCTGTTCAATAATGTACGGGATAAGCCTTTGGGCAACCCGGCCATAAAGAGGGGATCTTAGGGATGCGTGTAGCCAATCAACATCAACAGATAAAGTGACGGGTTCATTAGAGACCGGGTCTTGAAGTGATAACGTCTGTTGCGTTGTTAGGTTTTTACTAAGCTCATCAAAGTGTTGCCTAAGTTTGGGGAAATTCTGGGAACAGGCAGGTTCAGCCGCGCAGTCGTCGAATACCATTTCCAACGCTCTGCTTGCATCTCGTTCTATGTACAAAGGCAGCGATATAGATGGCGGGGCGACCCCATCTATTACCGTCGTTCTGACAGAGTTGGGATATGCCTGCAAAAACGCTAATGCTACTCTTGTGCCGTAGGAAGCGCCCCAGAGGTTGAATTTCTCGTAACCAAGATACTTCCTAAGCGCCTCAAGATCCTGAATGGCGATATCTGTCGTGTAGTATTGCGGACTTGCGTCCATCTCTCGCAGGCAGTTATTGAGTAACTCAGTTTGTACCCTCAATAGGTTGTCTAGCGACAGGTCGGTGATTTTATCCGGCGTGGCTGAACAGCCCATAGGACTGAGTTTGCCAGTACCACGTTGGTCCAATAGGACAATGTCACGGTCCTGCCTGATTTTGCCAAATATTAAGCCAAGGCTGGCCATTTCTGTGGCCGCCTGACCGGGACCTCCTGCGAGGATAAGGAGTGGGTCAGCTAATGAATTAGATTTTAGCGATGGAATAACCATCACCTGTAATGGAATTTGACGACCATCCGGATCTGCTGGATTCTCTGCGCGTTCAAATATCAGACATTTACTTTCAGAGACTAAGCCTGCTGATTGGGTTGAGCTGGTTCTCTCACAGGTTTTAAAGTCGAGGTTTCGCTTTTGCCTTGCCTCGGTAAGCTCTGGGTCTAGCACGCTATCTTGATCAGAACAGGAGGAGGAGAGCAAAATGCAGAGGGTTAATGCAAGAAATGAGCGATTATTTGGACAAACCATCAATATCTATCTAGCCGGGGTGTGTGGGCGACATCATAGCGAAAAATGATGAAAAAAAATTCGGTTTCTGATGCCATGGAGCCTACCGACGGGCTACAACTGAATGTTTAATTGGATATGAGTGGCGTATAATAGATTCACAGCGCTAGCGGTCGTTATTAGCGCCTTAAGGGCTTGCGGTTTGAGTCAGGTCGTGAATAATCTCCCACTTGATCATTTTTTCAGCATTCAATGGATATTCCCAGCATTTTTTATACACTTTATGAGCGATTGCTTTGGCGTCAGATACATGATGGGCCGAAACCGCATCACATCGGCTTGATTGTGGATGGCAATAGGCGATTTGCCAGAAGCAAAGGTTTTTCAGACCCTAGCGAGGGTCACACTGCCGGTTCAGACAAGCTCGAAGAGTTTTTGAGGTGGTGCTGGCGTCTTGAAATTAAAATCATCACGCTTTACGGGTTCTCCGTCGAGAATCATTCTCGAAGCCCTGAAGAAGTAGGCTACTTGATGGATCTGATCATGCGGAAGCTCCAAAAGTTCCAGGTTGATCCGGTCATACGAGAACAAAGAGTGAAGGTTCGGGTTATCGGTCGTCGGGCTGATTTATCGTCAGAGATGAACAAAGAAATTGATGCTGTAGAGGAGCTGACCAAAGATCACGACCGGTTTCAATTAAACATTGCTATTAGCTATGGTGGGCGCGCGGAGATAATCGATGCTGTCAAAGCCGTCGCGAACGAGGTAAGAGATGGCAAGCTCGACATTGATACCATAGATGAAAAAATGTTTTCCAACTACCTTTACACCGATGGAATTCCTGATCCCGATTTGATTATTCGAACGTCCGGAGAAGAACGATTATCAGGCTTTCTACTTTGGCAGAGTGCCTACTCTGAATTATATTTTACTGAGGTGTATTGGCCAGCTTTCAGAATGATCGACTTTTGGCGTGCGGTTAGAATTTATCAACAAAGAGAGCGACGTTTTGGTCGCTAAGTTCTCCACCCTCTCAGACAGCTTTTGATGACCTGTGACTCGCTTAGTAAACGAAGGATTGTGTGATGTCTGATAATACGGAATATACGTCCCAGGGTGATGACGATGTTCATCATTCGGATCGGGATAAAAGACCCTGTCTGATCATGATCCGGGGCGATTTCATTGGCCAGGTGTATGAATTAAATGGAGACGTTACTACGCTCGGTCGCAGTGATGATATCGATGTTGTTGTCTCACACTCTAGCATTAGCCGAAGACACGCGCTCATCTTAAAGCGGATTGATGGGTTTCAGATTACTGATCTTAATAGTACTAACGGTACTTTTGTTAACAAATATCGGGTTGAACAGCCGGTCAGATTGACAGAGGGAGACAAGCTCACATTAGGAGAGGTTACATTTAAATTCAGTTATCAAGATGAAGATGACACTAAATACCACATGATGTTAAGGAATATGGCCGTCAAGGACGGGCTGACTCGGATCTATAACAAACGATACTTTGACGAAGCGCTGGAAAAAGAATACGAGTACAACAAGCGGAATAAATCTGGGCTGAGTATTGTATTTTTCGATATCGATCATTTCAAAACAGTCAACGATGACTACGGGCATCCAGCTGGTGACTTAGTATTGAAAAATTTGGCAGCGCTAGTGGAGAACGAAGTTCGAGGTTACGATGTGTTTGCGAGATATGGTGGTGACGAGTTCGTTTTCCTCATGCGAGGTACCAGCCTGGATGCCGCGGTTGTTCTAGCTGAAAGAGTACGAAAAGCTGTTGATGCTCATCGGTTTGAATATGATGGAGAAGTGCTCAACCTCACGATTAGTTCTGGCGTTACCCATTGGAATGGTGACGATGACATTTCGAGCGGGAAGGATCTGCTAAAGCTCGTTGATGCTGAGCTATATAAAGCAAAAGGTGCAGGGAAAAATCAAACTAGATTTTAAAGGCTTAAGTATCTAAAAGGCTGCCAAGAAAAGGTGCCTATCTTAAACTGACTTCGTAAATCCAGACACCTTCTGATGCAACGTCTTGATGAGTGAATTTTGCGCCATATTTTCTCTCTGTTTCCTTCCCTACAGCATTAGCGATATCATCATCAAATGTGCGAATGAGTTGCCGCTCATAAATTTGCTCATCAATCCGTAGCAGTATTTTGTTGTTTTCAGCAACCTGATGTGGCCATTGCTTCCAGATTTTGGCATAGCCCTCGTTCATGTATGCGCTTGCAATAAATAGTCTGTTGTCATTAACAGCAAGCCAGACAGTTCTGGACCTGGGCGGGTCTAGCAGCTGAAATTCAAATGTGTCTCTGTCTATTAGCGAATTGATATCCAATTTGCTGCCTTCATTTTCGACGACTAGTGAGCCGCTTTGAAACGGTCCTCCCGTAATAATTTCCATGGGGCCGTCGTGATACCGCATATAAAAGAGAAATATTGAAGCTGAGATGACGAGCACAAGGGTTATGCCAAATATTGCTTTGAAAATTCGTATAATCATAGGAATGTCGTTACTGCTAGTAGTGGTTAAGAATCATAGAAGATCGAGAGTATAATTGAGAAAAGATTAGTAAAGCCTCGGGGTCGCTTCACTTTAACATAGAGCCTTGAGTAATGAGCACTTGAACAATTATCTGCGTTTCTCGCGCTTTAGAATGATAAACGCAATGAGCCTGTTTGCCATTGAGGCGAGAGTTGAGACGACTAGCAACCAGGACAACCACTCAACCCAGGAATAGGGTATTGGATTAAAACTTAGGCCTTCTTGGGTAATAGGGAAGCCTGCCAATACAAAATAGGCAACGCCATTGTATCGGCCCAGCTGACTTGCGCGTAAAGGATGGCCAAGCAAGGCTTTCGAGTCTATCGCATATTGTAGAAAAGAGAGAATTACCAGTGGCGGTAATAACCAAGTGATATATTGTTGCTGTGCGAGTACAGCAAGTGTGATGGTGACAAAAATAGCGTCACTGCCGTGATCTAACAGACCGCCAAAGGGGGATGTTTGTTGCCATATTCTTGCTAGGTATCCATCCAGCAAGTCAGTTGCAATGGCGGCAAAGAAAAGCACCAGAGCCACAGTGGTGGATCCCATCACGATACTCCAGGCGAGTATTGGAGCCAAGAGTAATCTGGACGCGGAAAGGGCATTTGGTAAGGAAATTCTATTCATCTTATCTGGGTACTTGAATTAATTAAGAATTCAGAGTTTGATGCTGTCATAAATCTGCGACAGAGTGAAATCTAATGAAAAAAAAGCTGAGGATATTAATAATTTTGGTGCTGCCCATATTGTTTGGCTTCGGTTCTTGTAGCAGTGGTCCGCGGTTTTTAGAAAGGATCCCGGGTGGTGTCCTCGATGGAGAGGTCGTCGGCGAAGAAATTAGCAATTGGGCTTTTATCGCGGATGCAGGACTATGTGATCTCGAGACCCGAGTCAATTTTCCTCATTCAGTGAAGTTGAACTGTTTTAATGATGGTCCGGAATTGTATATTGGCTGTATGAGCTGTGAGGGTAAATTGTGGTCTGGTTACATATCGAATGACCCCCGCGGACGAATTAGAGTTGATGGCAAGGTCTATCCGGTCGGTTTTCGACGTCTGGAAGCGGGGGCCGAGATGGATTCGGCGTGGCGAAGCAGGCTTGCGAAAATCAGACCAGGTCAGCCCGTTCCTGCAATACCCGATGGGTATTGGATGTACCATCTGAAGTCGATGGTTTCAGAGGTAGACTCCGATGTCTGATTTTAAATGAGGGTGGCTATCACCGGAGCCAACGGTCACCTTGGGATGCGACTGATGCGCGAGTTGAGTCAGCAGCATGAGGTTTTTGCGCTAGTAAGGTCTGAGTCGGCGGCAAATGCTATCAAAGATGCTTGTTCTGACCGAGTAACCTGTTCGATAGTTGACTACACCGATGCGCAGGATCTTGCGACTGCGACCCAGAACGCTGAGGTGCTGATTCATCTTGTCGGCATCATTAAGGAAAGCGGTAACAATTCCTTC
>JBLHWY010000040.1:0-39752 GCA_047629195.1 Candidatus Azotimanducaceae bacterium
CATGTTGAATTTTTGGGGGTTGCTGCAATAGTTGCCTCTCTAATATTTGTTGGTGTTCAATTAAGACAGGATTGCAAATCCTCGACCACCAGATCTTCTATAAGCATATGAGAGCGGGCTTGGATGCGGATTACAAGCCATGTATAGATAACGCGCGGCAGAACGGTATATTTCCTTTGCCATGCTGCCAACGATCTTCAAAAGGCTTTTACATAAAAAATTTCTCGGTACCTCCGCTCGAGCTGCATCAGTCAGGTTTGAAATAAGTATGTCGACTTGGGTAAACTCCATGCTTATTCTTGAATATAGGTAACCCTTTGGCCGTCTCTGATTTTGAAACACCTAAGCTCTGGCGTCATGATTTAGATCACCGCTGGCCTGAGCGGCTAGAGATGAAAGCCGTCGTTAAGCGACTGCTCGTTGAGCATAACGTTAGCGTGTCGAACCCTGTGATGCTTGAGCTTGGTATAGGTGATGGAGAACTGTTGACGGAACTTCTTAAGCTGATACCTCACGCGCAATTGGCTGCGATGGATGTTAGTCAGACCTTGCTGGACTACTGCAAAGAAATCGTGGTTGAAGAAGGTAGTGCTAGTGACCGAGCAATCTTTATTAAGCAAGACCTTTCGCAATCGTGGTCCTCGGGTCACGAAGGCACATTTAGTTCAGTTTACTCTTTGCAGTCTATTCATGACTTTGGTGGACGAGACGCGTTGGTTTCAACTTACACCAATATCGCTTCGGTTTTGAAGCCTGGCGGCATGCTAATCAACGCAGATTTTGTTGTTCCGCTTCCTCATGATACGCAGGCCGAGCCGAGGCGGTTCCCCGTTGCAGATCATCTACAGATTTTGCGTGATTGTGGGTTTGAGCAAGCAAAGGTCATTCGGCAAGAGGGATTACTTGGTTGCATGATGGCAACCAAGCCCGCTTTAGCTAGCGCTTTCTAACGGCGCTACTCTGATCTCTTATGGCCTTAAATTCCGAACTTTCTTGCAGCTGTGGCCAGCGGTCAGAATTCGCTAAGTCCTGAATGATCATCTGGAACAACTCGATATCCTGTGCAGCGCCCCGTAAATCCAGGTCCGGCGACCAGGCATCGCAGGTCTGGTGGTAACAGGTATCGATGTAATCGGCTATCCATTGATCGCCCGCTGCTCTACCGCCCTCTATAAGGTCTGCACCGCCGGCTATGCCCATTAACAGCAGTACTGGCACACCTTTTCTTGCCATGGAAAAATGATCCGCTCGAAAGAACAGTCCATTTTCAGGCAAGCTTTCTGGCGTCACAACGCGGCCCTGACGTGCGGCGGCGCGAGCTAGGTCAACTTCCAATTCACTTTGACCTTCGCCAACGAGAATGACGTCTTTCGCCAAGCCTGCGGTTTGTAGAATATCCAAGGTCAAATTGGCGGCTGTTTTTTCAATAGAATAAATGGGGTCTTCTGCATAGGCGGAAGAACCTAACAGGCCGCTTTCTTCCGCTGTCCACACTGCAAATACAATACTACGGGCAGGGGTCGGGCCTGCTTTTAGGACTCGGGCGAGTTCAATGACGCCTGCGGTGCCAAGTGCGTCGTCATTGGCACCGGGCCTAACTGTGCGACCTTGTGCGTCTGGCTCGCCCATACCGTAAGCATCCCAGTGGGCCGATACCATAATACTTTCATCGCTTTGGCTACTACCGGGCAAAAGGGCTAATACATTTTGGCTCTCAATTTTGTCTATTTCTACGGTTAAATCTGCGCTGAAAGTAACATTCTTTAATGTGAACGCTTCAAATTCGGGTTGTCTCGCAAGTCGACTTTGTTCCTCAAGGTTCATGCCGGCAGCGTCGAAGAGTTTTGCTGCCGCGTCGTTGTGTAGCCAACCCTGTAATTGGATAGGCTTTACAGCGGCACCACCGATGGCAACGGCATAGTTCTCACCGGGTGAGGAGGAGGCGACCTTCCAGCCGTAGCCTGCAGCTTTATCCTCATGGATAACCAGAGCTGCGATGGCACCGCGTCTGGCGGCTTCTTCAAATTTGTACATCCAACGACCGTAGTAGGTCATACGCTTGTTGCCGAATAGACCAGCTACTGGTTCGTTAGGTGCCGCTGCAAAATCTGGATCGTTGACTAAAAATAATGCAACTTTGCCGGCCAGGTCGGTTTTTCCATAGTCATCCCAATCGCGCTCGGGGGCGCTGGCGCCAAAACCCACAAATACAACCGGTGCTTCTTTAATCCTATTGCGCGCGATAGGTAAAACGCTGCTTAACTCTAGATCTATCGCCTGTTGCAGTGGCCAGCGATTTTCTCCTATTCGAAAACCAACGTTAAATTCACCCTGTAATTTTGTGTGGTTTAAAGGTACTGACTGGGTCCAGCCTGCATTGTCGCCACCGGGTGTTAAACCCAGTGCTTTGAATTGTTGTATAAGATACTCGATCGTCTTCTTTTCTCCAGCAGTGCCCGGCGCTCGACCTTCAAATTCATCTGATGAAAGTACCCTGACAGTTTCAGACAGCCTTGTTACATCGATCTTTTCTGCATACACGGTAGCCCCATAAAATATCCAGCCGAGTGCCAGTATGCCGAATTTAAAATTCTGTTTGAGCATTTTCTTTCCTTATAAAGAGCCCTGTAAATAGCCTTATAAATTGGCTTTTATTAAATTTCACGGCTGATTTTTGGCCAGCGGCCGTACGTAAGCCCGCGCCACAGCCATTCAACGGGTCCAAAATGATAACGTTTCAACCACCAGGGGCTTAGCAAGAGTTGGAATCCCCAAATTGCAAAGACAACAAGATAAAGCGAAGCTCTGGATAACTCACCAACGAGCCCAAAGCCAAGCCCAGTGAATATGATCGCACAAATTACCGAATGCATAAGATAGTTAGTTAACGCCATGCGCCCCACAGCAGACATGGATGTTTTGATTCTCGTGAAATTTAGCGTCTTGGCAAATAGGACGAGCAAACCAATATACCCCATGGCCATGCCCAGTCTTCCTATGTGATATGTGGCCTGCATTTGGGCGAATATTGCAGTGAGTTCAAAGTCTTTGGATATGCCTTTATAAACCTCATAGCCGTTAAAAGTTAGCCCGATGCTAAAGCCCACGATAGCCAGATTCCGATAAAAGCTGATTGATCGACCTCCCTGCAACACCTCGAATTTATATAGCGCCATACCCAGTAACATCATCGCTAGGGCATCCCAGAACAAAAACACGGGTACTACCATCAGATGCATTTCTAGCGACTTGACCAAATTCCAAGAGAAAGCACTTTGATAGCTGCCGCGACGTTGTTCTAGTTCACTTGCAACTTTTTCTGCTGTAGGCACAAAGTCTTTTATAAAGTCTTGCCATTGTGCTGCCATCATCTTGGTGTCAGGGCTAGCCTGAATGATTCCAGCTGGTGCTTCTGAAGCCTTTTGCACTGCAAAAGAAGCATCTTTCGCCACAGACAGGCCGTAACCTAGCGCGCCGTAGAAAAGCGATATCAGCACGACAAGACTCGTGGCGAACATGAGTAAAGACTTGCCGCTTTTGTTTCTGAGTAGGTATAAAAAGAACCCGCAAAGTGCGTAGGTGACTAAGATATCTCCGTTCCAAAGCAATATATAGGCATCAAACAAACCGAAGATTAATAGCCAAAAAGTACGTTTGTAGTGTAATCCTGCGCCCTTAGCGCCAGGACCTGTGGTGAACAGTAAGACTCCCGCGCCAAATAGAATCGAGAACAGGCAGCGCATAGCGCCTTCGGCGAATATTTCGACCGTTGCCCAGGTGGTGACATCCAACATCGATCCTGAGAGCAGGTCGTAACCTGGGTTGGAATAGGCGGCGGCGGGTAATCCGAAACCAATAATGTTCAATAATAAGATGCCCAGTAGCGCAAACCCTCTGAGTAAATCTAAGGACGCGATTCGTTCTTTTTCTTTGACGGATTCCACTGATAAAGATGCCTGAGCCTATGATTGGATGCAGCCTATGTTAAATCGACCCATACCGCCAACAGAGCTTTAGATCTTATGGTCGTAGGCTGGAATGTTTTCACGCCAATTATCATCACTTTCAAAAATATAGATTATGCTAATAGTAGATGTTTACTATTTTTCAATTGAGAAGCATTACTCCATGATTAAAGGTATTTGAGATGGCGATACGAGCCATCATGAGTTCACCGGTTGAAACGGTGGATATGGATGACCGACTCAGCGTGGTGAAAAGTGTCTTCGAGCGAACACACTTTCATCATTTGCTGGTAGTGGAAGAGAAAAAACTGCTGGGCGTTATCTCAGACCGAGATTTGCTTAAAACAATTAGCCCGACACTTGGCACAGCGGCCGAAGTGCTGAGGGATACAGCGATTCTTAATAAGCGAGCGCATCAAATAATGACGCGCTCACCGATTTTTCTGCATGAAGGAGATATGATCTCCCAGGCTATTGACGTTTTTCTAAACAATAATGTTTCCTGTATTCCTGTCTTGGATGGTGATGAAAACGTCGCCGGAATTGTTAGTTGGCGCGATATTCTAAGGGCGATATCCGTCTCTTCGAACTCGCTACCTCCCTAAGCGCATGCCGGCTTAACCATAATCTGACTTAACCATATTTAAAGGCAGTACTGTCGAGATCAATCTTTGGAATCTCGTCTTTCTCGCGCCAGTAATCCTGGGAATGTCGCCATTCCGCTTTATCACCGCTCTTGGGCATAAGGTGCATAGAGCGCTTGAGATAATTAGGGTTAAAGTTGTCCTCGTCGATCCAGTCAAGTTTAGGCATATTATGCTCACCCTGACCGAGTGTTGGTACAACGGATTGCACACCTTTTTCATCCATGTGATTCAATAACCGGCAAACAAAATCGCTGACAAGGTCAACCCGTAGCGTCCAGCTTGCACGGAAATAGCCAAACACCCAGGCCATATTAGGTACGTCAGTAAACATCATGCCGCGATAGGTCACCGTGTCAGCAAAATCGACGTGTTTACCGTCAACGGAGAAATCTATGTCGCCGAGTACACATAAGTTAAAGCCCGTTGCCGTCAGCACGATATCAGCTTCAATTTCCTGGCCAGACTTTGTCACCACGCCTTTTTCGGAGAAGTGATCGATTTCATCTGTCACCATGTCCGCTTTACCGGCGCTGATACCTTGAAAAATATCACCGTCTGGGACAAAGGCGATACGTTGTTGCCAAGGGCGGTATGTCGGCGTGAAGTGACTCATGTCATAGTCGTCGGGTAGAAAGGCTTTAACACCGGCGAGTAATTCGGCTCTGACGACTTCAGGCTCTTCTGTTGCTCGGCGAGTGAATTCATCTTGATTAAAGAGGATTTCCTTACGAACGATTTCGTGTATCCATTCTTCCTTGATATCAAGCTTGCGCAGAAGGTCGGCGGTATCGTTAGCATTTCTGCCGGGAATAAAATAGGTAGGTGAGCGTTGCAGTACGGTCACATGCTCGCAATCTGCGGCGATCGCGGGCACCACCGTTGCCGTGGTGGCACCAGAGCCAATTACAAGTACCTTCTTGTTCTTATATTCAAGGTCTTCCGGCCATGTCTGTGGGTGAACAATGCAGCCTTTGTAATTCTCCATACCTTCCCATTCTGGGGTGTAGCCCTCGGCATGTTTGTAATAGCCTTGGCACATCCAGAGGAAGCTACAGGTGAAAGATATTGGTTCGCCGGTTTCTTTATTTTTACCCGTTATCGTCCATTTTTTCTCTTTGCTTGACCAGCTGGATGCTTCGATCCAGTGGTTGTAGCGAATATGACTCTTAAGATCATTTTCTTCAATGACCTCATCCATGTACTTCAGGATTTCGCCCGCGGTCGCGATAGGGGTGCCGGTCCAGGGCTTGAAGCTATAACCAAAGGTATATAGGTCGCTATCAGAGCGAACCCCTGGATATTTATGCATCCACCAGGTTCCTCCAAACGAGTCTAGTCCTTCCAAAATAACGAAAGATTTGTCGGGGCATTGGGTCCGCATATGGTAGCCCGCGCCCACACCTGAGATACCCGCACCAACGATGAGTACATCGAAATGTTCGGTCATTAAATGTCACCTTCAAGAGTTTAAATATGAATTCTGATGAAACTCAATATACCGTATTTTCGGTTGGAGCGTGTATTCGGGCTTGATCTGAATCAACGAGATGGGAGAATTCTGCGTGAATCGCGAGATATCATTGAGAATTAGGCTGGCCAGCGGCGAACCCGAGCGTTTGTGCATCTGATAAGATGGCATTAACGGTGCTTTGCATCCACAAGAACCTAATCAAATAATATGCTCTCACACCGATTGCTTGGCAACCTTCCCGTGCCCCCTTACATCACGGCTATTGGCGTTTCTGTCAGCTGTTTTATTGGGTTTCTGCTGATTGCGGCAGAAAGCGGTTTGCTAGCAGATACCTTAAGTGGAAATGTGTCCTCGTCAAACTTAAGAGCTAGTCTGACCTTGATGGTGATGGTTGGGTATCTGCCGGTCGCGCACTGGTATCTGCGCCGGTGGACGGCAAATCATATCAGTGAACTTAAGCTCAAATTTGATCTCCCAGGTGAACACGGTGAACCTCAAGAATTGGTGCTAGTGCTGCTTGGGTTACTGGGCGTATTTGCCTTTATTGGGCTGTTCATCATTTTGCCTAATCCGCCAGAATTTACACTGCAACCCTGGAAGTGGCCACTAGAGTTTGTCGCTGTATTTATTGCTATGTCGATGGTGGGGTGGTTTATGGGACGATTTTCTTATGAGCTGGTTTGGAGTGCAATTCAGATGAGCAGGGTGGCAAGACAATTACCCGCGATCAACCTGCTTGAAATTGAGTGCTATCGGCCTTTCATTCATCAAGGCGTTCATAGCACGCTGTTAATAGTGATCCTAATATCAATTACGGCTCATCTGGCGGCAAATCCTGGAGACAGCGTCGTCGGTGCCATCGTTAATGTGTTGACGATGCTGGCATTGGCTGTGACCGCGCTGGTGTTGCCAGTATGGGGTGTTCATTTGCGATTGCGTGATCAAAAGCTGAAGGAACTCAGAATGCTCAGAGAGCATATTCAGGTAGAACAGCGCAAAGTCGTTGAGGCTACGGATGAAACCAGTAACAGGCTCATTGGTTTGTTGGCGATGGAAGTGAGGATCGAAAGGGTGAACGATTGGCCGCTCGATATGGGTAGCTTCGCTAAGGTTGGGTTGTATTTGCTACTCGGTATTGGCTCATGGGTGGGTGCGGCGCTCGTCGAAAGAATGCTGGAGAGTGCGCTCTAGCCATCCATTTTGCGCATGTTTCCAGTCGGTTTAAAGAAAGGTGCAATTCTGGAGATGAGCGCAGTAAACTGATCGAAACAACGAATGCAAGTCACAGACACAGTCATGAAAAAAGTAGGAGAAAGAAGATGAATCAGGTAACTTCCAGTCAAGATACGCTTTATGAAGTAGCCGATGGCATAGCAACCATCACCTTAAACCGACCAGAGCAAATGAACACTTTGGGTGGCGAGATGATGGAGCTCGTGAGTGATTATATGAACAAGGCAGAGCGAGACGCTGATGTTCGAGTGATCATTCTTACCGGGGCAGGGCGAATGTTTTGTGCTGGGCTCGATGTTGTTGCAGCACAGTCGCGCACAGGCTCACAATCTGGCACCAATACGGCCGCTACAATTCCCGTGAGTTTGAACGTCAAAACCTTCCCGCCAGCGGTCATATTTAACTGCGAAAAACCGGTGATTTGTGCCTTGAATGGCGCGGCCGCAGGGTTTGGTATGGACATGGCACTTTGTTGTGATATTCGCGTGATGGCGCAGAGCGCTAAATTTGCACCAACCCCAGTCAAGCGGGGCATAGTGCCAGAAAGTGGTGGCACCTGGGTGTTGCCACGATTGTTAGGTTGGGAGAAAGCGGCAGAGATAATTTACACGGCGCGTAATCTCGGCGCAGACGAAAGTAAAAAACTGGGCTTGTGCGCGCACGTTGTGCCAGATGCTGAACTGATGACCTTTGCTCGCTCGTTGGCAAATGATATCGCGCGTAATGCACCGCTGGCTGTTCAATCCGCCAAACGTCTAATGCGAATGGGACTAGCGGAGCAATTTAACGATCATGTTCATCATGTGTACATGAACTTTTTACAGCTCATGCGTACCGAAGATGCAAAAGAAGGTATGACTTCTTTTGCAGAAAAACGGCCAGCTGAGTTTAAAGGTAGATAAAGCCGCTAGGCTATTTATCGCGATAGTCTGATCCAATCGTAAAGGTTGGGTCGTGACTATCAGAAGGTAAGTCGGGTCTTTGGTCCATTACGGCCTGCATAGAGCACGGCAATTCAAAAGGTAGCGTACCTTCAGTGTCTTGCCTTTCAACTATTGCATCGATGAGCAAATCGTCGGATACGCCAAGGTCAACATAGAGTCCGTCTAGGCCGTCGATAATATCCGCGATGACTGCTGGGCGGCTCATTTGAATGACGGCAATGGTTGGCATTAGTTTTGATAATGCCTGCAACCGTTGTGTATCCTCGCCTTCGGCTTTGAAATCAATATCGCCTTCCTGCTGTCGACTGCCGAAAAAGAAGTTTTGGTGAAGTTGTTGGTGAGGTGTCGAAAGTCTTATTATGGCGATGTCGGCGGTGCCTTCAGCCGTATTGTGGGCCGATGCTGTATCAATATTCTCAAAGTAAAACTTGCTGTCAGGCAGGATCGAAGTTGGCTTTTTCAGGCAGATCAGTGATCTGCGCTGAGCATCTCTGCCCGTGTTTACAGCTTGCGCTGAGCCAACCAGTGCTTCTGCCAAAGCTTCATCGACGAATGGATTTTCGAATAGACCTTGTTCAAATTTCTGTACCAGCATGCGGTAGACCGCTTCGTCGATTCTTTTGTGTTCCACTAAGCCTTGATCGATGACCGCTAATAATATTGCAACATCTTCTTCGCCGCCTAACTGGTCGCATCCGGCATTGATTGCTTTGGCGAACCTTTCTGCTCGCGCTAAAGATTCAACGCCCCATGGCATTGCGATTTGATTCGGTGATTGCATTTGGGTTGGATTGAAGGTTTGTTCTCCTGCATCTCTGAATATCGCCCAATCAGATAAGACGAAACCCTTAAACTGATATTCGGTTCGTAACAGCCCGTCGATCAGTTCTTTGGAGAAGCCCCCTGCGACTTGTTCTAATAATTCGCCCTTGTGCACAAGGTCTTTAAGTATCGTATAGGTCGGCATGACGCCGGCGACGTTATGCTCAAATGATGTCAAAAATGGTTCTATATGTAGGCGAAGTGACGCTTCTGTCAATTCAGAGTAGCGACCATAGGCGTTGTGCCCGTCGAATCCCTCTGGTGCTGCACCGTAACCGACCCAGTGTTTAACGACACAAGAAACGCTATTGTGCTGTAAGCCTGTCGTGCCAGCCTGCATGCCCTTTACATAGGCCCCCACAAGCTTCCGCGCAAGAGCTGGATCTTCGCCAAAAGTACCCGAAATTCTAGGCCAGCGCGGTTCTGTTGCGATATCTGCCTGGGGTGAAAGTGCCATATGTATGCCGACAGCCCGATATTCTGCCCTCGCAATTTCGGCAAATTGTTGCACCAGCTCTGCGCTACCAACTGCAGCTAAGCCTGTGGTTTCAGGCCATTGCGAGAAACCTTTTGCTCTCGAGCTAGCACCCGTGACGTGCTGAAAGTGATGGCGAGGGTCAGTGCTGATAGTGACCGGAATGCCGAGGCGGGTTTCGGACGCGATACGCTGAAGAAGATTGTTTTGTTGTGCGAAGGCTTGTGGATCGTTGTCCAGGCGGGTGATTAAATGGTTGATTTTGCGCTCGGCAATCGCTTGCCGGTTGGCTTCCAGGTTATATTCACTACCAACCCCCATGATGCCAATGGGTCCGTTGGTCTGTGCTGTGCCATGCATCATAACGCCGGCTTTTTCGGCCAATGTCATTCTGGACAATAAGTCTTTCGCTCTTATGTCGGCGGATAATCGATGGTCCTCATAAGGCGAGAGCACACCGTCGTGATCCAAGTCGCGAAATGTAAGCCCGTCTAACTTCAAATTTTTCATTTCTGTTTGCGCTCCTGGATACCACTGACAAGTCGCTCGATTATATGTACTTATCAGTCCACCTGACATACCCTAGATTCACATTTAGGGCGAATACCTAAAAATTTTACTTAAAAGGAAAGAGAATGAGCACAGAAGAAATGTCACTTTTTGACGCGATGTACAATTGTCGCGCCATGCGTAAGCTTGATACTAAAGAAGTCCCTGAGGCAGACTTGAAAAAGATGGTTGATGCAGCAAATCAGGCGCCTTCAGGTTCGAATATGCAAAATGGACGCTGGATGGTAGTCCGAGACGCAGCGGTTAAACAAAAACTGGCTGATCTCAATCGAGAGGGAGTGGAAGCTTATATCGGCCCGCAAGCAGCGCGCCCTGGTAGCTTGCCACACCAGTCGGAAGAAAAGCGTAAGCGCATGCTCAATGCTGTGATTTGGCAAATGGAGCACATGCATGAGATTCCAGCGTTAGTTATCGCTTGTATGGAGTTTGGTCAGAAAGTTGATAGTGCGATGGCGCAGCGTGGCGGTGGTTCTATTTGGCCGGGCATTCAAAACTTGTTGTTAGCCGCTCGATCTATGGGTCTTGGAGCAGCGCCAACAACCTTAGCACTCAACGACCAAGACAAAGTGCGTGAAGCGCTTAATCTGCCAGAAACGATGGCTGCAATTTGCCTTATTCCTGTTGGTTATCCGTTAGGCAAATTTGGTCCTGTGACCAGAAAGCCTGTTGAAGAAATTTTGCGGTTTGATCAGTGGTCCTAATGGTCATAACGATTAGAGTGGTTCAAGTACTTTAAGTGGTGCAAATTCCTGGGCGCATCGTTAAGTTGATCCTGGCCAATGAAGCCGGTGATGTGCTCGGCGAGCTTGCATCTTTTGAAGTCAAAACGCCCTGGTTACAGGAAGTGGCCGAAATTGTTGAAGGTGCCAAAGAAAAGTTTAACCTCAATGTCACCATCATCAGGCTGATTGGCGTAGTTGAACAGTCGTCGGGCAATCTCGTGACCTACTTGGCTGAGGTTGCTGAGTCCGCCAATCTGGGCGACTTAAAGCTTGAGGTTTGTGAGCGGGAATTTTCTGACGCAGGCAAACGACTAGCTTATGCTACTGTTGGTGGGCCTGCTGCTGATCTAGTTTGGGTAACGGGTTTACTGGCGTGTCGCGATGAAGAGATTTGTGGCGCAAGCCAAATCAGAACCTGGAACCTATCAAGCATTTGGCGTATCGACACTAAATCAACGAGCTACTGGTTAAAATCGGTACCGCCGTTCTTTGCGCACGAACCGCAGGTGATTGAGCTGCTTAACGACGAGTGTGTGCCTAAGTTGGTCGGGTATGAGGGCACTCGGTTTTTGATGGAGCATATTCCGGGCAATGATCTTTACGATGCTAATTTTGAGCAGATGAAACTCATGATCGGCAGGTTAGTTAAGCTTCAATGCCAACAGATTGGCAATGCTGATCAGTTGGTGTCGCTAGGACTGCAAGACTGGCGTGTCGCTAGCATGGCAACGAAACTGAAAAGTGTCATTGGCCGCCATCTAGATGCATTTGACTCAAACCATCGACTAGCATTGGCTCGGTTAATAAAGAGCATGCCTGCTCGACTCGAAGTGCTGGCAAACAGCGGACTGCCAGATACTTTTGTTCATGGGGACTTTCACCCAGGAAATTGGCGCGGTGAAGCTGACGAAATAATAATACTGGATTGGGGAGACTGCATCGTCGGTCACCCAATGTTGGATTTTCCAGGTTTGCTCGATCGAGTGGATGCGTCTTTAAGGCCGTTGCTAAAAAGTTTTTGGTGTGAGCAATGGCAGCTTCGTTTTCCTGATGCAGAATTGGAGACAGTGAGTCGAGTTATTGAGCCACTTGCAGCCCTGCGCATGGCATGGGTTTATCAGATGTTTCTCGACAATATAGAGCCGTCAGAACATGTCTACCATCAAGATGATCCAGTCGAGTGTATCTCGCGGGCGCTTGCGGAAGATGAGGCTGAATATGAAGGTGAAAGCTAAACCGGCCAGTCTATTTTTGCAGGTAAATATTTTTCAATTAGGCCGAGATAGTAAGGACGAAGTTCATTCCATTTAACAGCATCATCTGCCTTCGAATACAAATCATAGGGATTGAATTTTTGCACCCAGGGCAGCATCTCGCGATCATGATCATCACAGAGATGGTCGTAGGCACCAGATTGGTGCCAAGCGTAAAAAGAATGAAAGCGAATCATATATAGCGCGGGTTCGGGTAAGTAGTCCTTTACGGATTGATAAAGATATTCATCGTGTCCCCAGGACATGTGTATATTCCGCAGACCGCAGCCAGGCTCATAAATGCCGTTTTCCGATTGGTACAGCGTATTAGAGGCGTCAGGGTTTGCGCTAAAAAAATCCCGATAAATGATTTTGTCGCTGTATCTGCAACCGACAGGAAAGGTGTCGCCAACAACCGCCCACTGCGGTTCACCAGATAGGCAGAGTATTTTCCCCAGATCATGAATAAAACCCGTGAGCACAAACCAATCGTCATGGCCGTCGGCGCGTATCGTCTCCGCAGTTTGCAATAGGTGTTGCAGTTGAGATAGGTCTGTATCGGGGTCAGAGTCATCGACCAATGTATCAAGGTAGGCGAGGGCTTCCAGCAATGTCATTGCGCGTGTTTGTGCTGGAGATGTGACGAAACGTTTATGTTGTTGCGTGACAAACTCGAAGGTCTGATAACGATGGTTGAGCTCGTAGAACGCTTCAACTGAATCGCGCGCGGGTGCGGTGTAGTCTCGAAAGCCGTCTTGAAAGTTGTCTCGCGAGCTCATGCGTTTTTATCGGCAAATAGTTGTTCGTGACGTTCGACTATGGTGGGCCATAACTCAGCGGTTTTGGGTACATCGAGACCAAATACAGTCTTCAGTCGTGCTTGAAGTTCGTCTGCACTGTTTAACAGTGTTGTTTTGACACCTTTAGCGGTGATTGACCGTGCAGCGCGTCCAAGTTGAATTTCGTAACCGTCGGCAACAAATCTTTGCGCAATCAAGACCATAACAAATGGAGATTGTTCGTACTTTTGTAAATGTTGACACAGATTTTCTAATTGAGTTTCATCTGCTGGTTCGGTCTTAAAGTCAAAGCTCGGCGCACCACCAAATTCATGGTTATGGAATCGCCAGTGGCCGTCTGCGAGCGCTTCCAACTTGAATTCGAAGCCGCGCTCTGTGAAGGCGCGTTCCTCTAACGGTATAGGGTGAAGAAAACCGTCGCCAAAACCAGTATCAACAACATAGGTTGTGCCAAGGTTTGCCAGCAAGACCAAATGATTGCCCATAATTTCATCGCCGCGCTCAGCCCGATTGACGCCGCCGCAGACCCGTTGAATATCGAAACCAATTTCCTCTAAGGCCCAGCCAAGCACACCATTCATCTCGTAACACCAACCGCCGCGACCTTGATTCACGATTTTGTCATAGGCAGATACGACATTCGTTGTCAGAGGACGTCCTAGCTGAACATCCAAATCTTCATAGGGTATCGCGAGTAAATGGTGTCTTTGAATGTTGTTGAGTGTTTCTAGGTCAACATTCAACGGGCCGCTGTAGTTGATTCTTTTAAGATACTTTTCGAGTCTCATCACTTAACGGAAATACCGCCGTCAACCGCGACGACCTGGCCGGTGATCATGCGTGCCTTGTCGGAGGCATAGAAGACGGCAAGATTGCCAATATCTTCAGGTGTTTGCTCACCGCCGAGTGGCGTTATATCTTTCACAACCATCTCGAATACTTGCCGGTTGCTCATGTTTGCAAGTTCAGGTTGCTTGTTTTTCATCTGCGTCGTTAGGATCTCCCAGGCTCTGGTCCATAGTAGGCCAGGGCAGATGCAATTGACTCGAATGGCACGTGGCGCCAGTTCCATTGCAAGGGTGGTCGTTAAATGAACAACCCCTGCTTTCGCCGCGCCATAGGCTGGTAATGTTGTGGTTGGTCCAAGTGCCGCGATAGAGGCAATATTGATAATGCTGCCGCCGGATTGCAAGTGGGGAATGGCCGCGGTCGATGATGAAAACGCCGTTCGAAGGTTTGCCACCAGTTGCTCATCCCAGCTTGCGTCAGTCATGTTAGACACTGCTGAATCCGTCGCCATTTCATGGAAGTCCGTCGTCGGCCCGCCAATGCCTGCATTGTTAACCAGCACATCGAGTTGCCCGTATTCGGCGACAACCTGAGCAATCAGCGCCTTCATTTCATCCTGGTTCGCAGCGTCTCCAACCATGCCGCTGATGTGATCAGAATCTATGACATCAATCAGTTCCTGGCTGAGGTCAGTGACGATCACTTTTGCGCCTTCTGCGACAAAACAGTTGGCAATACCCATGCCAATGCCACGTGCTGCTCCTGTAATTAGAACGACTTTATCTTTCATTGTTTTCTCCTCTAAGTTAAGACTGGGAAACTAGCGATTTTTGGGGTCAGAGTAAAGTTAGGGCCCCAATTATTTCTTCCTGATGTTCTGCCAGCATGGGTGCTCTTTTGGTTATTTGCCAGGGCGTTTTTTCAAAATGATAGGGCGCGCCTGGGTAGCGAAATGTGCGGTCGAGGTTCTCATGTTCAACTTCTACCTGGAAACCTCGTGCCTTGAAGTGCGGATCTTCATAAGCCTCATCCGGTGAGTTGACGACCCCAACTGACAATCCAGCAGACTGGCATCCGTGGAAAAAGTCATAGGCTGAAATTTTCGATCCAATCAATGACAATGCTTGTCGACCTGACATGAAAATCGCGGTCAGGGTATCGTCTTTACCGATAGCAGATAGATCAAATGGACCCTCCCAGTTTGCACCCATTTCCAGAAAGACGGCCTCTGGTAACTCTTCTTCAAGCCCCAGCTGCTTTAACCAGTCATAAAGCCTTTTGAATTCATGGGGGAATCTCGGCGGCACGCCAGTATTGGCATAACGTCCGTCGGCGCAGCGTATTTGGCTCTCCATTGTGGGTGCTATTGATGCGTGCCTGCCGGTTTGCCTTTGCACCGTTTCATTGGCGACCAGCCAGCTGTAACTGCCAGCCTCAGTTGTCACATTTGCTGCCGCGTGCATGCTGACATCGATAAACTGCCCCTCGCCAGAAACCTCGCGGTAAAGCAGCGCCGTCAATGCAGACATGACTGCGAAATGACAGCCCGTATGATAGCCCTGATTACCCAATCCTCTGACCGGGGGCAGGCTGTTATCATCATAGCCGCAACTCCAGACGGGGCCGCCGCCTGCTAGAATAGTTAAATCAGTGGCAGGCAAATCGCTTTTGGGGTCATCGCGACCAAAGGGTGTCATCGCTACATGAATCAATTTTTCGTTGATCAAAACCAGCTGTTCATAGTCTAGTCCGAGTTCACCCAGACGAGCCCGAGGTTCTGATTCAATCAATAGATCTGCCGATTGAATCAAGTGCTGGAAACTGTCGCGCCCTTCGTCACTCTCTAGATCAAGCACCACAGACTTTTTGTTGGTGTTGTAATGCCACCAATAAAGGCTGCGATCTTTTCCGGGCTCATCATCCAGAAACGGTGGGAACTGTCGTGTAGGGTCTCCTCCTGGCGGCTCGACTAAAATCACTTCTGCACCCATGTCCGCTAACAATTTGCCGGCGAAGGACAATCTTTCGTTCGAAAGTTCAACTATTCGGTACCCTTTTAAAGCTGTCATACCACACCCTCCACAACAAATAACTTCACATCCTGATCCGAATACCCAAGCAGGTTCGTTAGCACTTCCTCTGTGTGTTCAGAAAGGCAGGGGCCGCCTTTGCTGCTCCGCCAGTCTGTTTTTGAGAAGTGGGCTGGTTGACCGTCAACGCGAACATTTCCAATTTTTGTATGATGAACATGGGGCCACAGTCCGAAACTTTCAGTGCTGGGATCTTGGTCAATGCGTTCACTCGGTTTTTGTACCGCTGCCGCAGGTATGTTGATTGCGTTGAGTGTAGTGGCCACTTCAAACTTGTTGAACAAAGAGGTCCAGCCACCAATCGCCTGATCCAGTTCATCCTGATGTTCGAGTCGTGCATTGAGCGATTGATATTTTTCGTGTTGAACCCAATTTTCATCTATTTGGTGGCGTAAAGCCTGCCAATCCGACGCATCACGGCAGGCGATAGAGACCCACTCATCATCACCTTTACAAGGATAGATGCCATGGGGGGCCATGACTGGCCATTGACTGCGGTTGCTGCTGGGCTGAACGTCCTGTCGAGATTTCTTGCCGTTCACTGTCCAGTCGAGCAGTGTCGGGCCATGGAGTCCGAGGGCAGCATCGGTGGTGGCAAAGTCGACCCACTGGCCTTCACCGGTCCTCTTTTTATGAATCAGCGCCATCAATATTGCCATTGCCATGTAGTATCCGCCGGTGTGATCCATATAGGAGTAACCCCAACCGGCAGGTTCTTGGTTGGGTAGCGCTGAGGTAAAGGTTAGACCCGATACCGCCTGAACTATCGGACCCCAGGTACGAAATTCACTATATGGGCCCGCATGACCAAAGCCGCAATTAGACACATAGATAATGTCAGGTTTGATCTTCTTAAGTTGTTCGTAGCCAAATCCCCATTTCTCCAGCACTCCCTTAGCGAAATTTTCTGTCACGACATCGGACTTCTCGATCAGTTTAGTCAGGATTTCTTTCGCCTTTTCAGTCCTCAGATTAAGGGTGATGCCCAGTTTGTCGGTATTGTGATTGTTAAAGGCGCCGCCAAAGTCGATTCCTCTGCGTTCATCGGTAAAAGGACCATTACCTCTTAATATGTCCCAGCGTCCTTCACGCTCGGGATCTTCGATACGAATGACTTCGGCACCAAATGATGCCAGCCATTTAGTGGCCCCGGCGCCTGCCAGTTGCCCGGTAAAGTCACAGATTCGAAATCCGGCGAGTGCTGATGTCATATCTAAAACTCCTTCTATTCTTGAATTTTGGGGTGAACTTTTGGGGTCAGAGTAAGGTGCCTGAGTAAACCTACACCAAAATAAAGGTTATCGCACAGTAATCGAGCCTAAATTTCCGTCTAAAGGATTTAATAGCGATGAAAACATTGGGGCTTATGCTCAGTGGCTGCATAAGGGTTCGGTCAAATCAGGCCAACGAGTGATGGCGCATATTCCGGCTGATGCGGTACGTTGGACTAAATTCTGTCAGCACCGGTATGGTAAATGGCCTTGCGACTACACCTGGTCCATTGTATTTGGCATTAGCGTCGATTCATAAAGACCGTCAGAATTTTCTATCGAAAAATTTTCAATGAAGTACTGGCGATGGAAAGGATTGCGAAAACCCGGCACTGTGCAAATACCGGATTAGTTTTGGGCGCGGAGAAATTCAGAGATCAAGTCGAATCAATGAGATCGTGAGATTTACTCTGGCACTTTACTCTGACCCCAGCGGATGCAGTACAACCGGTAAGTGCGTGTAGCCTTTGACGAAGTTAGATATTACTCGCTGTGGTTCGCCAACAACTTCAACGTGATGGAAGCGTTTGCTAATTTCTTCCCACAGGACGCGTAACTGCATTTCTGCTAACCTGTTACCCATACAACGGTGTATGCCAAAGCCAAAAGAAACGTGCTGGCGTGCATTTTTTCGATCGACAATGAGTTTGTTAGGATCTTCGAAAACACTCGGATCTCTATTGCCTGAGATGTACCACATGACAACCTTATCGCCTTTCTTTATTTTCTTGCCGCGTATCTCGACGTCTTCCAGTGCCGTTCTACGCATATGGGCCAGTGGTGTCTGCCAACGAATAATTTCCGCAACCATGTTTGGAATGATCCCGAGGTTGCCACGTAATTTCTCGTATTGATCTGGGAACTGGTTTAGTGCCAGTACCCCGCCAGAGATGGAGTTTCGGGTTGTGTCGTTGCCGCCAACAATAAGTAACATGAGGTTGCCTAGAAATTCTTCTGGCGGCATGTCGCGGGTTTCAGGATTCCGCGCCAGCATAGTTAACAAATCGACGCCTTCATGGGATGGATCAAGCCTTTGCTTAAAGAGTGCCTGAAAATATTTAAAGCATTCTTGTAATTCGGCACCTGCTTCCTCCCAGCTCGAAACAAAACCAGACTTGGGCCCGATAGTCCCTATGTCGGACCAGCGAGTCAGTTTGCTGCGATCCTCAAAGGGGAAATCAAACAAAGTTGCTAGCATACGTGTAGTGAGTTCGATTGAAACATGTTGAACCCAGTTAAATTCTTCACCTATCGGTAGGCTGTCAAGGATTTCCTCAACGTGGGCACGGATCAAACCCTCCATTTTGGCCAGGTTAGGTGGTGCAACAACTGGCGCTACCGTTGCCCGTTGGCCATCGTGCTTTGGCGGATCCATGGAGATAAAGGACGAGGATTCCGCGGCAGCGCTATCGACAATACCGATGCCTTTCGCGCTGGAAAACCGTTTGTGATCTGAATCAATCTCCTTGATCGCGGCATGGCTTGTCACGGACCAGTAAGGACCGTAGCGACTCTCGGCGTGATAATGCACTGGATCTTCTTGCCGTAGGCGCTCAAACATAGGCCATTGCGCATCCTGCTGGAACAGAAAGTGGTTGGAAACATCAAGTTGGTCGAGACCAGCGGAATCGACAAATTCTTGTGCACTCTTCTTGGTAGCATTTCTATAATCGAACATAAGCGTCTGAGTCGTTTATGAAAAAGAATACCTTAGCGCTATATCAACTGTCGCTCAAGTCAGTGAGTTTGATTCGTCACTACTTTTCTCGTCATAAATCATGTTTTCCAGTAAAAATTTGATGTTTTGGTGAAAAGTAAACCACGCAAACAAAAAAATTTAAACCATCGCGATGGGCTTTCCTAATGGTCTGCTGGCATTGCCCTGAGTAAGGGTAGGCTTTGGCAGCGCCGTTCACTAGGATACCGATAATGCGCTCTTTTGGGTGTTAGTCAGCGGGGACCTTGTGAGATATCCTGAAGCACAGTTTTTATGATTTTTCGTATCCCGCACTCGTACTTTATCATCATCTTTTAGCCAATCAGCTTGGCCAGTGGACCCAAACTCAGGAGAACTAATGTCAGGGATACCGCCTCATGTAGGGTGCCCTGAAAGTATTAGGGTTTTGGGAACGATTGAAACCGTAAAATCAAAATCATTCTTAGTCCATCAATTTGCACGTTTGAGTTTCAAGCCGCTAACTTCTTTAACCTGTATCGAAATATTGGGCAAATAAATCAACTGAAGCGCACGCGCGCATGTCACAATCCTGCACTCAGGTGGTTAAGGTTATTTTATGAGAGTGTTCGTTTTCTTTACATTTCTGTTAAGCAGTGTTGCCGTGTTTGCCGCGGCTGTTGATGCTGAGCTTCAATCAATCACGATTGCGATGACGCAGGAGCCACCCAATCTCAATAGCCTTGAGACCACCGATCTGGTGAGCTTTTTTGTTTTAGGGCATGTCAGTGAGGGATTGGTGCGCTACGACAGACGAGGTCGTTTGGCGCCGGGGATTGCAACCGACTGGATTCAGAAAGAACGAACTATTCGTTTTAATCTGCGCAAGAATGCACGTTGGAGTGATGGCAGTGTTGTAACGGCGCATGACTTCGTTTTCAGTTGGCGTCAGATGAACAATCCTGCCGTTGCATCTCCCTATGCATCGATTATGGATCCTATTAAAAATGCAAAAAAAATACAGGCTGGTGAAATGCCGCCTTCAGCACTTGGCGTCACGGCGATCGATGATTTTACGCTTGAGGTCGATCTCGAACGCCCTTGCGGGTATTGCGTCACGGTGATGAACCATTCCGCCTTTTATCCAATCAAGCAGGCCTTCTACGAAAGCCAGGGCGAACGCTATGGCGCTGAAGTTGAGAACCTGCTCTACAACGGTCCCTTCAAGCTTGTCAAGTGGATCCATGACGCCGAGATGACGCTGATAAAAAACCCAGACTACTGGAATCATGCGGCGATCAATTTGAAAGAATTGCACGTCGGTTATATCACTGCTGACAACCGTACCCGACTCAATCTTTTTCGCGATGATCAAATTGCACTGGCGAGACTTGGCGCAGATACGGTGGCAGACGCTGCCAGTCAGCAACTCAGAATGAAGTCTTTTGTCTCTGGCGGTATGGCATATATTCGATTTAACACGGTGAAAGAAAAGATTACCGGGAATAAGAAACTAAGACAGGCGATTCGTTTGGTCATTGACCCAGACGAGTTTGTCAACAAGGTGATTGGTATCCCCGGTTATAAACCCGCTTACTCTTTCTTTCCGGGCTGGTTGAATGGTGTTACTGGTAAGTTTACCGATGAATATCCTGTTGCACCCGTCGTGCTCAATGCCGAAAAAGCGAGGCAGCTAATTGAAGAAGTTAAGCAAGACCTCGGTGTCGATGAAATACCTGCAATCACGGTACTGAGTACAACGTCGCCTACAGGAGCAAGGATTGCTGAATTTATTCAGGGGCGCTTGAAACAGGCGCTAGATCTTGATGTGAAAGTGGATCAACAAACCTTCAAGCAATTTCTGGTAAAAATTCAGCGTGGTGACTTTGATATATCGCTGGCGAGTTGGTATCCAGACTTCGATGATATCGTGACTTATGCGGACCTGTTAGCTTCTTACAATGCCAATAACAGCGGTCGTTATAATAATCCTGAGTATGATCGTTGGCTTGAAGTTTTGTTAACGTCTAGCGACTCAAAAACAAGAATGGATGCTGCTGACAAGCTTCAAAAAATAATTATTGAAGATGTCCCCGTTTTACCGCTGGCTGAAACGGGTTCTGCCTATGTACAAAATCCGAAGTTGAAAGGCGTTGTTCGTCGAGTATTGGGTGCCGACCCTGACTATACCTTCGCCAGAGTCATTGATTAGATATGCAAACGTGTTTAAGCATTCCCATCAGATCAATTTTGTAATGTCAGCCACAAGCGACGCTGTTCTGAATGCGTTCTCCTGCTGCATGTTCCAGTTCTAATTCCGGGAATCAGGCTGCCAGCTCACTCTGTTCCGTTATTGCCCGCCATACTTTTTCAGCTGGGTGATTAAGCTCTCTTCGATATCAATTAGTTTTCCTGCCGTCTTCTGTTGTGCTGAAGACTCCAAAGCGCTCTTTCTCTAAGCTCATGATGGAGTCACTCTATATAGTTGAGGTGCTGTTCTAAGTTATCTAACTTGCGACTAAAGAACTGGCGATAAGGTTCGAGAAATTCCTCTACTTCACTCAGAGGTTGAGCATTTAACTCGTACCAACGCTTTTGTCCGTCAGGTCTGACGGTTACGAGATTGGCTGCCTTCAACACCTTGAGGTGTTTTGACACTGCGGGTTGGCTTAACCCCGCGATTTTTACCAGCATACTGACGGTGCAAGGCTGTTGCCGAATTTATTCGAGTAGAACTCTACGGTTCGGTTCAACGAGCGCTTGAAAGGTATCCATAATATGCTTTGGGCAAAGTAGAGAAACCATATATGCGTAAGTAGAAATATATCTGTCAAGTTATATGTTGGGTTCTTGGCTAGCTGCCAAACTTGGCGCATAAAAAAGGCAACCGAAGTTGCCTTTTTTGATCGAGTCGTTGTATCTAGAACTCTCTCGGTGTTGGCTGTGGGCCTTTTGGCCAGCTCTCGAAGTTTTCGAGCACTGATTCGCCTACATCTGCAACGGACCATGGTTCTTGGTCGTTACCCTTCATAGCCAATGCGTGTGATTGCCATGACAATAGCGTGACAGAGTTACCTTGGACGAGGAACGTTCTGCCGGTGACATCTTTTGCTTGATCAGAACCAAGCCAGACGACGACTGGAGAGACTTTGTCCGGTGACAATAGTTCTTCCATATTCTGTCCTTCAGGGAAAATATCAGAGGTCATTCGAGAATAGGCTGCTGGTGCGAGGATGTTTACTCTAATGTTATATTTCAATCCCTCTTGGAACAGGCAACGGGCAAGACCGGCGATACCGGCTTTTGCTGCGCCATAGTTGGATTGGCCAAAGTTGCCGAGCAGCCCTGAAGTTGAGCTTGTGACAACGATGCTGCCGCCATGACCTTGTTCGAGCATTTGGTCATATGCTGCTTTTACGCACAAATAGGTGCCGCGTAGGTGGACATTAATGACGATGTCCCACATGTCATTCGTCATGTTCTTAAATGACTTGTCGCGTAGGATACCTGCATTAGCAATGAGGAAATCTAGCTTGCCGAATTCGTCGACGGCGGTTTTGATCAGTGCTTTTACATCTTCTTCGCTGGTAACATTGCCGTAGTTAGCGACTGCTTTGCCGCCGGCAGCTTTAATCTTATCTACAACTGCGTCGGCCATGTTTTGGCCTTCGCCGCTTCCGTCGCGTGATCCACCAAGATCATTGACGACTACGGAGGCGCCTTCTTTTGCGAGGAGCATTGCGTGTGCCTCGCCGAGGCCTCCGCCTGCACCTGTTACGATGGCGACTTTACCGTCTAATTGACCCATGTTGTTTCTCCTTAGCGTGTATATTTGGGGGTAAAAAAAGTGGGGTGAGTAAATCATACTCATGGGTGAAAGGCACTTATTTAAGCCTTTTTCTGCCACGCAAGAGGTTCGTTCGGATCAGGCAAAAGTGTAGTTGTGGCCTTGTTGCACCCAGGCGTGGAAGCCTGCTTCTAAGCCCTGTGCCTCAAAATCGCGCCACGCGTCACCGTAGTGCATGAGTAACGTTTTGTTTTTGAGTTTGGTTGGCAGGGTGACGAGTTCCTGAAGCGAAGAGTGGACGCCGCCGGTGAAGAGCTGGCAGTCGTGGAAAATTTGTTCAAAGTTAAACTCGTCGTCAAAAGTTTGTAAAAATTCTGGGTCGAATCGGGTATCTGACGTAAATAAGACCTTGTCGTCGATGATAACAGCGGTACTCCAAAATGCTTCTTTCCAAGTAGCTGCGCTGTCTGGGTAGTGTATTGTGCGCGGCAGTTTGATGTTTATTGAACCTATGTTGGCTTCCCAGGTGTCCCGGCCACCGTGTTGTCTGCAGACAGGTTCGACGACATTCCATAAGTCACGGAATTGTAGCGGGGTTGATTCTGACATCTCTGATCCCCCTCGTAGGGATTGGGACCATAGAATTTCTTCATACTCTGGGGCGATAACCATGTTCGGTTTTTGCTTTTTTACGTACCGGCCGTACAACTGAACTTCTTCCAAGCCACCTATGTGATCGGCGTGGCTGTGTGTGATGAGATAATTCTCAATGTCGGCGATAGGAATTTGATATTCGTGCAGTGCCTGGGAGCATTTTGTGCCGCAATCAATAAGCAAATGATCATCACCCTTGATAATCAATATATTCGTTTGATTGAGTGTTTTCGCAAAAGCAGATCCAGCACCAATAAAAAAAAGCGACAAATCGCCCTCATTGGTTAGCCCATGATTACTTGCGGGGTTATGGGAAATTCTCATAGGCCCTTATATGCTGCGCAGCGTTAGGTCTGCAGATTAGTGAAGACGAGTCATTCTGATTGAATTTAAACATTTATTTCGTGAACCGCGTCACAAATCGTAGTGGTAAGGTAGCTAGGACGGGTTATTTTTACTGATCTTGCCCCTGATTAGGGGATTTGTTGATTGAAATGGATGGTTGATTCTCAATTTGATGCGAGTAATATTGTGCTCCCAACAAAAAGAGCGAGCATTTATATGTCGCCACCAGCTCTCTCCAGAATATCGAGTCCTTCTAAAGCATATGACGATGTCAAAAAGCTTCTGCTGGAGGCGCTTCGAATTATTCGTTCCGATGATTTTACCCCTTATTTCGATTTGTTCTCCGATGATGCCGTTTGGATGATGCCTTCAAGTTTCAAAGATATTGGCAAAGAAGAGGCTAAATCGTTTTATGGCTTCACCAAAAAGTTTCGCTTTGATCAGGAAATCGCGATAGAAGAATTAAATATTGTCGATGATATGGCCTATGTCAGGTTAAGTTTCGATGGCTATCTACGGGCAAAAAACGACGCGACGGCTCCCCCTCTCAGGTCTGTTAGCAGACACCTGTGGATCTTAAGAAAACAGCCACAAGGCGAGTGGAAGATTACCAGAGACATCTGGAATAACCCAAAAATCAAACCTTAATACCATCTGAATAAAACCTCAGTTTAACCGTTGTTCTGCGCTGGATATTAGTCTGGGCGCTTGCTACTGTGCTTTTCATTTTGGGGAAGTCATGAATAGTCATATTTGGATACGTGCCGAATACAAAGAGAATGAGCGTCGTGTTGCCGTGGTACCCGAAGATGCAGCCAAGCTCATTGAGCGTGGCTTTAAAATAACGGTGGAAAAATCGGCTTTAAGAGCGATTCCTATCTCAGGTTTTGAGCAGGTTGGTTGTACGGTTGCCGAAGCCGGGAGTTGGCGTTCCGCCCCGAAGGATAGTTTTATTCTGGGGGTTAAGGAGTTGCCGAATGATGATAGCGAACTTCAGCATAGGCATATATATTTTGGCCATGTGTTCAAAGACCAGCCTGGCTGGCAGAACACGTTGAATCGATTTCGAACCGGCGGTGGTGTTTTATATGACTTGGAATGCCTGGTTGATGAGAACAATCGCCGAGTTGCAGCCTTTGGCTACTGGGCAGGATTTGCAGGTGCTGCAACCGCGGTCATGACCTGGTGTGGTCAGCAGCGGCGAGAAAAGCCGCCCTTGGTGAGTCTCGAAAGCTATCCTCATGTGGATGAGCTTATTGCTTATCTTAAAACGAGTCTCGAACAATTTGACGATACCCCTAGTATGGTTGTGATCGGTGCTTTGGGTCGGTCAGGAAGCGGTGCGGTTGCGCTTGCTGATCAGTTGGGTATCAATGTCAGCAAATGGGACCTGGCTGAGACGGCCAGTGGTGGGCCCTTTCCTGAACTGTTGCAGCATAGTATTTTTGTGAATTGTATCCTCGCGAACAAATCTTGCCCGAGATTCATCACCGCCAAGGATCTTGAAATTAAGGATCGATCTCTCTCTGTTATCTCAGATGTTAGCTGCGATCCAGAAAGCGAGTACAACCCTATCCCTATTTATCATCACTGCACAACTTTCGCTGATCCTGTGATTTCAGTTTTGGATGAAGACCTGCCCTTGGATCTAGTGGCGATAGATCATCTGCCTTCTCTGCTGCCGCTTGAAGCAAGTCAGGACTATTCTCATCAACTGGTGCAAGCGCTGCTAACGCTTGATGAGCCAACGAAGGAAATCTGGGGTAGGGCGCTCGAACAATTTAATACGCACTCAGCTCGAATATAGCTTGTCCGAGCCTTGAGTATGGTCATTTTTTAATTTCACTGGTCAACAGCAAGGTGAATCTGGAATAATCGTTCGATCTTAATAGCCCACATGGAGCTCCAATGCCTGTATACGACTTTGCCGTAGGTCAAACTAATCCGGAAACATTTCCCGTCGAAGCTTTCAAGCAGGCAGCGCTGCGTGCGATTGACGCCGAACATGATGCCTACAATAAGTATCCTGGTAATCTTGGGCACGAAGGACTTCGTAAGTTGATGGCCGAGCGAGAAAGTCATCGGGAGGGTGTTGAAGTATCGGCTGACCTAATCGCCTTGACCAATGGTTCAATGCAGGCGGTGACGCTGGTCGGCCAGGCCTTGATGCAAGGTAAAGACGATATTGTTATTACCGAAGAGTACACCTACTCAGGAACGATTAATGCTTATAAGGGCATTGGCCTCGAGATGGTGGGTATACCACTGGACGACGATGGTATGCGTATTGACGTGCTAAACGAGACGCTTGCTCGTCTTGCGGACAAGGGCACCTTGCCTCGATTTATTTATCCACTGACAACCTATCAGAATCCGACCGGCACAATGATGCCTAGATCGAGGAAGGAAGAGTTGATCAGACTTGCGGCAGACTACGATATCCCTCTAGTGGAGGATAATTGCTACGGTGATGTGCATTTCACCGGTGAAAAAGTACCTTCCATGTTTGCGATGGATGATGGCTTAAAGCATATCTATATCGGTTCACTGTCCAAGATACTGGCACCAGGCGTGCGTCTAGGATATCTGCATGCAAAGGAGCCTCTGTTTAGCCATATTGTCTCTAAGCGATTTGATGCAGGCAGTAACTATTTCGCCGCGTCAGTGGTTGCAGAATTCTACAAAGATGGTATCTGGGATCATTGTGATACGGCTAACCCAGTACTGAAAAATAAACTGGACCTGGTTGATGCCGGACTAACCAAAGAGGTGTCAGATATTTGTGTGTGGTCTAAACCTGCTGGTGGACTATTTATGTGGGTGCGGATGCCTGAAGATGTGGATATGGAAAAGTTGATGAAAATCAGTCGTGAGCGGAAAGTATTCTTTGCGCCTGGCTCTGCGTTCCACATTGATCGTAAGAACGAAACGTATCTTAGATTGGCATTTGGCCATGTGCCTGATGATTTGATTATCGAGGGTATTCCTGTGCTGGCGCGTTGCATTCGTGAAAGCCGAACCAGTAATGAGGCAGTGAAATTCAACTCCCTATTTGGTTAAGAAGTTGGTTAAAGAGTTGGTTAAGGCGTTGGTTAAACACTCGTTCAAGTTTCATTTGAAAACCTAGGAATCAAAGTATGCCCCACGCAAAGATCAACGGCGCTAAACTCTGGTATGACTCAATGGGTGAGGGCGAGCCAATACTGCTGCACCATGGTTACACTGCGTCGCGGATAAATTGGTTGCCGATTGCTGAACGATTGAAGGACCGTTATCGGATTCTGATGATGGAGTGTCGTGGTACCGGTGAGAGCGCGGATACGCAAGACGGGTACAACATTGAGCAATACACGAGCGACGTGATTGGTATGATGGATTATCTTGAAATTCCAACCTTCACCTTTGCTGGCCACAGCATGGGAGGAGGCATTGGCTATCTGTTAGGGATAAACCATAGTGTGCGACTAAATAAGCTTGTTTTAATGGCGCCAATTCCCTCCGGCGGCATTAGCGGTGAGCCGAATTGGGAAAATATTAATACACGGATGACGGCGCGCAAGGAAGGCAATCGTGACTATTTCAAATCGGAAATGATCGCGACAAGGTTTCGGGCAGACGTGCAGACGGATGAGTGGTTTGAGTCGAGAGTTGATCATCTTATGCGTGTCTCTGAAGGTCATGTGCTGGGTGGAATGGCGTCGATGTATGCGCTCCGGGCCGAGCATCATTTAACTGAGATTAAGGTGCCGACTCTGATGTTGTCTGGTGCTGTTGATGGCTTGTTGGCAGCAAATTTGGCCGATTTCCAAAAGTTGCCGAACGCGACTTTGCAGGTGTTCTCGCACGCGGGGCACGATGTTGCGATTCATGAACCCGATGGTGTGAGTGATTCAATCGATAAGTTTATGCGTTACGGCGTGGTCAGCACACCGGCATAGCGACTAGTCTTTGCGGGTGATTGATTGAGTTAAAATGTCAGGCGAAAGATTGTGCCGCCATCGGGTCGATCAAAAAATGATATGGAACCATGATGTGCCGTCATGATTTGCCTGCTGAGGGCGAGGCCCACGCCACTGCCTTCTCTGCGAGTGGTGTAAAAAGGTACAAACACCTTGGAGCCGATGGAAGCGGCAATGCCGGTGCCATTATCAGAGACCTCAATGGCAACATGCCCGCGCTTGCTGATATGTGCAGTTAAGGTCACGGCGGCAATCTCTACATTTTTGACGGCATGCTCTGCATTCTGAATCAGATTGATGAGAGTTTGCTCAATCATCTGTCGGTCTGCATTGAGGGAGAGGGAGGCCGGAGTCGACTGCCAAGTAATAGATATCCCTTTTGCTGGCCATTCAATTGTCGTCAATTTGATCACGTCTTCAAACAGTGACTGTAGATTGAAAGTCTGAAAGACCGGTGGCGCCAGCCTCGTCAATTGTCGATAGCTGGAAACAAAATTCATCAGGCCGTCAGACCTTCTTGCGACTGTCATGACAGCATCTCTCGCATCTTCCAGTTCTTCAACAATCTCGGGGACTATTTTAGGTGCGATCTTAGAGAAATCAGCCACTTTCTTTCTGGCATCCTCAACAAGATCAACTGCGGTAGAGGCAAGCGATGCAACGGGCGTGATCGAATTCATTATCTCGTGCGTGAGCACGCGTACAAGATCTTGCCAGGCACTGAGTTGGACTCGATCAAGCTCGCTCTGAATGTTCTGCAAACTTAACAGTTTTTCAGTGTTCGACGCCAGCGTAATTTCACTGGCAGAAACTGTTAGTTGCTGGCTCAGGTTGTCAACCTCGAAATCTACAAGTCGCTTTTCTCCTGCTGTAATAGCCTGAATATCAACCAGAAAATTCAATCCAAACTGCCTAAGATCTTTCACCTTAGTAACACGGGTTGCGCCAAACAGTCTGCGCGCAGCGTTGTTCCAGAGTGTAATTTTGTGATCAGTATGTACAGAAATTAACGGTACAGGTACGTGCTCAAGCAGCGCTTTCAAATGACGAAGCTCGCTTTCCTGTTGTTTTCTGTCTTCTCTGAATCGATCGAGTATATGGGTAAAGGTATCTCCGAGTTCGCCGAAGCCTGCACCCTGATCGTTAAAGTAGAATCTCTGACCAAAGTCGGCGTAGCGTGCTGCGTCGAGAAAGCGTGAGAGTTCTTGATTGGTTTTCGAGATGAATCTATAGACGTCAAAAATCATCACCGCCAGAACGATGATAGAAAGTAGCGTGGTGGCATAATAACCTTCTGTTGTTAGCAGGAGTGCCAGCACAGCAAGTCCGATCATGATGAAGAGCAGGCGAGCTAGCAGGAACAGGATGAATCGATTAAAACCCATATTTCTCCATTCTGCGATAGAGCGCAGCCCTTGTTAAGCCCAAGTCTTTTGCCGCGTGACTGATATTGTAACGATGGCGCAGTAGTGATTTTCCAATTGTGTCTTTTTCGAGGCGTTCCAAATTTAAATCGCTGTCAATTTCTTCCGGTCGCGATTCAGCATGTACTTCGGTTAGGGGTTGCAATTCTGTGGTAGCGCTCGGATTCAATTCCCCCTTTTTTTGCTGATTGGTTTGTTCAACAAAATAGAAGTCTTGCGGTTGAAAGGTATCCGCTTCAGTGAGTATCACCGCGCGCTCGATAGCGTGGCGTAAAGCACGAACATTGCCTGGCCAATGATAGTGTTGGACCGCTTGCATGGCCGCTTCAGAAAATGTCATCGGATTGCGGCTATATTTTTTGCCGTATATGCCGGCGTAATATTTTGCGATTGTTGGTATATCTTCAGGGCGCTCGCGCAGAGGAGGCATAACCAGTTCGACAGTATTTAGTCTGAATAATAGATCTTGCCGGAACAGGTTAGTATCATTTAGTTGGATCTGATTGAGGTTAGTTGCAGCAATGACTCGGACATCGATGTTCACAGGCACGGTAGCGCCAACGGGTATGACTTGTCGTTGTTCGAGCACAGACAGTAATTTTGATTGTTGGTGAAGCGGGAGGTTGCCAATCTCATCAAGAAATAGCGTGCCTTTGTTTGCCGCTTGCAAGCGTCCTATCCTGTCGCTTTTTGCGTCCGTGAACGCGCCTTTTTTATAGCCAAAAAGCTCTGATTCAAACAGAGACTCCGAGATTGATCCCAGGTCCACACTCAAAAAAACATTATCTTTTCGAGCTGATTGTTGATGGAGTGCCCTGGCAGCTAACTCTTTACCAGTACCGTTCTCACCGAGAATAAGTACGTTCGCCTCGGTTGGGGCTGCCTTTTCAATGACTCCCAGTATGTTTTTAATCGCAATTGAATTACCTAGAATGTCATGTTTCGAGGCATTGTTCGCTTCTGTCAGTACCGTGTTTTCCCGTTTCAGGTTTGCCGTTTCGACGCGGGATTGTCGTAATTTAATGGCTGCCGATAATGTAGCGATGACCTTCTCATTTTGCCACGGCTTTGAAATAAAGTCGGTTGCGCCCTTTTTCATGGCCGCTACGGCGACATCAATACCGCCATGAGCCGTGATCAGCACGATGACTGCATCAGGATCAATTGTGAGTATCCTATCCAGCCATAGGAAGCCTTCTTCTCCGCTAGACGTGCCGGGTCCAAAATTCATGTCCAACATAATGACATTGTAATCCGAGGCGGCCATGAGTCTTGGAATTTCTACCGGGTCATTGCAGATATCAACTTGAGAGAAGTGGCGTTTGAGCAATAATTTTCCGGCAGTCAATATGTCCAGATCGTCATCGACGATAAGGATTGAGGCGCTTTTGATTTTGTCAGGCATATGGCTCAGGCCGCTTTATAAGTGTCCGATATCGTACAGCAGGTGTTCGATACTGGACAGAATTTTCCAAAACGATTGTAGCTTGATCTAATAAACATAATAAAAACAACAGGATAGGTTCTGGCACGGCACTTGCGATACTCCTTGTTATGAAAAGAAGACATTGGGGCAACTAAGTTGAATAAGGCAGTATCAGGCGTAGGGATGGATAGAGTCATTGTAAAGAGCGGCTTGCCTATCAGGAAAATTTTGGTGGTTGTCGCAGCACTGGTCTTTGTCGTATTTGCGGTCTGGTTCTTTTCGAATCAGCAAGGTGGCCGCTCGCTAGTCATAGATAACAACCGCATCAGCATTTCCCCTGTTATTACCGGCACCTTTGAGGATTTTATTCCTGTCCGAAGCCGAGTAACCCCGCGCAAGACAGTCTATTTGGATGCGGTAGAAGGTGGTCAAATTCAAAGGCGTTTAGTTGAGGATGGCGCAAATGTAACTGCCGGAGAGTTGATCGTTGTTCTATCCAACACGTCGCTGCAGTTGGATGTCACCCGAAACGAAGCTGTGGTGACTGAACAACTAAACAATATGAGAACCATCGAGTTACAACTCGAGCAAAATCGACTGCAGCACAAAACAAATCTGGTTGAGTTGGATTATCAGATTAAGCGACTCGGCCGGCAGGTTAAACGCCTTATGAATCTGGATAATGCCGGTGTTGTGATTAAAAGCCAGTTGGAAGATGCCGCCGATGAACTGGAGTATTTTGAGAATCGTCGAACCGTGACCCTCGAGAGTCAAGCAACGGATGCGCGGATGCAAGAGACTCAACTCGCTTTCTTACAAAAATCCAGCGCCCAGTTGGAGCAGAATCTTGGACTTGCGCGGCTAAATCTCGATGCACTCAATGTTCGAGCGCCCGTTACCGGCAAGCTATCTGGCTTAGATGTTGAAGTGGGTCAGAGTATTCAGAGAGGCGGTCGTTTAGGCCAAATTGACGACCCTGCGAATTTTAAGCTCATAGCCAATATCGATGAATTTTATTTAGGCAGGGTCGACATCGGTCAGTCAGCCTATTTCGAGAAAGATGGCGAACGCTATGAACTCGAAGTCAAAAAAATCTATCCGCAGGTCAACAATGGTCAATTTGAAATTGATTTACTGTTTGCTGATGCAGAACCAACAAGTATACGCAGGGGTCAAACTATTCAGACTCGGCTCACGCTTGGAGATGCGGCGAGCGCGATACTTATCCCAAATGGTGCCTTTTATCAGGATACGGGTGGCAATTGGATGTTTGTGGTTACCTCCGATGGATCAGAAGCCATTAGACGCATCGTCAAATTAGGCAGAAGAAACTCCCGGTATATTGAAGTGCTTGATGGCTTGGAAATCGGTGAGGAAGTGGTGACGAGTCCTTACTCCAGTTTTAAAGAGATGGATCGGTTGGCGCTTAGTTCTGACGAATAAACATTTAGAGGCTGAATAACATGTTCAAAATGCACAATTTAACTAAATACTATCGTACCGATGAAGTCGAAACCGTGGCGTTGGATAAGGTCAATATTGAGATCGATACCGGCGAATTTGTTGCGATCATGGGACCTTCTGGATGCGGCAAATCTACCCTGCTTAACATTATCGGCATGTTGGATTCGCCGTCAGAGGGCACATACCTATTTCAGGATGAGGATATCTCAAGCTATTCGGAGTCGCAGCTCAGTGAGATTCGGAAACGTAATATTGGTTTTATCTTTCAGTCATTCAATCTGATTGATGAACTGAGCGTGGCTGAAAATATCGAGCTAGCCTTGCTCTACCACAATATTCCGAGTGTGCAGCGCAAAGCAAAAGTCGAGGAGATCATGGATAAAGTAGGTATCGCTCATCGTGCCAAGCATATGCCGGGCCAGCTCTCAGGTGGCCAACAGCAACGCGTCGCTGTAGCCAGAGCGGTTGTTGGGAATCAGGGTTTGATATTGGCAGATGAACCGACCGGTAATCTGGATAGCGCGCATGGCCAGGAAGTGATGGAAATGCTGCAGGGACTTAATGACGAAGGGACCACGATTGTCATGGTGACGCATAGTCCTGCGCACTCAGACTACGCGCGCAGAACCATCAATCTTTTTGATGGCCATGTTGTGACAGAGAATCTGCGAGTGGCGGTTTAGAAAACTGACCTAGTCACCTGAGATAAAAAGAAACGTTGGAAACCCAATATGATTGAAAATTATTTTAACAGTGCGTGGCGTCAGCTGATAAAGAACAAGTTATATGCGTCGATCAACATTCTCGGACTTGTTGTCGGACTTGCGATTTACGTATTCGGAACGATATTGGTTGACTACGAGCAAAGCCATGACAAGTTCTTCGCAAACTATGAGCGCATCTATACCGCAGGATCTGTATTTTCGCCCACAGCCAATATTGGCGTCAATGAGAACCCAGGCATCTATACCGGGTTTAAACAACTGATTGAAGCAGACGCGCCTGAAATCGAAGAGATTGTAAGGATCGTAGGTCGTGAGTTTCTAGTGACAGTAGCAGATGATGATTATTATCAGGACATTAGATTTGCCGACGACGCTTTTTTTAGCATCTTTGATTTCGAGTTTATAGAGGGTGACGAACGTGCGTTGTTAGAGCCACTGGGCGTTGTGTTATCACAGAGCACAGCTGAGAAGTTTTTTGGCACAGGGCCGGTGCTCGGTAAAACGCTGAGTTTGGATCACGGAGTTGAGTTGCACGTGACCGGTGTGGTTAAAGATCTTAGACGCGACTCACATTTTGTTTCATCGATAATTGGCGGCTCTGAATTTGAAATAATGGCGCCCCTGACAGCACTAAACAAGGCGACTGAGTACGATCTAGCGGGTAATTTTAACAACCTTTCCAGTGGTGACCTGACTTATATCCTGTTGCCGGCGGATAAGGACGTTAACTGGCTGCAGAACGTGCTTGATGGCGTCTATGAAAACCGATTTACAGAAGATGAAAGAGACTTTATTTCCGGATTGAAAGCTCGTCCAATCTCAAGCGCAAACACTTTTATTTGGGAGTCTATCGGTATACCTGTCATTAGCTCTATTAAACTGTTGGCATTTTTAGTGCTTGTTGTTGCGATCGTGAATTACACTAATCTCGCAACCGCGCAGTCTTTGGGGCGAGCGAGAGAAGTGGGCATCAGAAAGACAATGGGAGCCCGGCGCTACCAACTGTTGATACAGTTCCTGGTGGAAGGTTTACTTATCACGCTGGTTTCTATGTTTATTGCGATGGCTTTGCTTGAGTTGATTATTCCCAGTTTCAATAGTCTGACGGATAAGGCATTAGCGCTAAATTATATGCAAACGCTGCCCTGGCTTATTACTACGACGCTTATCGTTGGACTCGTTGCAGGCGCATATCCGGCTTACCTGATTACGCAGGTGACCCCGATAGAAGCGCTACGTGATAAAAGCAGTAGCGGTGCTGGCAGTAATCGATTTAGGGCTATTATGCTTGGTTTTCAATTCAGCATTGCTATTTTCATGCTTGCTTTGGTCATGGTTGTTTTCTTTCAGAACAAAAAGGTTGAAAACTCAGGGGATATCTACCCCAAGTCTCAGATTATTGTTTTGCAGCGGGTTGGCGTTGAAGGTATTCAAGCAAGGCATGAGACCTTCAAAAATGAAGTTTTGAAGATCCCGGGTGTCGAGCTGATGACTTATTCAAGCGACGTGCCTTATCGGCAGAACAATTCCAGTTTTAGTGTTAGCGCGGTTGACGGAGATGAAGAAAGTGCTTTCTCCTTAAAACAGTTGTCGGTCGATGAAGACTTTTTTGAAACTTACCATGTCCCGATTCTTATGGGCCGCAATATTTCCTCGGAAATTACTCAGGATGTTCTAGTAGAAGGTTCCGTTGAGCTAAATGTTGTGCTTAACGAACTTGCTATTGAGAAATTGGGATACGATCCAAAAGATCCGAACACACTGGGGAAATTATTCTATGATTTTCCCGAAGAGCGAGCAACGCGGGTTTATCATATTGTCGGTATCGTGCCGACCCAGAATATTCAGGGCTTTCATAATCAGGCTAAAGCGGGCGTTTTTTACCTAAGGCCGATGGGTTTTGGTGATGCGTCTATCCGGGTAAAAGGACAAAATCTTGCCGATAGCCTTGTCAGTATCGAGCAGACCTGGGATGCAGTAATCCCAGACTATCCGATGCAATCAGAGTTCCTCGATGCGACCTTTGAGGACACCTTCGCTATCTTTCGGTCGATGAACCAGGTGCTAGGTGGCTTTGCTTTTATAGCCTTAACCTTGAGTCTTATTGGATTGTTTGGGCTTGCTGCGTTTATGGCCAAGAGTCGGACGCGCGAGATTGGTATCAGGAAAGTGATGGGGGCGACCATGCCGCAAATTGTTAAATTGTTGATATTGCAATTTTCTCAACCGGTGATGTGGGCGCTCGTTGTGGCGTTGCCGTTATCCTATTTTGCAGCAGACCAGTATCTCAATTTCTTCGCTGAAAGAATCACCTTACCGATAGGCATTGTTGCGTTGGCAGGCTTTATGACAATATTGTTTTCATGGGGGATCGTCGCTATTCATGCCATAAGTGTGGCACGCGCGAATCCTATTGCAGCACTTCGGCACGAATGATTAAAGACGTTAGCTGGCAGTGGCTGCTTGTTGACCGCTGAGGTTCCTAATGGCGCTGTAGCGAGCGCCAATAACGATTAGTAGTATGATGTAGCATGTAACAAGCGCTGCAATAGCGCCGGGTGTTGTCAGATATGCCGCAAGTGCGCCGGCAGCCAAGCCGCCTAGCGGGCCGAAGCTATAACACATACCGTGTATTCCCATCACCCGTCCGCGTAGTTGATCTGGTACTTTTAATTGTAAGACTGTTAGCGACATAATCATGTACATGGAACTGAAGACAGAAGCGCCAAAAATGCAAGCGAGACACAGAGCATAGGCAGAGGCTGAGTCTTTGAACACCCCTGTGACCAATGTAAAACCATAGAGGAATAGACAGGAGGCTAACGCGGTTGCGAGTATCAATCGTCCGAGTCGTTTTGAATGCTGAAGATTTCCAATCAAGATGGTGCCTGCCACCGAGCCAAAGCCTGTCGCTGAAATAAGAAAGCCGTAACCCGATTCATCGAGGTCGAGTAGGGCGCTGAATGCCGGCATTAGCTGAATATACGCAAAGCCGAAACCCATCGCAGCGAAGCTGAGAATAGTGAGCAACAGGAAAATAGGCTCCTGCCAGATAAACCTAAGACCTTCTGCTACTTTTTCGATTGGCGAGCCAACTGATGATAGCCCCGGTAGCTTTATATTCATGCTCAACATGACAACAAACATTGAGACGAAACCGGCGGCGCAGAGTGCAAAAGCAACCCATGTGTCTGCTACCGAGAGAATGATACCGCCAATCGCAGGCACTATCATGCGAGAGCTTTGCCAGACAATTGAGCTGAGTGCAACGGCGCTCAACATTTCATCTCGCTCGATCAGTGATGGCATGATGGCGGTGCGTGCTGGCCAGTCAAAGCCAGTGATAAAAGATATGGCAGCTGCGATAGCAATGATGTGCCAAGCCGTCACAAGCTGAAAGTAATCTAGCGCGCAAAGTAACACCAGCAGCATTGCCATCAATAGCGAGGTGGTGAGCATTAGCCGTCTTTTGTCGATAGAGTCAGCCAGCGCGCCGCCGAACAAAGTCATCGCTAAAGTGGGTAATGAGGCAGCAGCGCCGAGGTATCCCAACATCAGCGTTGATTCTGTCAGCTCGTAGAGTAACCAGCCCTGGGCTAGAATCTGAAGCTGGGTGGCACCGACTGATGCAAATGATCCAAGCCAGAATCTACGAAAATGAGGATACTTTAGAGCGCCTAGACGCCCACTAAATTCAATCACGATGATTGCCGCGGTAAAATCAGCGAGTAATATAACAGACCACTTGGTTAAAGACGTGGCCGATTTTTAGCGCAAAGCCTGTCTTGTCCCCCGATTTTTCACCTAGGTTGCGTCAGTGCGAGCGATATTAGCGCTTAAAGTCATGGTATGGTCGAAAAGTTCGATGCTGTATGATCTATAATTCGACCCAGTCCAGTACCCAAGGTTACAGCCCCGCCAAAATGAAGTTAGACGAATTTCCTACCAATAGTAATTATCAATTCTGGACTTTACAGATTGTGGGTTGGACCGGCTGGGTTGTTTTGTTTACGATCCGCGACTTTTACTGGGGGCAGCCGCTCGAGCGAGTGACGCTACTGGGCGTGCAAGCTATTGCCGGGTTGATTTTGACAACCGGGTTGCGATTTATTTATCAGGCCGTTTGGGAGCATCCCATCACAACTCGAGTGATGGTTATCATTGGTGCTTCTTATCTTATGGCGGGTATCTGGCAGCCGGTTAAAAACTACTTTCAATTTGCATATTATGACGATTACCGGGCTGTTGAAGCTTACGGCCAACTCGCTTATTTCAGTGGTATTATCGGTTATTCCTACTTCTTGATTCTCTGTTGGAGTGGTCTCTATTTTGCGCTCAAGTTTTATCGTTTACTGCAAGAGCAGGTTCAGAGAAGTATTAAAGCTGAAAGTATGGCCCACGAAGCACAGCTTCGAATGTTGCGATACCAGCTTAACCCTCATTTCTTATTCAACACGCTGAACGCGATATCCACTCTTATTCTGTCCGGCGACAATCGAATTGCTAACGAAATGCTGAGTAAGCTAAGCAACTTTCTTCGTTATTCTCTCGACAAGGACCCGATGAGGAAGGTCGATATCGATCACGAAATAAACACCATGAAGCTTTATCTCGAGATCGAGAAGGTCAGGTTTGACGAAAGGCTTCAATTGGAGTTTCTGGTCGATGACGAAGTAAAAATGGCCTTAGTGCCAAGCTTGCTGTTACAACCGCTGGTCGAAAATTCGATTAAGTATGCTGTTGCTAATAGCATTGACGGTGGCAAAATTACGATTGGGGCAAAGATGTTTGCCGGAGACCTTGTGCTAGAAGTAAGTGACAACGGACCAGGCATCGAATTTCTTGGAGGTCAGATGCCAGTCTTTAGTGGTGTGGGTATTGTTAACACCCGCGAGCGGCTAGAAGCACTCTATGGGCCTCGTCATTCGATCACATTCAGTCAGGCTTTACCTTCAGGTTTGAAAATAGAAATTCGCATGCCGTTTGAGACGGAGTAGGGAAGTAATCATGGGAGCACTTAGAGCGATTGTTGTTGATGATGAATCACTCGCCAGAAAAGGATTGAGAATTAGGCTGGAAAGAATAGACGGCATTGAGATAGTTGCTGAATGTGTCAATGGTAAAGAGGCGCTTAACTCAGTTACTGAACTCAAGCCTGATCTTATTTTTCTCGATATTCAAATGCCAGGCATGAGCGGGTTTGATGTCGTCAGTAACCTTCAGCAAGATAATATGCCGATGGTGATTTTTGTCACAGCCTATGACCAGTACGCGGTAGAAGCCTTTGACGTGCATGCCATCGACTATTTGCTTAAGCCTATAGACGATGAGCGGCTAGCAGACGCTATTCAGCGTGCAAAACTGCACTCGCAGCAGGAAGGCAGTATCACGGACAAGCAGCGCCTGCTGGAGCTGATCATTAGTATTACGGGCAAGTCGGAAACATCTGTTGCGCAATTACTTAAAGATCACTCAGGAATCCAATCGTACCCCGAGAAGATTGCAATCAAGGACGGTGGAGAAACGACTTTGGTTGAATCGAAAGATATCGATTGGGTTGATGCCGCTGGTGATTATATGTGTGTTCATGCTAACGATTATACGCATGTCATGAGGATCACAATGAAAGATCTCGTGTCACAATTAGATCCGTCAATATTTCAACGAGTTCACCGTAGCACCATTGTGAATCTTGAGCGTGTGGTGAAGGTGTGCTCTCACATGAATGGGGAGTTCTATCTGAAATTGGATAACGGTTCTGCGGTAAAAATGAGCCGATCGTACAAGGATAAAGTGAAACATTTCTTTTAGACCCTGAAGAATCCTTGGTATTGCTTCCTACTTCATTCCTGCCTAGTATTGAAGAAAATAACAATTGCGAGTTTTCTATGATTGATGTTATCGCCAATGTTTCTGAAATCACCCCAGAGTGGCTAACACAGGCACTAAAGTCCAGCGGGTCGATTAAATCATCTGTCACAAGTGTTAATTTGGGTGTGATTGGTACGGGCATTGGATTGATGGCTGAACTTGCACGGTTGGAGCTTACCTTTGCAGCGCCAGAAGATATGCCCTCGGTTATTATCGCAAAGATTGCTGCACAAAATGAAAACCGCGAAGTCGCAAGGATATTGGATTTTTACAATCGGGAAGCTAATTTTTACAACAAGGTCGCTGACCAGGTTCCATTCAAAGTACCTGATAGCTATTTCGCAAAAGTAAATGATGAGACCTATGATTGCATTATCCTGATGCAGGATCTCGGTGATGTTTCACCGAATGATCAATTGGTTGGCGCTAGTAAGGAAGAAGCTTTTTCTGCGATAGAAAGAATAGCCAGCATGCACGCAATGTTCTGGGGCAAGGTCGGTACGCCAGACAGTAGTTGGATGTTCGACCTGATGAATGATTTTGAGGCAAAACGATTACAAACACTTTTGTATATGCCGGCTCTTGCACCCACCATTGAGAAATTTGATACGTTCCTTGATGCTGATTCAAGGGACGTTCTCACCAGAGTCGGGGAACAATACCAGGAAGTCTGGTCGCGCAATATGTCGTCGCAAGAAACTTTTGTTCACGGTGACTACCGCCAGGATAACTTTATATATTCGAAAGGTAGTCTTGATGCGCAGGTTCTTGATTGGCAGATATCTGGTCGTGGTAGAGGTATCTTCGACTTGACCTATTTTGTTTGTCAGAGCCTCAAACCAGATGTGCGCAGAAGTATTGAAAAAGAGCTCGTCGAGTTTTATGTTGAAAAACTAAAAGAAGGTGGCGTCACTGATTACAGTTTTGAGCAATGCTGGGGTGATTACCGCACGATGGTTTTAGGCTGTCTTGTTTATCCCGTGACAGTATGCGGCACGCTCGATCTTGCTAATGATAGAGGGCGGGCGCTGGCTGAATGTATGCTGGAACGAAATCTATCTGCAATTAGTGATCTGGGTTCAGCTGAGCTACTTAACTAGTTTTTCTAAGCCTTGAACATCTCCATGGCTACTTCCCTGCAACCTCTTGATTTTTGAAATAGCAGATCTGAGAAGTCGTAGACATTTGTTCTAAATCAAGCTTTTGCGGACGGGAACTAGCTTGATTTTCTGAGCCTTGAACATCTCCATGGCTACTTCCCAAAAGCTCTTGATTTTTGAAACAGCAGATCTGAAAAGTCGGAGATATTTGTTCTAAATCAAGCTTTTGCGAGCGGGAACTAGCTTGATTTTCTGGGCGTTGAACATCTC
>JBLHWY010000041.1:0-39529 GCA_047629195.1 Candidatus Azotimanducaceae bacterium
TCATTCATAACAGATGTGCTCAACTATAATCTGTGATCTGGTCATTTAACTTTGTATCCGTGATTCTTTACGATGAAGACGGTGATTTAATCGGCAATACAATTGCCGGCAAAGACTAAGTGCCGCTTGGTGGACGACTTTCTCGTTCTGAATTGCCTGAATTGCCTTACTGAGTAGCCTTGGCGTCATTGTAGGTAGGCGAAACATATGACCAAACGGGTGAGAAGAACACGCCGTAGACAAACAACACCACCGAGATGAACATTGCAGGAATTAGCGCTTCAAGCGTACCAAAAATCTCAATGATATTACCGAGCACGATTGCACCAATCGGCGCACTCCCAATTAATCCCAGACTATAGACGGATAATATGCGGGCTCTGAACTCTGGCTCGGCTGATTCTTGAACGATAGTACGCGAGAGCGTTGTTGTGACTCCCATATTCAACCCCCAGGCAAACATGGCAATGATGAGTAACCACCAATCAGGCTTTATCCAAAGTAAAACAAGAATAAAAACACGACTTAGTTGCATGGCTAAGAACCACCTTCCCGGTCGTGCAATAGGCATAACCTTGAACATAAAAAGATTGGTTAATGTGGCGCCGAAATAGAAAATGATCATGATTGTTGCTAGCTGAAGTGCGTCCCCGTCATAGGCGCGTTTAACAACGAATGGAACAACGGTCATAAATGCACCTGCGTTAAACACGCTGGAGATAAAATTAATCACAAGTAGGTGATAGACTTTTTTATTGTTGTATGTCGCTTTAAAACCGTTGATTAATCTATGCCACGACGTCTCTCCAGCGGGTTGCGGCGATGGTGGCTTCTTATCCAAGCGCATGATGGTTAGCGCAGCTAGTAAAATACATATCGCCTGCACAACTAATATTGTGCTTAATCCAACTCGATCCATCTGACCAGCAAAGCTGAGTGAAAAGATTTGAACCATGAACATGACTGCCGTTGAAGCAGTGACAGCTCTTTGAATGTCGTTGCTAGCAACATGATTAAGAATCGCTTGCTGAGCCGGGCTCGAAAAAGAAGTTGCGGTGCTGACCGCAAGCCCAAACAGAAGTATCGACCATATATTCAATTGGTCGAAGTGGATGCAAATGACAAGTAAAAGTGGAAATAGCCAGGTCACGGAGTAAACATTTAGTAGTATTGATCTGGGATCTTTGTTGTCGGCGCTTGCCCCGCCCCAAAGCATTAGAAATAAGCCGGGCACTCCGATAACAGCCTGAATCAAACCGACTTCATCTCCGGGTAGTACGAGTACGCCGACGAGTAACCAACTCACTATGAGCTGTTGCATTGAAAAGCCAGCAGAGTAGAAAGTTGTTGACCCCATATAGGCCAAAAATTTGGGATTGCGCCAAATCGAGTTTTCTACACTGATGGGGTCAGTCATGAGATGATCCGTGTGGCATGGATAGCGAATTCGCTAAGACATTACTAAAATGTTGGTATTGAAATCAATATTTTTCGATCAGATGAAGGAGACGAGTATGAATTTACAATCGATGGCACAGGGGGCTGCGGCTCAACTTAAAGGTAGAAAAGAGACAATCTCTGTCGCAGAGTCATCTGCCGGTGGGATTATTAGCGCAGGATTGTTGTCAGTGCCAGGCGCGTCGGCGTATTACGCTGGTGGTACTGTCATTTATACCAAAGAGTCACGGAAAATATTTCTTGAGTTACCTATGGATGAACTCAAAGGCCTGAAACCGCTTACTGAGGAAATGGCGATGGTCTTTGCTCGTGCTGTTCGGGATACCATGGGATCGGATTGGGGAATCGCTGAGCTTGGCGTTGCCGGTCCAGGTGGTACGCCATACAGCAAAGAAGTCGGTATTAGCGTTATGGCGCTAGCCGGGCCAAAAGAGGCTAGCGAAACTGTGATCACGGGACATGATGATCGTGAAAAGAACATGTTTGAGTTTTCCGCAAAGGCTTTTCAGCTTATTGAACGCACGCTTTCGTCGTAACTATTTAGCGACCAAGAAGGTCCACAACAGCTATTTCGACAACAGCTATTTCGACAACCGCTATTTTTATAACAGCTATGCGTTGGAATGGATGAGGTCAAAATTGACAGAGGATGATCTGTTTGGTTATTCGCGCCGTATCGTAGGTTGTTCGAATAATTTGGCAGTGCTCGCCTTGGTAAACCAACCGATAGGGAACGGTAGTGCATGTTGGCAGTTTTATTAGAGGCTCGCATCATAGGCCTGATTTATGATCTTTCCAGGTTGATAACAAATGCCGCACCAGGGTTGTTGTCGTGAGTCCGCTTTTAATCGGCGCACTGATTTTATTGGTCTATGCGCCATTGCTTTGGGTTCGATTTACGCTCTGGCGTTTTCGACAAGACCTCGCCGATATACCGGGAACAGGGGCCGAACTTGCAAGACACCTTGTGCGAAAGTTTGAGCTAACTGAGGTTGTTATTGAGGAAGGTCAAAGTGGGCAGGATCACTATAGCCCAACTGAGAAAACTGTTCGACTGGGGCCGGAAAACTACAATGGCAAATCATTGACCGCGGTTGCGATCGCGGCTCATGAAGTTGGGCATGCCATCCAGTTTCATCGTAATGAACCAACATGTCAGCTCTATTCGAAATACTATCCAGTTGCTCATAGAATTCAACGACTTGGTATTGCAATGGTCTCGCTCCCGGTATTTGGACTTCTGCTCTCATCGCCTCGAATTAGCATCGTCGCGATGATGCTGGTCGCAGGTGTGATGATTATTTCAGCCTTTGTTCACTTGATCATCCTTCCCCAAGAGTGGGATGCGAGCTTTAATAAAGCGATGCCAATTCTGGAGCAGGGTGATTATATTGATAGCAAGCACCTACCCGCAATTAGGGCCATTTTAAGAGCTGCTGCGTTAACATATTTTGCCGCAGCGCTCGCCGATGTGTTGCGTTGTTGGCGTTGGGGTGGGCTACTTCGAGGACTTAGATTCTAGTCGTTAAAGGTTGACTGCACTTGTCTGCGAAATAGAAGGGGGCTTGTGGGCCCCCTAACACCCCCTGATGACAGTCCGAGAGAGGACAACATTGGCTAGCGACTAGCGAGGTAAGCATCAAGATCAAAAGAGAATTGCATGACGACGCGTCGGTCAAAGAAATGATTTTCGCTTGTTGCTTCCGTGCTTAATGGCTGTGACTCGCCAAATGCTTTTGTCACTATCTGATTCCCTTTTACGCCTCTAGAAATAAGATATGAATGTACCTTAGCTACTCGGTTTTCAGACAAATTTTGGTTATAGAGTAAATCCCCTCTGCGGTCAGCAAACCCTGAAAGGCTTACGCTTGTATCAAGATTGCGGGAAAGTATTCTCGCGATCTCATTTAGCTGTTCTTGATAGTGTTGTTCAATTTCACTCGAGGCTGTTCTAAATTGAATAGGTAGTTGACGGCTGTTCCAACTGGCGGTCTGAATCTCGATCATGTTTTTGAGTTCTGCATCCAGATTGGAAATCTCCGTATGCATTTTGATCTCATTAACTTCGTTGTCGGCTTCAAGTTTGACAACTTTCGTTTCTAGTTCACGATTAATTTTGCGATAGCCAAAGAGCTTGCCTACAACAGCTCCTCCTACCATTGCGCCGACACCTGCCCCTATAGGCCCAGCCACAGCAGCACCGACAACCAAGCCGGCGATTGCACCTCTGGTTTCTTCTCTTTCCGTTTCCCTTGGCTCAGCCAATGCTGATCCTGCGAAAATAGATGCAATAAGTGACAAACTAACTATTCCTACCGAAAATGGGATTTTCATTTCATATTTCTCCTGATTGATTGTTATCCGCATCATTGATGCTTGATGTGTATTACACTGTCGAAATGAGGCGCTCCAAAGGAAGGATTCTGAAAATGTAGGGATCAAATGTGGCAAGAAAATGACAGGTCGTTTTCAGCTAGGTTATTAGAATAGTGAGATTTTAGGCTTATGAGTTACAGAGTCGCCATTGTCGAAGATGACGAAATGCTACGTGAAAACTATTCCGATCTATTTAGGAAGCAGGGTTATCAAGTCAGCAGTTTTAAGAATCGACCGGATGCGCAACAAGTGTTTGTTTCACAATTGCCGGACCTTGTCATTGTTGATATTGGTTTGGGTGATGAAGTTGATGGTGGCTATAGTCTTTGTCAGTGGTTGCGACAGAAATCAAGAACCTTGCCAATCATTTTTTTAAGCGCGCGCGATAGTGATTTGGATATTGTCAGTGGTCTAAGAATGGGCGCTGATGATTATGTAACTAAAGACATGAGTTTGCCTCACCTTGTCGCGAGGGTTTCAGCTCTATTTCGCCGGGTTGAGGTGATGGCTGAGCCTGAAGCAAATCAGCAAAAAACGATTGAGCGGGGCAAGCTCCGTGTTGATGAACTTAGGTTCAGTTGTCACTGGGACAATCAAATTATCGAATTGACGTTGACTGAGTTTTGGATGGTGTACGCCCTAACTAAACATGTTGGACATGTTAAGAACCGGCAACAACTGATGGATGAAAGTCATATCGTCGTTGACGATGCAACAATTACGTCGCATATCAAACGGATCCGCAAAAAGTTTCAAAAAGTCGATAGTGACTTCGATTGTATCGATACCGTTTATGGTATGGGTTATCGGTGGAACGATTAACAGTGGCACTTTTATCAGAAGAGGGCTCTGTTACTCGGAAACCGATTCGGGAAACGTATGGATTTGGTATAAGAACCCAGTTACTACTTCCATTCCTTCTGCTACTGAGCTTTCCTTTTCTCGCTAGTTTTTGGTTAAACAATTGGTCGTTTATGATGTTGGAATATCAACGGCACCAGACCACAGAAAACGCCAGAATTATGGCCCGTTCCCTCGAAGCCTCTGAGCTGTTGTTAGCAACAGTTGATCAAAGAAGTGGCGAAGATAAAGATGCTGACCTGATCGCCGATTCAGTTCACAACGCCAAGGTGCTTGATGGACGTGACGGAGACTGGCTGGGTATTAGAAGCCAGCAGATGACTGGTGCAGATTTGATGGATACAAATTTAGCGTACAAGCCTGAGTCGCTTTCTGCTGAATATAAGCTAGGTGCTTCGTCTGACTATTTATATCTGTACTTGAAAGTACTAGATGATCACGTGGTGTATCGAGAAATTAATAATCTGAGTGTACATCGAAATGATCACCTGCAAATCGCGCTGATTGATCCGGATGGTGAGTTTCAAAGGTTTACCATTGCAGCTTTTCAACCCGCAATGGTCGCAGCTCATTATGTTTCTGCTACTGGCCGATCATTACGCCAGGAAGAAAGTATTGAGGCCATGTGGTTGGCGACTGAGCATGGCTACAATCTAGAACTGAAGATCCCACTTGCGCTAGTGGGGGAAAAGTTTAGTTTTGCTATCGCAGATGTTGATGATGCGGATAGAAGGAATGTTCAATATTTAATGGGTCGCTCGCGTGTCGATTCTAAAGCTGACTTGGCGAATTTGATACTGCCTTCTTTGGCGCTTCAAAAATTCGTTGGTTCGCTAGAGGAGGGTAATGTCTGGTTGCTCGACAGTCAGAAGCGGATTGTTTCTTTTTCGAGAAATTCAGGCGGTTGGAGCTCATTTAAGCGTAAGCCGGGTAAATCGGGCGAATCATTAGAAAGCCTAAAGTTTGAGGAAATCGAGTTTCCACTTTCTTGGGAGTCAGGTTTGTTCCAATATTTTGAATCTGAATCTGAATCTGAATCTGAATCTGAATCTGAATCTGGCAGTAGAGAATTAAATGCTGATGCAGCACTGGATTTGGAAGCCTCGTTCCAATCAGCAACGTTTCTCAATGAAGCCTTGTTGGGGAATTCAGTTTCAAGTACCAACAAAACGCTTTCCAAGGATCAAAATTTTATCGCAGCGGAACCTGTTTATTTTAACAATAAGGTTATCGCCGTGGTTGTTGTGCAAAAGTCAGAGCGTGCTTTGTTGCACTATCTAGAGCGGGTTAGGAACGAGATGTTAGTTCAGTTTCTACTTTTGCTGGTGCTTGGGTTTATCTTTTGGCGTATTCTAGTTTGGTTACAAACCACCAGGTTGCGTGGGTTGAAGACCCAGCTAGAGTTGGCTATAGATACCCGTGGGAGAGTGCATGAGCGACTACCCAGGTCTAACATGACTGATGAAATTGGAGATCTGTCCCGAAGTTTTTCGGATATGGTGGAACGGCTGCAACAATACAATCATTACCTAGAGAGCATGGCGAGTCGATTAGCGCATGAGTTACGGACTCCCGTTTCGATTGTACGTTCTTCCCTTGATAATATTTCTACCGATCAATTGGACGACGAAAATAAGGTCTATGTCAAAAGGGCGCATGATGGTTTGCAGCGATTGAGTCTAATTCTCAATAATATGAGTGAAGCAACACGGCTAGAACAAAGTTTGGATATGGATGACGTAGAGTCCTTCGATTTGATTCAGGTTGTCCAGGGTTGCGTTGGAGGATACAAGCTCGCGTTCCCAAAATCACAGTTCGTTTTAAGTGTCGAAGAAAATGCAATTCCAATAACAGGTTTGCCAGATCTCATTGCTCAGCTATTTGATAAATTGATCAGTAATGCTGTCGAGTTTTCGCTCCCGGGTAAGGTCATCAAAATTCGGCTGACAATTGAAAAGGAAGTGGCAATATTGCGGGTGATGAATGAAGGTCCAGGTTTACCCGAAGATATGCGGGAGAACTTGTTTGATTCAATGGTTTCTATTCGTACCGAATATGATGGAGATAGTAGTCACCTTGGGCTTGGCTTGTACATTGCAAAAGTGGTCGCTAATTTTCACGGTGGCGATATAAAGCTCTCAAACAGAGAGGATTCCCACGGCGTAGTTGCAACCGTGATGATTCCCGTTATGAGGCTTTCCAGCAAATTGCGGCCCTAGCCCCCTAGCTTCAGGACGCTTTTTTGTAAGGCGGGCGCATCGCTGCCGCAAGTTTAGATACCGTTTTTGATTGAGTGAAGATTGCTTTGGCATGACTGAATGTCTTAAACCCATCGAAGCCATGGTATGAACCCATACCGCTTGATCCTACCCCGCCAAACGGAAGATCCTCTTGCGCGACGTGCATCACAACATCATTCACGGTGACTCCGCCTGAGGTTGTTTGGGTCAGCACCTTATGCTCTTCATTACTATCCTGGCCAAAATAATATAATCCCAGCGGCCGCGGGTGATCATTGATATAGGCTAGAGTTTCCTCGATTTCCTTGTACCGTTTAACAGGTAGAACTGGACCGAAAATTTCATTCTGCATTATTGCCATATCGTCGGAAGGATCGAGGATTAGCGTAGGAGGAATTTTGTGATGCTGTTGCTGGCTAAAGTCCTCGCCGGCAGGGTTAATTTCGATGACTTCTGCTCCTTTGGCTTTTGCGTCTTCAATGTAACCCGTGATGCGCTCATAGTGGCGTTCGTTTACGACAGATGTGTAGTCAGGGTTGTCTTTCAGATCTGGGTACATTTTTGCGACCGATCTTTTCGCTGCGTCGATAAATTTCTCGGCGGAATCTTCATGCACAAACAGATAATCGGGTGCCAGACAAATTTGCCCAGCATTCATGGTTTTACCAGCCATTACGTTAGTTGCTGTGAGTTCTATATCAGCCGACTTCCCGATAACAACAGGTGACTTGCCCCCTAGTTCAAGCGTTAGGGGTACAAGGTTTTCGGAAGCTGCACGCATCACGTGCTTAGCGATGGAAGTTGCTCCGGTAAACAGGAGGTGATCAAAAGGAAGTGCGCTGAATCCTTCTCCTACGGCAGGTCCACCGGTAATGACGAAGACCTCATCGACATCATATGCGGCGTGAAACAACTCCTTCATCAATTCAGACGTCGCTGGGGTGAATTCAGATGGCTTTATCATGGTTCGGTTCCCCGCGGCAAAAACGCCTGCCAAGGGACTGAAAGTTAGCTGAACTGGGAAGTTCCACGGGCTGATACAGCCGATGACGCCAAGGGGTTGGTATTGAACTCTTGCTCTGGAACCGAAAATGCCAAGGGGAAACATGGCTTTTCGTTTTTCTGGCCGCATCCATTTACGGAGCTGCTTCTTTGCATCTTTAAGCGGGCCAATAGACCCATCGATGTCGGTTAGTTTTGATTGTTGTATGGATCGATGACCAAAATCCGCAGCCATTGCCTCGCAAAGCTTCGGGCCATTATTTTGGAGAATGCCAATGGCTCGGTCAATTCTATCAATTCTAATCTCAGCGCTGACTTCACCTTCCCGTATATATGCCCGTTTTTGACTCGCGAGAATTGCTTCCATTTCCGTGCTGGTAAGATCTGTCACGTGAATCACCTGTTTTGTGGATTTTGTCCAATTCTATCAGAGACGAACTTAGAAGCAATTTTCAGATGCGAGCAATTCCCCCAGAGGAGGTCGAAATGAAAAAGATGTGTCTTTGGTTGAAAATCAAGCTAATAATAGGCCTTTATGTGCCATGGATTTTATCCCAACTACAATATAGTTTACACGCCAGTTACATGGGTCGCGTTTTACTGCCTGGTTTGCGTTGCATGTCTTGCTTCGCAGGGCTAATAAAAATTTGGAAGCAAAATGACTGGTGGTCCGATTGTCTGGGTAAACGTCGATTTTTTGATGTCAAATTTGCTAGTCTTTTAGTTTCAGAGGTAGAGTAAGTGTACAGAAAGCAGTGGTATCCACAGATCGGAAATCTAATATGAGCCGTAAAGGTATAGTTCGCTCTGAGGCTGATATCTTGGCGCTAGTTTCAGCGCCAGCTTCCATTCAGATGGATTCCAGTGTTGGCAACAAGGGCATAGATAATTACCGCATTGATGTGGAATTGAGTGCTGCATTTGTCTTCAACGGGAAGGAAGTTGTCGAAAGCTTAGCGAAACAGGTTGTTGCGGGCTCCAAAATAGTTAAATCAGATATCCTGGATGACTTGCGCCGTAATTATTCTGATTTATTACGCGCGACGCTACACAGAGTAAAAACTGATTTGAGTGCGCCGGTCATCAATATCCTGCAGTTTGCAGTCATCAAGTTTGTGCTTCAAGAAACCCGAACTCAGATAGACCATATGTCTGAGCAGATGGAAGAGACTTTGTCACAGCAAAAGTTTGCGGGTTCGAGAAGCCTTTTGGCTACTCAGGAACGATTTACCCGGTTTCGACAGAACCGGGATAGTTTTACCTACAAGATTAACAGGGCGATCTTTAAACAATTGCAAAGGGAAGAAACTTCTGAGCTAAGACAGTTAAGAGAGTTGTACTTGGGCAATGATATTCCAGAGCTGCTTAATATCATGTATAACCCTATGTTGAGCGCGAGCAATCCTCTTGAAGATAGCCTCTTGCACGAAAACTATGCGTTGTGGAACCGGTCTGAATTTCCGGTAGGCATTGAGAAGCTTGAAGCTCATTTAGGTGAGCTCTTTCCGGCGATACCACTGTTGCCGTTGAAATCGAAAATTGATCTCGGCTCGGCACAGAGTGAAATTTATGATGAGCTTGGTGGGTTGTTTTCTGCGCAGAATCTTTTAGGCCCCTCTGAAGACCAGAAAGTATTAGTCTCGGAGTCATTTTGTTGGCTTGATCAACCGGGCAACGTGCGCTTTGTGTTTGACTCGACAATACATCACCGTTCACTTGCTGTGCTTAAAAATCAGGACGGCATGAAAGCTCAATGGGCTTTCAAGGCTGATGTTAAGAAGTTAGTTCGGGCGGCGTTGGATGCCCGTAAAATGTTCGCTGATGATACCCAGTTCAAAGAAATGATTGCCGGATATGCGCTGCGCGAAAAATGGTCCCTCGCTGATGGACAATTTTTAGATATTCGCCAGGCAAGCGCCTATGCAGCTGGAAACGATACCAAAAAGATCTTGGCAAAAATCGACTTGTCCAAAGACGGCGCAACAGCCTTCATTAAAAAGCTCGATGATTTAAGTCGCCAAGTCAACCAGAAATTCAAAGAAGAAGCCGAAGAATATTTTCTGAAAATACTCACAGACATTAGTCGCTTCAGGTTACACATTAAGTACTATCGGTTTGCCCATCGTATATTTAATCGAATGAACATCATTCAGGATCCAGAGAAGCTTCAGTTGGCGAAGTCAGGCGGCAACTTGTATCAGCTGGTAACGGTTGAAGAAGCGAAATTGGCCCAGTCTGATGAATCAGAGATAATTCATCATACGATTATCAAAGCTGATGTACGTGGCTCTACTACTGTCACACAAGAGCTTATCAACCAGGGGCTCAATCCTGCATCGTACTTTAGTCTTCGTTTTTTTGATCCTATAAACCAATTGTTAGCAAAGTACGGAGCAGCTAAGGTCTTTATTGAAGGTGATGCAGTTATTCTTGGAATTTATGAGCATAACGATGCGCTAGATCAATGGTATTCGGTTTCTCGTGCATGCGGAGTGGCGAAAGAAATTCTGGATATTGTCAATTCTAAAAACTCCCATTCAAAACTAACAGGTTTGCCCAGTCTTGAGATTGGCATTGGTATTTGCTATTCCGGTGAACGGCCTTTATTCCTATTTGATGATAAGCGCGCGATTATGATATCGCCTGCGATTGGTATTGCAGACCGAATGTCTTCCTGCTCCTGGCATTTGCGGGATTACTTTAATGATTCAACATTTAACGTGGAAGTTTTATCGGTGGATGGGAGTTCGGAAGATGTAGGGTCTGATGACGATGGCCAAGAAGAAAATGGGGCGTTGCCTGCCGGTGAAAAGGGTCAAAAGCATGTTAACTATAACGTTAACGGGGTGCTGTTGGATGTGCCTGCGTTTCGAAAGTTAATGTCAGAAATTTCCCTAAAGAAAATTCGCGTAAAGGTCGCAGAGAAATCCGAAGTGATGTTTGTCGGTAAATTTCCAGACACGCTCGGAAAGGAGCGGGAATTAGTTATCCGCGAGGGTAGAGTAAACAAATGGAATCGAGATCGAATTGCAGAGACCGATACAGCAGAAGATGAAGCGTTGGAGTTTTTCTATGAAGTCTTGCCAAATTCAAAGTTGGCGAGCAAGGTGATTGAAGTCGCACGTCTGCAAGCACAGGCTAAATCAGCCCATTTAATCTAGACCCAGACCCAGCGTCAAATCCAGGGCCAATATCCCCAGTGGAAGGATTTGCCGTCGAGTTCCCTGTTGTTGCCACAGGAAAGAGTGGGAGCAGCTATCAAAATGAGCTGATACCCGTGAATTGGTTCATGGTGTCAAAACTGGCTATTCCGGCTATTCCAGACGGGAATTTGATTTCCCCCTTTTCGTGATAAACTCTCGCCCCAGTTTTATTGGAGTGGAGTCTCGCGTGAGCAAAAACCTATATCAAAAAGTGTGGAACGATCATGTTGTCCGACGTCTGGATAGCGGTCAGGACCAGATATTTATCGCCCTACATCTTATACATGAAGTCACTAGTCCCCAGGCATTTGGCATGCTGAAAGACAAGGGACTGAGTGTTCGTTATCCCAACCGAACATTTGCGACGGTTGACCACATTATTCCAACAGAGGATCAGAGTCGTCCGCTTGCAGATGACATGGCCGAGAAGATGCTCCAGGTGCTTACAGACGCAACCAGCGAACACGGCATCGAATTTTTTGCACCGCAAACCGGCACGCAAGGTATTGTTCACGTTGTGGGGCCTGAGCAGGGACTAACTCAACCAGGAATGACCATTTGTTGTGGCGATAGCCACACATCGACGCACGGTGCTTTCGGTTGTATCGCCCTTGGAATCGGTACCAGCCAGGTTCGAGACGTGTTGGCTAGCCAGACGCTAGCAATGGATGAACTTAAAGTTAGACGGATCAAGGTTGAAGGAGAATTATCTCCTGGAGTGACAGCAAAAGATGTCATACTTCATATCATTAAGACCCTGGGCGTAAATGGTGGTGTTGGGTACGCCTATGAATATGCCGGATCAGTCATTGAAGCAATGTCGATGGAAGAACGAATGACGGTTTGCAATATGAGTATCGAAGGTGGTGCCAGATGTGGGTACATCAACCCTGATCAAACGACATTTGATTACCTTCGTGGCAAACAAAGAGTTCCTGAAGGCGTTGATTTTGATGCGATCGTTCAGAAGTGGAAAACCTACGCCAGCGATGCTGATGCATCATTCGATGATGACATTTTGATTGAAGCAAAGGAGATCTCGCCAACTGTCACCTGGGGGATAACACCGGGACAGGCTTTAGGCATAGACGAAAAAACACCAGACCCAGCGAAACTTGAAGGGCTTGATCAGAATCTCGTGAGCGATGCGCTGAATTACATGCAACTGGAAGCAAACACGCCGATAAAAGGTACGCATATTGATGTTGCTTTTATTGGTAGCTGTACCAATGGACGATTGAGTGATTTTCAGGCAGTTGCCAAATACTTGGCGGGTAAGAAAGTTGCTGGCAATGTCAAAGCGATTGCAGTCCCAGGATCAGAACAAGTTGATAAAGCGGCCAGAGAGTTAGGCCTTCATACTATATTTGAAGAAGCTGGATTTGAATGGAGGCTGCCTGGTTGTTCGATGTGTTTGGCTATGAACCCAGATAAATTGGTCGGTGATGAGGTCTGTGCATCAAGTTCGAATCGAAATTTCATTGGCCGGCAGGGTTCTCCGACAGGGCGAACAATACTCATGAGCCCAATTATGGTTGCTGCAGCAGCAATCGAAGGCAAGGTTGCCGATGCACGTGAAGTGTTCGGAATTAGCTAACTTGCGCATTTCTAATGCCAGCAACAAAAGAGAATTAGACTATGGATAAATTGAGCGGAAGAGCGGTTTACGTGCCGGGAAACGATATAGATACAGACAGAATTATTCCTGCACGATTTCTTAAGTGCGTGACCTTCGATGAGTTAGGTCCGTCGCTGTTTTATGATGCAAGGTTTAGTGAAGATGGTACCTCCAAAAATCATCCTTTGGATCAGGCGCAGTTTAAAGGGGCTGAAGTTCTTATTTCTGATGCTAATTTTGGTTGTGGCTCGAGTCGTGAACATGCACCTCAGGCTATTCAGAAATTTGGCTTGAAGGCTGTTATTGCAGGCTCCTTTGCTGAGATATTTCATGGGAATTGTACAACCTTGGGCATACCATGTCTGATGATGGAGAAAGCTGATCGGGAAAAGCTGGCGGCTTCAATTGAAATGGATCCTGATGCTGAGGTTGTGATCGACCTTCAAGAACTTAAGATTATATGTGCAAATAATGTCTATTCAATAAAAATGAAAGAAAGTGCGCGAGAAGCGTTGTTAACTTCGACAAATGATCCTCTGGACTCTTTACTCGTGGCCTTTGATCAAATCGACGACGTTGCTTCACGCTTGGGATATGCTCGGTAGTGCAACTTCAATAGGGTAGGAAAGTGCGAAAAAAAATTGAAATATACGATACGACGCTGAGAGACGGAAACCAAGGCGAAGGCATTAACCTCAGCCTTGGAGACAAACTCGATATCGCGCTTGCACTTGATACCATGGGGATCGACTTCATTGAAGGCGGATGGCCCGGATCAAACCCGAAGGATGATGAGTTTTTTCTGCGTGCTAAAGATCTCAATTTGAAAACCGCTACTGTGGTTGCTTTTGGTTCGACCCATCGTGCTGATGTTAAACCTGCAGACGACTTTTTTCTGCAAAAACTGATCGCTGCAGATGCGGGGGCAACTTGTATCTTTGGTAAAAGCTGGGATCTGCACGTAGAACAAGCGCTGAGAGTTAGTCCAGATAAGAATCTCGATATGATAGCGGGATCAGTGGCGTACCTACTGAAGGTGACTGGGAAGCCTGTGCTTTATGATGCAGAACATTTTTTCGATGGCTTTAAAAGTGACCCAGGTTATGCCTTGGCGACGATACGTGCCGCTGCTGATGCTGGCGCTCACCGAATCATTCTATGTGATACTAACGGTGGTATTTTGCCGCATGATCTTGCTCACGCAATTCGCGAAGTACGTAAAGAAACTCCCGGCGTTAAGTTAGGTATCCATGTCCACAATGATGGTGGATTGGGTGTTGCCAATACGCTCAGAGCAATCGAAGAGGGTGTTATCCAGGTACATGGCACGATTAACGGCATTGGCGAACGCTGTGGAAACGTTGACCTCACGTCAATATTGGGTAACCTTGAGCTGAAAATGGGCTATCAGTGTTTACCTGAAGGTAAACTCAAAGGTCTGACTAACCTGTCTAAGGTTGTATGGGAGTACCTTGGTATTCAGGGTCCTTCTGGGCAACCGTTTGTGGGTCCCAGTGCGTTTGCGCATAAGGGTGGAGTCCATGTGAGTGCGGTTCAGCGCAATCCTGATACCTATGAACACATAGAACCTGAGCTCGTTGGGAATTCCCGCAAGATTTTAATTTCGGAGTTAGCCGGCGGTTCTAACCTAAAAGCCAAGTTAGCCAATCGTTATCCAGAACTTGAAGACAACAGCCTAGTAAAATCGATTCTTGAAGAAATTCAAGACAAAGAGCATGCAGGTTATTCTTTCGAAAATGCTGACGGCAGTTTTGATCTAGTTGTCCGTAGGCATGTGGGTAGATATAAAACGCAATTCGAGCCGTTGTATTATCGAATATATAGCCCAAGCAATGAAGATCACTCTGAATTAGATGGATTGATAGAAGCTTCGGTTAAGATACGTATATGCAACGCCAGCGGGGCTGAGACTGAGAACGTGCAGCTTTGTGCAGCCGAGGGCAATGGACCCGTTGATGCTCTTAATCGAGCGTTGCGAAAATCTCTCCTGCAAGAGTTTCCTGTGCTTGAAGATCTGCACCTCACGGACTTTACGGTTAGAGTGGTCAATAGTACCGAGGAGACAGCGGCTAAGGTTCGGGTGTATCTCGAACACAGCTTTCAGGGTGAAATATTTGGCACCATCGGTGTCAATGTCGATATTATCAAAGCGAGCTGGAACGCACTGATTGAGGCCTATCACTATGCACTCATGCAGCACGTTGAGTTTAGAGACGAGCTGCAAGAGGTGCATCATTAGCCTTACATTTAGCCCTACATTAGCCCTGCTCTAACTCAAACTTGAAGCGCTTCATGATGTCATTTCGAGGTATGGCTTTGCCATTGACGATTTCTGGTTTGAACTTGAATTTTTGAATGGCTTTTATTGATTCAGCGTCGAATACCGAATTAGGGTGATGTTCAATTATTCGTGGGTTTTTGACCATACCCTGTGCCGAGACATCGAACTCGACAATCGTGTAGCCTTCAACTCCTCGTTCGGCTGCACGCCTTGGATAGTTGGGTTGCACACTAACTAACGGCAGCATACCACCGTCGCTCAATCCAAATATTACCTCAGAGCTATGGTTTTTCTTATAGCCGGTGATCTTTTGGTATATTCCCGGCACTTCTGATTTGATTATACTTGATCTCATCGGGGGTAGTGGAACAGTCTCAGGTGGTATCGGTTTAACTTGTTTGTAGTCTTTTATCTTAGGTGGTTCCATTTTTACTGCTTTGACAAAGGTAATAGTTCCGCTCGTTGTGGCGACAGGTAATTTGAACTCCTGAGTAATTAAAATGACCATCAAATAGAATAGAGCCAAAGTTAAAAAAGCAGCACCAATCGAAGCCGTAGAAAATCTTAATATAGCGTTATTCATCATTTAGGTTCCCCCCATTAATTGACGGTTGCCTTTTTGTTAACGAATTAATTGCAATATGGGGTAGGGATGGGTGATTATTTTACTCAGCAAAGAGTAAAAATTAGTCAACGCTTAACAATAGAAGAGGAACACCATGAAAGTAGATAGCCATTTAACCGGTGATTGGCACAAAATACCTGAACATATTAAACAGTTAGAAAGTGACGGTTACGATAGTGCTGGCACAGCGGAAATGAATCATGATCCATTTTTCCCCTTGCTGCTTGCGGCTGAACATAGTGAGAGCATACGAATTCACACTGGTATTGCAGTAGCGTTTGCCAGAAGCCCAATGGTACTTGCCAATCTTGGTCATGATCTAAACGCTTACTCTAAGGGGCGATTTACGATGGGGCTGGGGTCTCAGATCAGACCACACATCACAAAGCGATTCTCAATGCCTTGGGGCGCGCCAGCAGCACAGATGCGAGAATTAGTGATGGCAATGCGCGCTATATGGGCAAATTGGTATGAGGGTGAACCCCTTAAATTTGAAGGCGAGTTCTACACCCACAGCCTGATGACACCTGCATTTACGCCTGAAAACACAGAATTTGGTGCGCCAAGAGTAACCTTAGCGGCAGTCGGTCCAGTCATGACTAGAGTTGCTGGTGAAGTTGCAGATGGGCTCATCATTCATCCGTTTAGCAACGAGAAGTACATTCGAGAAGTGACTTTACCTGCTGTCGAAGAGGGTCTAAAACGATCTGGTCGTTCTAGAGAAAATTTCGAAATAATATATAGTCCTTTCATTATTTCAGGCAAGGATGAGAAAACGTTTGAGGCGCAGAAGTTGGCGGCCAAAAATCGAATCGCGTTTTACGGATCAACTCCAGCCTATAAAAATGTCCTAGGTGTGCATGGTTGGGGGGAGATGCAAATTGAACTCAATAAGATGTCGAAACAGGGCCTATGGAAAGAAATGGGTGAAATGATCACTGACGAAATGTTGAACATATTGGGCGTGATGGGTGAACCTGATACGATTACAGGTGAAATCAAGAAACGTTATGGGGACTTTGCTGATCGCACTAGTGGCGGATTTACCTTCGTCGATGGCGATACTCGCCGGGAAATGGTTCAGGAACTGCGATCATAATCGACTGTTAAGCCGAATTCCTGCATCAGTGCATGGCTTTTGCCTTGGCTGTTGCAGGGTTCTTTACCCTCGTCACCTTTCGGTAGAATCGTCTTGTTCGAATCTCTAATTCGAGACCTTATCCCGAACTTTCAACCTGAACCTTCAATCCGAACTTTCAACTCGAGCTTAGAATACATGACGTCATTGCCCATTTCGGTCAGCTGGGAAGCTGGCATCGTTAAAATCTTAGATCAAAGACTGTTACCCGCGCAGGAAACTTATCTGGATTGTGTGAATATTGATCAGATTTTCGACGCAATCAAAAATCTAAGTGTCAGAGGTGCGCCAGCCATAGGCATTGCAGCGGCTTACGGCCTAGTTGTTGGATTGGTATCTATTAGCGCTGATTTATCAGTAGATAGCCTGAGATCTATGCTAGTCGAACGACGAGACTATTTGGCGAGTGCGAGACCCACAGCGGTAAACTTGGTGTGGGCGCTTGATCGGATGATGTCGGTGTTAAAAGCTCAGCAGGAGGTTGAAGTCGAAGCAATGGTAAGTCGTCTGGTTGATGAGGCTATTTTGATTCATTCTGAAGACAAAGCGTCATGTCTCGCGATTGGCGAGACTGGTTATGAAATTGTAAAAACACACCCCAGATTGTTGACGCATTGTAATGCGGGGTCTCTCGCGGTTTCTGAGTTAGGGACTGCGCTCGCACCCATGTACATAGCACACAACCGCGGAGTAGATATCCATGTGTTTGTGGATGAAACAAGGCCGTTACTGCAAGGCGCAAGGCTGACCGCATTCGAATTGGGTAAGGCAGGGATATCCCGAACTCTGATAACCGATAATATGGCGGCTCATGTGATGTCTTTGAATAAAGTTGACGCTGTGATCGTTGGTGCAGACCGAGTGGCAGCAAACGGTGATGCCGCCAATAAAATTGGCACTTTGAATCTCGCGATACTTTGTCAGTACTACAAGCTGCCCTTTTATATTGCTTGCCCATGGTCGACGATCGATCTGAAGACTCTGCATGGTGATGATATTTTGATCGAAGAGCGAGGTAGCGAAGAAGTTTACTCAATTGGTGGTCGATTAACGGCAGAGTCTGATACGCCAGTGTTCAACCCAGCTTTCGACGTAACGCCTCATGCGCTCATCACTGGTTATATTACAGACCGGGGATTGCTTCGCGCTGAAGACATCTTCTGCCTTGAATAGAGTTTTTGTTCGGGCGTTTAATGGAAGTAAAGTGGAAATAGTCGTTAGGGCTTGTTCCCCGCCGCTTTAAACAAGACAATAGCCATAAATCATCGTATACGAGTCAATCAATGTCTGAAAGTAAACCCATTATTATTGCGCTAGTCGTAGCCGGATTAGGAATCATTGGATATCTTACATATTCGTTAATGCAGGACGATCCTGAATCCACCGTCATTTCCGCGCCAATAGACATACCCGTGCAGAAGCCAGTTGAAGTAATCGTGCCTGAAGTTGTGGAGGTCGTCGTACCTGAACCGATGCCGATACCAGAGCCTGAGGTTGTGCCAGAGCCAGCTTTTATTCTGCCAAGATTAGATGATAGCGATGGTCTTATTCGTGACGGTGTTGTAAGTCTTACAACTAACAAGGGTATCAATAACTTGATAAGGCCGAGTGAACTTATCAGGAAATACGTCGTTTTGGTCGATAACGTTGCCAATGGCAGCATTGCACGTGAAGCTGTTATGACACTGGGTCCAGATCAGCCTTTTGTGGCTCAGAAAATTTCTGAGGAAGTATTTGTGATGGACGAAACCTCTTACGCTCGTTACAACCAACTAACTGACGTACTAGTTTCACTAGATTCTAGACGCGCAGCAGAATTTTACGATTTGCTTAAGCCTTTATTCCAAGAAGCTTATTCGGAGTTAGGCTATCCTGATAAAAAGTTTGACGACGCAATGTTTGGTGCTATTGGCCGTTTGCTTGAAACACCAGTGATAGATGAGCCCATTCGTTTGTTGCAGCCCGTTGTGATGTACGAGTACGAAGACCCTCGGTTGGAGGCACTTGGTGGTGCACAGAAACAGTTGCTCAGAATGGGCCCAAGAAATAGTCGGTTGATTCAGGCTAAATTAAGCGAAATGGCGATTGAATTGCGGTCAATACTCGTCAACTAGAAAGGTAAACGTTTTCTGAGACCTAAATCGGGCGGCTGTTTGCCGCTCTGACTGTGTCAGATTGACCGTCTTTTGTCCTGGCTAGTTACCGTTCCGACAGCGCCGCTTCTTGAGCTCTTTTAAGTGGTTTTAGTAAATAGTCCATCACCGTCTTTTCGCCGGTGAGTATATCCACCGTCGCGACCATGCCTGGAATAATAGGCAGGGGAGTCGTATCGGGGCCAAGATGATTTTTGTCGGTTCTCACCTGAATTTGGAAGAAGTGCTCTCCGCGTTCATCGGTAATTGTATCGGCACTGATGAGTTCTAGGACTGAATCCAGCCCTCCATAGATTGCAAAGTCATAAGCGCTTAGTTTTACGGTGGCACGTTGCCCTGGATGAATGAAGGCGATATCCGCCGGTCTTATCATCGCCTCTACTAATAAAGTGTCGTTTGCCGGTACAATTTCAAGCAAATCCATTCCAGGTTGGATAACCGCACCGACTGTATTGACCAGGATTTGTTTTACCGTGCCTTCCACTGGAGACCTTACATCTGTGCGATTAACTCTATCTTTCAATGCAATATTAGAAAATGTCAGTCGAGATAGCTGATTCTTGGTTTCATTTAATTCGGTTTGCGCGTCAAGTTTGAATTGCTGTCGACGTTCTTGAATTTTTTCTTCAGCTTCAGCAATAACAGCCAGTGCTTTAGGGATTGATAACTGTATGACTTCTAACTGTCCCATCGATTCGTTCACCCCAACTTGCAGTCTCAATAATTCTACCTGTGATACGGCACCGGTTTTCACTAATGGCTCTGTAAGGGATAGCTCTTTTTCGGCAAAGGCTGCGTTGCGTGCTAGTTTCTGTTCTTCAGCGTCTAGTTCGGCAAGCGTTTGATGGTGCTGCGATAGCTGTTGACTAAGAATATCGAGAGCAGAATTCTGTTCTCGTTGCCTGGCTACGAAGAGATTCTGCTCGTTGGTGTAATGATCGAGCGCATCGATACTTAAACCCTCTGGCGTTATGTAGGGTAAGTCATTCGCTTCCGCTTCGAGTCTTGTGATTTTGGCTTCTAGTGATAGAGAATTAAGTAATCCTTCGTTAAAAGAAGAAGCGAATCGTGTGTCGTCCAGCAACAACAGTGTTGCGCCTTTTTTTACTAGTTGTCCTTCTTCTACTAATACCTCTCTGAGGATACCCCCCTCAAGGTTCTGAATAACCTGCAATTGACTGGAAGGTATAACCCTGCCCTGGGCTCTCGCGACGACATCAAGTGTTGCAAAATTTGCCCAGACGATCGCGGAAATAAAAAATATTGCTGTTAGCCAAAGTACAGCGTGGATGGCAACTGGAACCGATTCCACCTCTGCCGCATAGGTCTCTGGCATAAAATCCAAGTCTGCTTTGTTAACCATAATCCTGTGCTCATGCCTTTTTTATAATATCTGTTGTGGTAAAGATTCTAAAATAAATGCAGTGGTAAAGACTCATGTTTTCAATATCGATAGAACCCATTAGGAGGGCTTTCCTGCTAAAGCATTGATGACTTGATCTCTTGGTCCATCTGCGACAATTTTGCCTTCGTTGATGACGATGAGTCGATCGATTAGACGAAGCATTGTAGATTTGTGAGTAATCAATACGAGAGTCTTATTCTCTAAAGAAGGTGCGAGGGCATCAATAAAAGTGCTTTCAGTTGTGTTGTCCATACCGCTAGTGGGTTCATCTAATAGAAGAAGTCGTCCCTGATTAAGGAGTGCTCGGGCGATTGCGACACCTTGTCTTTGCCCGCCTGACAATCTTAAACCTCGTTCGCCTACATTAAGATCATAGCCTTCTGGATGTTGATCAACGAAGTCCGCAAGTCCGGCAAGTTTAGTTGCCCTGAGCACATCAGCATCATTGGAAAGGGGGGCGCTCATGATGATATTTTCTCTGATGCTTCCTTCAAACAGCATGATATCTTGAGGCACGTAGCTCACGATCTGCCTAAGGTCGGTTGGATCCAACTGATTTATATCAGTACCAGAAACCAAGATGCTACCTTCAGTCGGTTGGTAAAAACTCATCATCAATTTTTGGATCGTTGTTTTTCCAGAACCCATCTTCCCTATGATGCCAACTCGTTCGCCCTGACGAACGTTAAAGCTTACATCGGCTAGCGCACGGGCTTGCTGATTGGGGTAGCTAAAAGAAACATTTCTAAACTCTAGTGATCCGTCTAGATCAGGTCGATGCAGAAATTTATGTCCATCGGGTCTTTCAACGGGAAGAGACATAATACGATCAATCGCCTTATAGGCGGCTATAGACTGATAATATCGGTTGAAGATACCTGCGACCTGAGCCATCGGCGTAAGACAACGGCCCGTTAAAATTGTGCATGCGATCAGGCCACCCACAGATAGATTGCCATCGATAATGGCATAAACACCTGCCGCGACAATGCCGACTGTTGCGAGCTGCTGTACTACTTGCGTGAAATTCACAGTGATGAGTGCAAGTAACCGGGACTTCAGTGAAAGCTTCGCCAGCCTGGCGTTAAAACCTTCCCATTTTCGCTGCATAACGCCTTCGGCTCTTGCTCCTTTAATTGCATCCAAACCTGTTAACGACTCGATGAGCAATGCATGTTTTCTTGCAGACTCATTAAAAGTAGCTGTAATCACTTCCCGAAGGGATCGCTGAACAAAAAAGCTAAACAGAATAATGAGTGGTATTGCGATGAGTGGTACCAGCGCAATGCTGCCACCTATGCCAAAGATTAAGAGGACAAAAAGAAGAACAAAAGGAAGGTCTATCAGGGTGACAAGGGTTGTTGATGTGAAAAACTCTCTGAAGCCGTCAAATTCCTGGAGGTTGTTTGCGAACGAGCCAACTCTTGCGGGTCTTTCGGACATCTTGATATCCATGACCGTGGAGAAAGTTTTAGCTGAGAGAATGATATCCGCACGTTTCCCAGCGACGTCTATAAAATAGCCACGGAGTGATTTCATGAGTAGATCAAATGCAATAACGATGACCACACCTGAAGCAAGTACCCAAAGTGTTTCAGTTGCGTAATTTGGTACTACCCGATCATAGACATTCATGATGAAAAGCGGTGAGACCAATGCAAAGATATTGATCAGTAAGGATGCAACAAGTACCTCGGAATAGATGCCCCGAGAACGTTTGATGGTTGACCAAAACCAATGTTGAGCAAAACGAGTTTCACCTGAATCGCTCTCAGATAATTTGTCATTTTTTAGATAGAGACAGGAACCAGCATACAGCTGGTTTAACTCATCAACACTAATATTCTGTGCGGTGTGTTTGGTGAAGTCTTCTGGGAATAAAATTTTTGCTTGATTGGTCTCACGCGAGAATGCCGTCAGAATGCAAACGTTTCCATGTGTCAACAGTAGCGCGACAGGTAGTACCAATTCAGAAATGTCATCCAACGGTCTTTCGACATGACGGGATGAGAAACCTGCCTTTTCTGCTGCTCGTACAAACAACGGAGGTGTCAGCCTGCCATTTACTAGAGGCAGGCCGGCAGTTAGGCTTTGGGCCGAAAATGGTCGTTGCTGAAGCTGGGTAAGTGCAACCAGGGCATCCAGAAGTGGATCGGCTTTATCTGCGTTGGCATGGGTAATTGTAGATTCGTTCGACATAAGGTTTGGTTCAGGTTCAGGGTTATTAAAGTACTCAGTATACCATCGACATAAAGATGTCTTTTGGAAACTCAGCTGCAACTGGATTTACTGCAGGATTTTAGATGATCAACTAAAGCCTAGAAGAACGCTTTATGATATCTTATGTGTGATTTTTTTGCAGCGGGGACCATAATTGGCTTATTCAAAATACCTGAATACTTGGGCGGTAGTGGTCGTCTGTACTTTTTGTATATTTGTGCCTGCTATCGCGGCTGATCTTGATGAAGCGCAATTGGCAGCGAGCGAAGGCCGATATCGTGATGTCGTCACATTGCTGACGGAAGTCCTGAAATCAGAAGACCTGGATGGACCGGGTCGGGTCGTGGCACTTTCCAATCGAGGTATTGCCTACAGTCTTTTAAACGCCTACGCGTTAGCGCGCAAAGACTTAAAGGAAGCATTAAAGATAGAGCCGGAACATGCATTGACAATGAATCACCTCGGTTTGCTAGCCGAAAAGCTAGAGCAAGGCTATAGCGCTGCAGCCGATTACTATGAACAGGCGGCGGTGCTAGGGTTTGCGGCGAGTCGAGTTAACCTCTCCAAGCTATATGCTAACGGTCAGGGTGTAGTGCAATCTGATAAAAAGGCATTTGATCTGCTGCAAGAGGCTGCGTTGGAGGACTATACAATGGCCTATGAGCCTCTCGGCACAATGATGACTGAAGGGCGTGGGACTCAACGAAATAGTCGTGCAGGTGTCGCGATGTTTCAAAAAGCAGCGGCCGCCGGAGTTGCTGATGGGCAGTATTCTCTTGGACGTGCCTATGAGAAAGGCATTGGTGTCTCCGTAAGCCAAACCAAAGCAGCAGAGTACTACTTGGCAGCAGCGATCCAAGGAAACGCTAACGCACAAAACGCCCTTGGATATCTTTACAGAAGAGGTGGAGGCGTACCACAAAGTTATCTCGAGGCAGCTAAATGGTATCGTTTGTCTGCTGATCAAGGCTTCCCTTCGGCAATGAACCGACTCGCATGGTTGCTGGCTGGTTGTCCGACGCCTGAGGTTTGCGATGGGAAACTCGCAGTGAAACTTGTTCACGATGCTTTTAATCAAGCGGGTTTTTCTGAGGAAGAGAGACCAGGGTACCTGGACTCATTGGCTGCGGGATATGCGCGTGCTGGACAGTTTGATCTGGCGATAAAAACCCTGAATGAAACACTTGCTAAGTTGAAACCTGTTGACAGGCAGTACGCGGGTTTTGCTCGTAGGCTGGCGCTTTATAAAACTGGAATTCCTAACCAGCTTTAAGGTGGTTGAGTTAAACGATGCTTAATAGCTTTTTAGAGCACCTTCGAAAATATCGAATTCCTGTATCGGTGCGAGAGCATCTCGATCTGCAACATCTTTTTCTTGCGCGACTCATCTCGTCTGACATTAACGAATTTTACTTCCTGAGCCGTCTCTGTCTCATCAAAGATGAGAAGTATTTTGATCGGTTTGATCAAGCATTTGCCACATTCTTTGATAGCCCTGAGAACGAACCCACGGTAATCGATGCTGCGACGGATATTCCTTGGTTTAACGATCAATTAAGCCTAGTGCTAAATCACACGTCATCAGCAGAAGTAAAAAAGGCGATTCGCGAATATAAAGATCAAATGATTGCTCAAAAATCGGGTGCAGCGCTTACATCTGCTAAGGAGAAAAAACGAAACTTAGATTATGCGGGGGCGAAGCAGGGAAACGAGAGTGATGAATTTGAATCTGATGTTTTTGACGACGGTTTCGGCGAAAGCCACGACCTGACAGAGGGGGCAGAAGATGATCAGCTTAATGCTGACAACGACGAAGGCGCGAATATTAGCGAAGGAGAAGGAGAAGGAGAAGGAGAAGGAGGCGAACGTGGTAAAGGTGACGATGGTACAGAAGGAGAGGGCAGTGGTGGGGAAAGCGGGGAAGGTCATTCCTCACGGCCCGCAGCAGGTGTAAGGGATGACAGTGATTCTGAGCGGCAGCATTCTGCAACCAAGGTCTGGGAGATGCGTAGCTTCGAAGAGTATGACCCGGATATAGAACTCGGAACCCGTAATATTAAAATGGCTTTGCGTCGGCTGAGAAAATTTGCGCGTACAAGTTCGCGGTTTGAACTAGATCTCGCTGCAACGATCCGCGCCACTGCAAAACAAGGCGGTTTGCTTGATATTATTGAAGTGCCTGAGCGTCATAATTCGGTCAAAGTACTGCTGTTGCTGGATATCGGTGGCTCTATGGATGAGTTTGCGGCATTGTGCGAACAGTTATTTTCTGCAGTCGGAAGCGAATTTAAATATTTGGAGATATTCTATTTCCACAATTTTTTCTATGAGTCTCTTTGGACATCCAGTACTCGCTCGGCCGAGAGTCGAATTAGCACAACCGATGTGCTGCGAAAATACGGTAGAGATTTCAAAATCATCATTGTTGGCGATGGTAATATGGCGCGCCATGAGCTTTCAGAGAAAGGCGGTAGCGTCGAGCGCTATAATCCTGAGTCTGGTGAGTTGTGGCTGCAGCGCTTTCAAGAAAACTTCCGTAAAATCGTGTGGCTAAATCCTACGGAAGAGTCTCGTTGGTTAGACATTTACACGATACAAATGTTGCGCCGGCTTATGCCCGAGCAAATGTATCACCTCAGTGTCAGTGGTATTGAGCAAGCAATGAAATTCCTAGTTCGATAGTCGCTCTTTAATCCGGCGCTTTAACCGGGCTGTCTGCTCGGTTTGTCTAATCAGACTACCTAATCAGGGAGGGCAAGCACTCTTTTGGCAATAATATTGAGTTGTACTTCAGAAGTCCCTCCCTCAATAGAGTTAGCCTTTGAACGTAGCCATTCACGTGTCGTCGAGAGTTCGTTACCATCAAACTGATCGCCTTCCCAGCCAAGACTATTGGTGCCCATGATTTCTAACATGACCTCGTATCTATTTTTGTTCTGTTCTGTGCCGTAGTATTTGAACATTGATGAGGTAGCGCTTGGTCCAGTACTCAGTTTTGCCTCCGCCACAGATCTTTTCATCGTAGCGGCAAACGCTTGACCGTTCATTTGATGCCGAACCACGCTATCGCGGAGTGCTACGTCAGCAATTTTTTTGTTCTTTTCCCCGGCGTAGCGTTTGGCTTGTTCTGGTATGGAATCTGCGCCTTTTTTGCTGCCACCTCCCATGCCCATACCCGAAATCATCGTTCGCTCATGCTGCAGAAGTCGTTTCGCAATCGTCCAGCCGTCGTTGAGTGGACCAACCAAGTTTTCCCGAGCGACTTTAACGTCGTCGAAAAAAGTTTCGCAAAATGGGGATGCGCCACTGATGAGCTGGATCGGTTTAGTTGAGACTCCCGTTGAAGTCATATCAAATAATATGAAGCTGATACCGTTGTGTTTCGGTACGTCGAAATTAGTTCTGACAAGGCAAAAAATCCAATCTGCATCGTTAGCATAGGAGGTCCAGACCTTTGAGCCATTGATGACATAGTGGTCACCATCCAGTATTGCTTTTGTTTGCAGGCTGGCTAGATCAGATCCTGAACCTGGTTCACTGTACCCCTGACACCAGCGGATTTCACCTTTGACTATTTGGGGTAAATGCAGCTGTTTCTGTGCTTCGTTACCAAACTCCAATAATACGGGCCCAAGCATGCTTATGCCGAAAGAGGTCAGTGCAGGGCGCGCCTTAATTCGTGCTAATTCCTGTTGTAAAACGCTGTTTTGTTCTTTGTTTAAGCCGCCCCCTCCATATTCTGATGGCCAAGTTGGGCAAGTCCAGCCTTTAGCTCCCATGCGTTCGAGCCATAGTTTCGCGTCGGGGTTGGGGAACACCGCGCTGCGGCCACCCCAGACCGTTTGGTCATCGCCGGTTTCACTCGGTACATTCTTGCCTGCGCCGATTCTCATAGATACCGGACAGTTTTCTTCAAGCCAGGCTCTGGTTTCTTCTGCAAATTGTCGTTCGTTGTCCAAAGTCGTTGCTCCTGATTTCAGTCTTGCCAATGGGCTTTGTTAACAATGGGCTTTGTTAACATTGGGATATGTTAACAGTGCGTCGTTATTGATTAAGCTGTTAAAACACTTCGTGGAAACTCGTTTCGCACGTATGAGAGGATATTTTCTTTCATTTGAATGATCAACCTCTCTCTGGATTCTCGAGCTCCCCACGCATTGTGAGGCGTGACAATTAGATTGGGAATATCTTCCTTAAGTAGCAATTCATTCATAGTCGCGGGTTCAGCATTAAGCACATCGATAGCAGCGCCGCCAATTTGACCTGATCTCAAGGCGGCAATAAGGTCTTCAGAGTTAACAAGCCCACCTCGTGCTGTGTTAACCAGAAATGCCGTCGATTTCATTAGCCCAAGTGCTGAAGAGTTAACGATCTCTTTGTTTTCTGTTGTTAATGGACAATGTAAACTCAGGTAATCAGCCTGCGGTAGTAAGTCTGCCCACTCAACTCTTCCATCTTCAACAGCCTCTTTCGAGCCAGGCCGCTTTGCGATCAGTACTGTCATTCCAAAAGCACGCGCAATGCCGGCGACTGCTTGCCCCAACTCGCCATAGCCGAGAATGCCGAGCGTTTTCCCGGCGAGTTCCTGTATCGGATGATCTAGCAGACAAAAAACGTTACTACGTTGCCAGGCCCCTTTTCTCACGTCCCGGTCGTATGCGATTAGATTTGTCGATAGTGCCAGCATTAAGCTAAATGTGTGTTGTGCAACTGAGGGCGTTGAGTATCCCCTTGCATTGCATACAGCAACATTATTGCGAGCGCAGTAATCAAGGTCAATATTGTTAGTACCCGTTGCCATAACATTGATCATTTTCAAATTCCGACAATGTTTTAGCTCTTCAGGTCCTAGACGAATTTTATTTGTGAGAATGATTTCAGCATGTTCGATTCGCAGTGCTACGTCAGCAGCTTGCGTTGATCCGTGAATCTTAATATCCGTAAAGCAATCTGTAATCGGCGCTAGGTCAACGTCATCACCCAGGCTATCCCTATCAAGAATTACCCCTTTCATGTCTACTTCTCCCTCGGTTTTAGCGCTTGCGTTTGATAGAAAATAGAAATGGCAGTGTACGTTAAATACTTGCAAGGTAGAACTTGATGCGTTGCTTTTCTAAAGTGAAGTGCAGCTTTTTAGCGCAGGGTGAGCTAAAGAGGTTGCAGTATTCAAGCATAATTTTTTAGCAAGAATTCAAAATTTGACTATTGTTTATAGAAGGCATTAATTCTGTTCGCATTTGAACGTTAGATTTTTATTTCGCCGTTTTCTGTTTCGGGAAATTTTGTATGAATGATTGGTTAACACCGAATGAAGTTGCTGACTTGTTGATGGTTGCACCTGTGACGGTCCGACAGTGGGCCCAGAAAGGATTGCTAGAAGCAAGAACAACACCTGGGGGGCACCGCCGGTTCTCCATTGATGTAGTGAGACAATTCGCGATTAGAGAAGGCATGTCATCAAGGCTTGAAGGTAAAGCCGGGTTAAGCATCCTTGTAGTGGATGATGATCGTCAATTGAATCGTTTTTTAGTGGAGTTGTTACGCTCAAAGCATGAAGGCACTTTAGTTGAGTCAGCTTATGATGGTTTTGAGGCAGGTGCCAAAGTTCAAGCGGTCAAACCAGATGTTGTTATTCTGGATCTGATGATGCCTGGCATGGATGGATTTCAGGTTTGTGAGCGGCTTAAAACTAACGTTGATACGATGCATGTCAGAGTCGTTGCCATGACGGGCTATTCGACTGAGGAAAACGAACGCAAGATTATGGATGCGGGTGCGGATTGTTTTCTAAAAAAGCCGTTTTCGAATAGTGAGGTACTCGGTGCCTGCGGACTACTGTCTTGCGGGAACGAATCCTCTGGTGATTTTAGCGCCGAAAAAAAAGCGCGTAAAATCTAATTTACGCGCTTCTTGCTACCGTTTTATTCAGATGGAGCCGTGAGACAATGTTTATGACAGGTCTGGAAATTTGTCAGCAATAATACCGTTCCATTTAGAGATATTTGCTTCCTGAGCGGCAAGCAAATCATCCAGGTCGCCACTGATGGTAATCTTCGTAATTTCATCGCCTTGTTCTATTGCGTCAACGACTTCCTGATCTGCTGCGGATACAACTTCTCCGAACACTGTGTGAGCGCCATCAAGATGCGGGGTAGGTACGTGTGTAATGAAAAACTGGCTTCCATTTGTACCAGGACCAGCATTTGCCATTGAAAGCTTCCCTGGTGCTTCGTGCTTCAACGAGGAATCAAACTCGTCTGCAAAGTTGTAACCCGGTCCGCCGGTGCCAGTGCCTTGAGGACAGCCACCTTGAACCATGAAAGAGCTAATGACCCTGTGAAATTTTAGTCCGTTGTAGTATCCCTTGCTCGACAGATTAGCGAAGTTAGCGACGGTCATAGGGGCTTTTTCCGGGAAAAAGTTGATATGTATTGTGCCTTTAGTTGTTTCCATTTCTGCAGTAATGTTCAAGTTCAAATTCCTGTATTTACTAAGTCCATACTGGACTAGGATGATAGAAGTTTAGCGTCTGTGACTAAGTCACTCAAGCGTCTGTTTTAGCGATTACCCATGTTAACGAAATCTCGTTGGTGTTCGCCTAAATACAACTGCCTGGGTCGGGCGATTTTGTAAGGGGCGCTTAACATTTCGTTCCAATGACTGATCCAGCCAGGCATGCGGCCCAGAGTGAAAATCACGGTGAACAACTCGGTTGGAATTCCAATTGCTTTTAACGTAATCCCTGAATAAAAATCAATATTTGGGTAGAGCTTTCTTTCGATAAAGTAGTCGTCTTCTCTTGCTATTTTTTCGAGTTTCTTCGCGATTTCCAACAAGGGGTCGTCTGCGACACCTAGTTCTTCAAATACTGCGTGGCAGGATGCCTCCATGACTTTGGCACGAGGATCAAAGTTTTTGTAAACCCGGTGGCCAAAACCCATGAGTTTGAAAGGATCATCTTTGTCCTTTGCTTTGTTAACGAATTCCTCGACTCTCGACACGTCGCCAATTTCATTCAGCATTTCAAGTACGGCCTCATTAGCACCACCATGTGCGGGACCCCACAAGGCGCTAACACCAGCAGAAATAGCTGCGTAGGGATTGCAGTCGGTCGAGCCAGCCATTCTTACCGTTGATGTCGAAGCATTTTGCTCATGGTCTGCGTGCAAAATAAAGATTTTGTCCATCGCGGAGGCAATAGTTGGGCTGATCGAGGAAGGTTTTCCAGCTTCACCGAAGCACATATTCAAGAAATTTTCGGCGTAACTGAGATTTGCCTCCGGTTCGACGAAAGCTTCACCTCTGCCATGTTTGTAGGCCATAGCCGCTAATGTTGGAATCATCGCAATTAATCTATGGGCAGTGGTCATGCGGCTTTCAGCGTCTGTGATATCTATTTCTTGATGAAATAGAGATGCCAAACCGGATATCGCGGAACCTACCATTGCCATTGGGTGTGCACCCTGAGCAAAGCCGTTAAAAATTTGTTGAAACTTCTTATCGATAGTTTGCTTATCGTTGATGCTATCTCGAAATGCCTGTAACTGGGCGTCGTTAGGTAACTGACCGTTCAGAAGCAAGTAACACACTTCCATATGATTCGAGTCATCTGCTAATTGCTCGATAGGGTAGCCCCTGTAGAGCAAAACGCCTGCATCACCGTCTATGTAAGTGATTGTTGAATCACAGCTCGCAGTGGACAAGAAGCCCGGGTCGTAAGTAAACATACCCTCTGCAATTAAGCCTCGAACATCGATCACATTAGTGCCTTCCTTTGCCTCCATAGTCGGAAGTTCGATGGTTTTACCGTCAATGGTGATTTGTACTTTTTGTATCATGTTGGACTCCCGACCAAAATAGTGAGCGTTGGTTAAGTTTACAATTAATCTTTAGTATAACGCTTTTTCAATTCTCTTCGATTTGAATTATCCAAAAAGCACTCGTTGCGAATCCAATATTGGATTTTACGCGTAATGCTACCTGAACTTCTCTTGCATCTAGTGAGTGTTTTATAGCAGGCATCAAAGTAGTGCATGATTTCAAAACCAGCGGTGCTTGTAAAGCCTTGCTATCTGTGGGCTTGAACAGGACTCCGATTGTTATTATGCTTCAATTTTACTATGATTGGCGCGCTGAATTACATCTAGTACAGACAATTACAAATTCACTTACAATCTCTTTGGAAATGGTTGATTGGCAGAAGCTGTCGAAACCATGATAGGGATTCCAACACAGGAAATGCGTTTTGAAAAACGACCATAGGCCTATAAATGTAAACCCCTCAGATTTGTTCGCTTTCGCGTGGCCAATCTCTGCGCTGGCATCTATCACTCACCGGATAGCTGGTGTCGTACTTTTTGCCGGTATCGCGTTTGGCTTGTATGCGCTAGACGTATCGCTAAGCTCTGCGGAAGGCTTCGAGGCTTTGCTCATGAAGATAAAATCTCCATTGGGGATGTTTGTCACATGGGGTTTGCTCTCGGCACTTGCCTATCATTTTGTCGCGGGCATTAAGCACTTGTTGCTCGACCTTGAAGTCGGCGACACGCTAGAAGGTAGTAAATTCGCAGCACGAACCACATTGCTGGTTTCTGCTGTTTTGATATTTCTCGCGGGCCTTTGGGTCATTCAGGGATAGGAGCAGTTATGGTTACTCAAGTTACCAGTTTTTCTAGGAATGGTTTATCGGATTTCATCGTTCAGCGAGTGTCAGCATATGTTCTTGCTGCATATACCGTTGTGGTACTTGCTTTCATATTAACCGCTGGTGGAATGACCTTTGATATCTGGCGTGATTTTTTTGATCAGACGTGGATGCAGGTTTTCACCTTATTGGCGCTTTTGTCGACTTGTGCACATGCATGGATAGGCATGTGGACCATAGGCACTGATTACATTCGCGAACACTATTTTGGCAACAATGCCAATGCCATTCGACTGGTCTATCAGGTTGGTTGTGTACTTATGTTGGCATGCTACATGATCTGGGGAATCCAGATTCTTTGGGGGAATTAAAGAATGAGTGACGTATCAACGTTAGAGTTTGATGCCATTATTGTTGGTGGTGGCGGAGCTGGTATGCGTGCTGCACTTCAGCTTGCAGAATCAGGCAAGAAAACAGCAGTTATTTCCAAGGTTTTTCCCACGAGATCGCATACAGTTTCGGCTCAGGGTGGGATTACCTGCGCGATCGCAAGTGATGATCCAAATGATGATTGGCGCTGGCACATGTATGACACCATCAAAGGTTCCGATTACATCGGTGATCAAGATGCCATTCAGTATATGTGCGAGATTGGCCCAAAGGTGGTGTACGAGCTCGATCACATGGGTCTGCCATTTTCGCGTAACGAAAATGGCAGAATCTACCAACGACCTTTTGGCGGTCAGTCAAAAGATTTCGGTAAGGGCGGGCAAGCAGCGAGAACATGCGCTGCTGCTGATAGAACAGGCCACGCGCTGCTTCATGCCCTTTATCAGGGTAATCTGAAAGCAGGTTCCGTTTTCTTTTCTGAGTGGTTCGCTGTTGATATCGTCAAGAATCAAAGCGGTGCAGTTGTCGGTGTGATGGCAATTTGTATGGAGACTGGTGAAACCCATTTTGTAAAAGCGAAAGCAACTGTGCTTGCTACCGGTGGTGCGGGGCGTATCTACCAGTCAACGACTAACGCGCTGATGAATACGGGTGACGGCCTCGGTATGGCGCTTCGTGCTGGTTACCCTGTTCAAGATATTGAAATGTGGCAATTCCATCCAACCGGTATCGCTGGCGCTGGCGTGCTGGTGACTGAAGGTTGTCGTGGTGAAGGCGGTTATCTGATTAACAAGGATGGCGAGCGCTTTATGGAGCGGTACGCTCCCACCGCTAAAGACCTTGCCGGGCGCGACGTCGTTGCTCGAAGTATGGTTCTGGAAATTTTGGAAGGCCGAGGTGCTGGACCCAATGGGGACCATGTGTTCTTGAAGTTGGATCATCTCGGTGAGGAGATTCTACATTCGCGGCTGCCTGGTATTGTTGAGCTATCAAAAACTTTCGCGCACGTTGACCCAGTGAAAGAACCTGTCCCAGTTGTGCCAACTTGCCATTATATGATGGGCGGTATTCCTACTAATATTAACGGCCAAGCTCTGGCTGTCGATAGTGCCGGCGATGATACAGTGATTGATGGTTTGTACGCCGTTGGCGAAGTCGCCTGCGTGTCTGTTCATGGTGCTAACCGGCTTGGTGGTAATTCACTCTTAGACCTGGTTGTGTTTGGACGTTCTGCAGGTATTCACATCTCAGAAATGCTCGCGCAAGGCTACTCAACCGCTGCGCCATCTGCGACGGACAAGGATGAGGCAATGGTTCGCCTAAATCGTTGGAATGAATCAACGGGTGGTGAGAGCGTCGCTGATCTGAAGAAGGAATTACAATCAACGATGCAACTTAGTTTTGGCGTCTTCCGAAAGGAAGGCCCAATGCAAGAAGGTATTAAGAAAATTGCTGAGCTTCGAGAGAGAATCAACAATGCATCCCTTGGCGACAAGAGTAATGCGTTTAACACGGCTCGGTTGGAAGCGCTGGAACTTGATAATTTGTTAGAAGTAGCAGAGGCCACTGCGATAGCAGCGGAAGCCAGAAAGGAGAGTCGCGGAGCCCACGCTCGGGATGACTTTGATTCGCGTGATGACGAGAATTGGTTGTGTCACTCGATCTATAATCCGGAGACTAAAGCACTCACTAAGCGGGATGTGAATTTTACGCCGGCGTTGCTGGAAACCGATACAGACTTGCCTGAAGATGTGTTCGTACCAAAAGAGAGGGTTTACTAATGGAAATTAGCGTTTATCGATATGATCCTGACAAAGACAAAGCGCCTTATATCCAGGCTTTTCAAGTCGAAATGCCTGAAGGCCGAGATCTGATGGTGTTGGATGTTCTTGAGCTTATCAAAGAAAGTGATCCTACTGTGTCATATCGCCGTTCCTGTAGGGAAGGCGTTTGTGGGTCAGATGGCGTCAACATGAACGGCAAAAACGGCCTAGCGTGTATTACTCCTATCTCTGAAGTTGCCCGAAGGGGGAAATTGACGATAAAACCATTACCAGGGCTACCGGTTATTCGTGACCTTGTGGTTGATATGGAGCAGTTCTACGATTCCTACGAGAAAATTGAACCCTACCTCATTAACAAGAATGTACCGCCAGAGCAAGAGCGACTGCAATCTCCTGAAGAGCGGGAAAAGCTGGATGGGCTCTATGAATGTATTCTGTGCGCATGTTGTTCTACTGCATGCCCATCGTTCTGGTGGAATCCTGATAAATTTATTGGTCCATCGGGGCTGTTGCAAGCATATCGATTTTTAGCAGACAGTCGTGATACTGCGACTGAAGAGCGATTAGCGAATCTGGAAGACCCATTCAGTGTATTCAGATGCCGCGGTATTATGAATTGTGTGAATGTTTGTCCGAAGGGTCTTAATCCTACTCGTGCAATAGGTCATATCAGGAATATGTTGTTAAAACGCGCTGTCTAAGGCATCTGTAGCAACTTTGGGCTAGACTGGTTGATTGAATCCTGTTGTTTTTACAACAGGATTCTTTTGCAGTGGGGAAAGCGAATTGTCTCCTAACGACAATTTTTCACTCGGTGAGAAGTGTGTTGAATACAGGATTCTACATATAGGACTTTTGATACAGGGAATGGTAAATCATGCAAGAAAGTAAGATGGAACAATTGTGGCAATCAGGCCACATTTCCGGAGGTAACGCTTCCTACGTTGAAGAATTGTATGAGCAGTATCTGGAAGACCCATCTTCGTTGCCAGGCCAATGGCGGAGTTACTTTGAAACGCTGCCGATGGTGGAAGGAACACTCGCTTCGGATATATCTCATTCGACGGTGCGAGATCATTTCCTGCTGCTTTCAAAAAACCAGTCTCGTGTTACCCCAGTATCTCCCGCAAGTATCAACGCGGATTATGAGCGCAAGCAGGTAGCCGTAGGCGAGCTGATTGCAGGTTATCGTCGTCGGGGCCATATTAAAGCAGTGCTTGACCCTTTGAGTATGCAACAAATAGAACATCCGCCAATCCTCGGACTTGAGTACCATCGACTATCCGCAGCGGACCTGGATACCAAGTTTCAAACCGGCAGCCTGTTTTTTGGTGATCACGAAGCACCACTGCGGGAAATTATTGATGCATTAGAACTGACCTACTGTGATTCGATTGGTGCTGAATATATGCACATTGAAGACCAGGCTGAGCAGTTGTGGGTGCAGCAGAGAATGGAAAGCACTCGGTCCAATCCATCATTCAGCGATGGCGTAAAACGTCGTATTTTGGATCGATTGATTGCGACTGAAGGTTTAGAGAAGTATCTCGGCACAAAGTACCCAGGCACAAAGCGATTTGGCATAGAGGGTGGAGAATCGTTCATTCCTAGTCTCGCAGAGGTGATTCATCGCGCTGGTAAAGCGGGTGTATCGGAAACGGTTATTGGTATGGCACACCGTGGTCGCATCAATGTCCTGGTGAATATTATGGGGAAAGATCCAGCCGAGCTGTTTGATGAATTTGAAGGCAGATACACGCCAGGCTTTGGTTCCGGTGACGTTAAGTATCATCAGGGATTTTCTGCAAACGTGATGACGCCTGGCGGTGAGATGCATTTAGCTCTCGGCTTTAACCCTTCGCATCTTGAAATTGTAGCCCCAGTCATTGAGGGCTCTGTCCGCGCAAGAATGGATCGTCGTGGAGACACTGCTGGCGATCAAGTATTGGCGATTAATGTTCACGGCGATGCAGCGTTTGCCGGTCAAGGTGTGGTGATGGAGACATTTCAGATGTCTCAGACTCGCGGTTTCTACACGGGTGGCACTGTACATATTATTATTAATAATCAGATTGGCTACACCATCAGTCGTCAGGAAGACGCAAGATCTACGCGTTACTGTACTGAAATTGCCAAAATGGTTCAGGCGCCAATATTCCATGTCAATGGTGACGACCCAGAAGCTGTCGTCTTCGTGTCCCAGTTGGCTACTGACTATCGAATGGAATTTAAGAAAGATGTCGTCATCGATATTGTTTCTTACCGCAGACGAGGTCACAACGAAGGTGATGAGCCTGCGATCACGCAACCCATCATGTATAAAAAGATCCGCAAGCATCCCACCACGCTAAGTTTGTATATGCAGCAGGTAATGAAAGAGGGTGCGATCGATCAGGCAGAGTTTGATAAGAGGACGATTGCCTATCGTGATGCTCTGGACAAGGGTACGGCGGTAGCCTGGGATGCTGTTAAAGAACCCGACACTTCAATGTATGTTAACTGGGGCCCATACCTTGGCCATGACTGGCAGGTAGCAGGCGACACTTCTTTTGATTTGAAGGAGTTTCAAGCGATAGCCCATAAAATGGCGGAGCTACCGGAACAATTTGTCGTTCAAAAACAAGTAGCGAAATTGCTCGACGATCGAAAGAAAATGACTGCAGGTGCGGCTCCCATAAACTGGGGTTATGCCGAAATTATGGGTTATGCAACGTTGCTAGCGCAGGGTTATAAAATCAGACTTACAGGACAAGACGTAGGCCGTGGCACATTCTCTCACAGGCATGCGGTCATTCATGATCAAAAAGAAGGCAGCGAACATATACCGTTGAATGCAATCGCAGAGACTGAAGGTCAGTTCAAGTTATATGACTCGTTTCTATCTGAAGAGGCCGTGCTAGGTTTTGAATACGGTTATTCTTCCACCAGTCCTGACGTGATGGTGATATGGGAAGCCCAATTTGGAGATTTTGCGAACGGAGCACAAGTCGTTATTGACCAGTTTATAACCAGCGGGGAGCACAAGTGGGGCCGCCTTTCTGGCTTAACGATGTTGTTACCACATGGTTATGAAGGTGCTGGGCCAGAACACTCCTCTGCTCGATTGGAACGTTACCTGCAGCTGTGCGCTGAACATAATGTCCAAGTATGTGTGCCAACAACGCCTGCTCAAATGTTTCACCTAATACGTCGTCAATCAATCAGGCCTTTGCGACGTCCGTTGATTGTCATGACACCCAAGAGTTTGCTGCGTCATAAAGATGCGATATCTACCCTTGAAGATCTGTCGGAAGGTAGGTTTGAGGTAGTGATACCTGACCAGTCCTCAGCCAAAGATGCGGATATTACGAAGGTCGTATTCTGTAGTGGCAAGGTTTACTACGATCTAGCAGCCAAACGAGAAGCTGATGGACTAGATACTATTGCGATTCTTCGAATTGAACAACTTTATCCATTCCCTGACGAGGATCTTAGTCGTTACCTGTCTCGTTACAAAAATCTTGCCTCAGCAGTTTGGTGTCAAGAAGAACCGATGAATCAGGGCGCATGGTATTCGAGCCAACACCATATTAGAAAAGGGCTCGAAGAGTATCCTGGCATATATTTACACTACGCAGGCAGGGAGGCTTCGGCTTCACCCGCTGCAGGTTATATGTCACTGCATGTACGCCAGCAAGAGGCGCTGGTTAATGAAGCTCTGTACGTTAAGTGAAGCTAAGGGCTTTTATGTTAAGCGAAGCTAATGGCTTTACAAGAAGTAGGCCGAGATCTAACCGTGGTAATCGGGATAGATATAAATAAGGCGGCACGAATACTGTAAGTTAAATTATAAACAAAGTGTTGCGAACGAAAGCGCAGAGTCGCATGACAAGGAATAATTATGATAGAGATAAAAACGCCGGTTTTCCCTGAGTCGGTCGCTGATGGTGAAATTGCAGCCTGGCATGTTCAGGTTGGTGAAGGTGTTACTCGCGATCAGATTCTGGTCGATATTGAAACAGATAAAGTTGTCCTTGAGGTTGTAGCACCTACGGATGGCAGAATTACCTCGATCCTGAAAGGAGAGGGCGAAACGGTTTTAACCGAAGAAGTGTTAGCGATGTTTGAAGCGGGGGATGTCACCCCGTCAGATGATATCGCGGCAGGTTCTGAAGCTTCAACTATCGCTATGACCACTGCTACCACATCAGCTACAGCGAGCACACCTGTAGCAGATGCGCCTGTAGCCTCGGATGCGAGCGCAAGTCCGGCTGCGCGAAAGATTTCAGAGGAAAATAAGCTTGACGTCACAAAAATCGAGGGCACTGGTAAAGGCGGTCGCGTCACAAAAGAAGATGTACTGAAAGCGGTTGCGGCTGTTGATAGTCAAACGCCTGTGGTCAGTGCTGAGGTTACTGCTGTAGAAGTACCAATGGTTGGTGACCGTGTTGAAAGACGGGTTCCTATGACCCGGCTTAGAGCCAGTATCGCCAGACGCCTACTCGAGGCGCAAGAAACAGCAGCGATGCTAACGACCTTCAACGAGGTCGATATGACTGCCATAATGGGCTTGCGGAGCCAATATAAAGATGATTTCGCGAAGATTCATAATGGCACTCGACTTGGTTTTATGTCCTTTTTTGTTAGAGCCAGCATCGAAGCATTGAAACGGTTTCCTGCAGTCAATGCTTCCCTTGATGGCAATGACATCGTTTATCATGGTTATCAGGATATTGGCGTCGCTGTCGGTTCTCCGCGCGGCCTAGTTGTTCCCATACTACGTGATGCCGACAGTTTAACGCTCGCTGAAATTGAGGAGCAAATTGGTGCCTATGGTAAGAAGGCACAGGAAAACAAGCTAAGTATTGATGACATGACTGGCGGAACCTTTACCATTTCCAATGGTGGTGTATTTGGTTCGCTGTTATCTACGCCAATCTTAAACCCTCCTCAGACTGGCATTTTGGGTATGCATAAAATTCAGGATCGGCCAATGGCAGTGAATGGCGAGGTTAAAATACGTCCCATGATGTACTTGGCATTGTCTTACGATCATCGCCTTATTGACGGGCAGGAAGCGGTAAGATTCCTGGTTACGATTAAAGAATTTTTAGAGGAACCCGCACGTATTCTTCTAGATATTTAGGATTACCGGAGGGCACCAAGCAGAAGGGCACTGATAAGGATTAATTGGAGATTAGCGAGATGACGACAAATTTTGATGTAGTGATAATTGGTGGTGGCCCCGCGGGTTATCACGCAGCAATCCGATCCGCGCAATTGGGTTTAAAGACTGCCTGTATTGATAAATGGATTAATAAAGAAGGTGATCCTGCTTTCGGTGGTACTTGTTTGAACGTGGGTTGCATTCCATCGAAAGCGCTGCTGTCGACTTCTCACAAGTTCGCAGAAGCCAAAGATAAGTTCGCTGAGCTTGGCATAAAGGCAACCGGTATCAAGGTTGATGTGCCCACTATGATTGGTCATAAAGACAAGATAGTTGAAGGGCTAACAAAGGGTGTTGCAGCGCTTTTAAAATCCAATGGGGTCACAACTTTCGAGGGTACAGCGAAGTTAGGAGCCGGTCGCCAGGTAGACTTCACTGCGCATGATGGCAAAACTGAGTCGTTCTCCGCTGATAATGTTGTGATCGCAACGGGGTCAGTGCCTGTTGCCATTCCACCATGCCCACTTCAAGATGAACTGATTGTAGATTCAACTGGAGCACTTAATTTCACTGCAGTACCTAAGCGCCTGGGTGTTATTGGTGCAGGCGTTATTGGTCTCGAATTAGGCAGTGTTTGGAATTGGTTAGGCTCAGAGGTTGTTGTACTAGAGGCGCTCGATGAGTTTTTGCCGATGGCGGATCAGCAAATTGCCAAGGAAACCGCGAAGCAGCTAAAAAAACAGGGTATGGATATCAGGCTCGGTACTCGCGTGACAGGTACAGAAGTAAAAGGAAAGAAGGTTAAAGTTCTGTACTCGGATAGCGATGGGGAAAAGAGCGAGACTTTTGATAGTCTGATCGTTGCTGTTGGACGGCGTCCTTTGACAGAGGATTTATTAAGCGGTGATTGTGGTGTTAACTTGGATGAGCGTGGTTTTATCTTTGTTGATGATTATTGTGCAAC
>JBLHWY010000042.1:0-39441 GCA_047629195.1 Candidatus Azotimanducaceae bacterium
AACAAGAACAGTCGTTTATTCGTCGGTAAGCGTGTTGGTGTTGGATTTCTTTTTGACGTTATTGATGTTCAAGCTTTAATCCGTGTTCAAGCTTTAGTCCTTTGGTGCGGTGATGGTTGCGGTGACTGTAGTCGAGATAGTGGTGGACGGATCGTTGAGGTAAACTAGGCGGGTTTGCCAGAAACAAGAGGGTTATATTTGATGCAAATGAGGACGTTGGAAATAGTTGTTGGTGCCTTTTTGCTTGCCGGCATTATTTCTCTTGCAATAGTTGCAGTGAAAGTCAGTGGATTTAGTCAAGGTGATGCGGCGGACAAATATAGTGTGTATGCCAAGTTTGAGAATATTGGTGGGCTAGTGGTTCGCTCGAAAGTTAGTATTGCGGGCGTTATCGTCGGCCAAGTTTCCTCGATTAAACTTGATCAGGCTACATTTACTGCCGTTGTGACGATGGATATTGATGCGTCTGTCAATGAAATTAGTACAGACACGACTGCCGCCATATTGACAGACGGGCTGCTGGGTGGAAAATTTATCGGCTTAAGTATTGGTGCCGAAGAGGATTATCTGAAAGAGGGCGATGAATTAATCGATACCCAGTCAGCGGTTATTCTTGAGGAGTTAATCGGTAAATTTTTACTCGATAAGTTTTAACGGGCCCCGAGAAGCGATGGCGGTTTGGGTTAGAGGCACATAGTGAGAGTTATTCAAGATGTTTAATTTTATAATAATAAGTTTGAGGTCAGTCAGCTTTTCCTTGTTTTCGATGATGCTATTGATGATGCCATTGGTCGGTTTTTCGGCACTTGAGCCGAGGCAGGCGGTAGAGGAGACCACGTCGGCGCTACTAGCGAAATTGATCGAAGTAAAGCCGTTGTATGAGTCAAATCCAGATCAGTTTTTTAAAGAGGTAGATTTAGCTCTTGGCCCATTTATTGATTTCGAATCTTTTTCTCGTGGCGTAATGGCAAAATATTACCGAAGGGCTAATGATGTGCAAAAAAGCCGTTTCGAGGATACTTTTCGGCTCGGGCTGGTTCAAACTTATGCCAAAGCCTTGTTAGAGTTCGATAACCAGAAAGTCGATGTCATGGAGGCAGACAGTGCTCAGCACAAAGAAGGTCGAGCATCTATAGATTTGCTTGTCCACGGCCAGGGTGGTGCGCAATATACCGTCAATTACAGCCTTGGGTTAGTTGATGATGTTTGGAAGCTACGAAATATCACCATCGAAGGGATCAATGTGGGATTGCAGTTCAGATCGCAATTTGCCGCCTATATGCAAAAATACAAGAACGATATCGATCTTGTAATCGACAATTGGGTCGTTGATGTCTAGCCTGTCAACTCCTTCTTCTCCTACGGTAGCAGTTGACGTTAGTCGGGCAGTAGACTTGTTGCTCGAGATGGTGGCTGGAAAGGAGATGCTCTATATGCAGGGCTGTATTGGTGTGGATAACGTCAGCGAGTATAGAGATAGGATCATCGACCTTTTACTTGAGAAGCCAGACCTTGTTGAGCTGGACCTGAGCCGCGCAGATACGAATGGCTCTTCTATGATTGCACTGCTCGTTGCAATACAGCGTTTTGCGAAATCGAGGGGACGTCAAGTGATCTTCGTCGATCCCCAGCCAAAGATTCTTGAAATGTCGGAGATGACTGGTCTTCGCGATATCCTTTTTTTTAAAACGCGCTAAACCTGTTCAGGTTTTGTAATTGATATAGGTGTCAGGCGTAATGTTTTAGCGCACCAGCGAATTCGAAAATAATCATTTGTTCCCACTGCTCGGTTATTTAATTCTGACCAGAGTCGCTCAATGTCATGTTATCATGCGCCGGTTTTCAATCGATCAAAGTGTAAGGGTTAAAATGGATGTAGAAGAAATTCGTCGTTTGCTCGAAGCCGGCCTAGGTCAGTGTGAGGTTGCCATTCAAGCTGAGGGCAACAAGCTGGGACTGATGTTGGTATCCGGGGTGTTTTCCGGTTTGAGTAGGGTAAAGAGGCAGCAGCTTGTTTACAGTTTTTTGAATGAAAAAATTAATTCTGGCGAAATTCATGCCGTCAGCATGAAATGTCAAACTCCCGAAGAAACCAACATCTAAATAAGTTGCTGAGAAAAACAGCCGAGGATTAAATGGATCAATTACTGATAAGTGGTGGGGCAGTTCTAAAGGGCGAGTTACGTGCCTCTGGTGCAAAAAATTCGGCTGTCACAATTTTGGCCGCATCACTACTCGCCAAAGAACCTGTGACGATTAGTAACGTGCCGCACCTGCGAGATATTACAACGATGATTGAGTTGTTAGTATCTATGGGCGTCGAGGTGGTGGTTGACGAGAAAATGAATATCGAAATCCATGCCAATACAATCAAGAGTTTAATCGCGCCCTACGATCTCGTGCGGAAGATGAGAGCCTCATTTTTAGTATTGGGTCCGCTATTGGCCCATCACGGCGAAGCTGAGGTGTCGCTGCCGGGTGGTTGTGCTATAGGTCCCCGCCCTGTTGATCTTCACCTAAGAGGGCTTGAGGCTTTGGGTGCGACGATTGAAATGAAAGAGGGCTATGTTAAAGCGAGAGTGGATGGCCGATTGAAGGGCGCGCATTTTATTTTTGATGTAAGCACGGTAGGCGGAACAGAACATATCATGATGGCTGCTGCACTAGCTGAAGGTACAACTGTGCTGGAAAATTGTGCTCGAGAACCCGAAATTACCGACCTTGCAGACTTTCTGAATGCAATGGGAGCGAAGGTTTCCGGTCAGGGCACAGATACCATTACCATCGAAGGTGTCGAGTCGCTAACCGGTTGCCATCACCATGTAATTGCGGACCGGGTGGAAGCCGCGACTTATCTTATCGCTGCTGCGGCCACAGGTGGCCATGTCAAAATGCGTGACGTTATTCCAGCGCATTTAGATGTGGTTATTAGCAAATTGAGAGAAGCCGGTGCGGATGTAACAGTGGGTGACGATTGGATTGACTTGGATATGGCTGGTCGTCGACCGAAAGCTGTGAGTTTGGTCACTGCGCCGTATCCTGGATTTCCTACGGATTTGCAAGCTCAGTTTTTGGCGATGAATACCATTGCTCAGGGCACCGCTACGGTTAAGGAAACTATCTTTGAAAATAGATTTATGCATGTTCATGAGATGAATCGTATGGGCGCTCAGATTCGACTTGAAGGGAATAACACGACGGCCATCGTTGAAGGAGTTGATGCGCTGCAGGCGGCTCCTGTGATGGCAAACGACCTTCGAGCATCGGTGAGTCTAGTGATTGCAGGTCTTATTGCCAAAGGAGACACGGTAGTTAACCGAATCTACCATATAGATCGCGGGTACGAGCAAGTAGAAGAAAAGCTCCAGAATTTGGGTGCAAACATCAAACGTATCCAGTCTCGCTGATATAGATGGCGAGAAATCCTCGCGTCTATCTCTTGCGTCGAGTTCTAGAGTAGATGCTGCGCGTTGGTTGAATGAATGGCCTGTCAAACAGGAAAATAGAAATTGTGAATCATAATGTTACCTTGGCTGTAGCGAAGGGTGGTCGTATTCTTGGCGCCCAATTAGAGCTGTTGGAGAAAATTGGTATCAAACCCTTGGATGACATGAAGACATCCAGAAAGTTGATATTCGAAACTAATCGATCGAACGTGCGTCTGGTATTATTGAGAGGTGCCGATGTGGCGACTTATGTTGAGCATGGTATTGCGGATCTTGGAATGACTGGGAAAGACAGCTTGCTCGAGCACGGCGAGGAAGGTTATTACCAACCTCTAGATCTCAAGATCGGGAAATGTAAAATCATGGTGGCGGGTTTGAAAGATGAACCGTCATTGCCAGCCCGGTTAAAAATAGCAACCAAATACGAAAGAACCGCGAAGCAATTTTATGCTGAGAAGGGAATACAGGTAGACGTGATTAAATTGTATGGCGCCATGGAGCTTGCGCCCATAACCGGTCTCGCGCATCGTATAGTGGATATCGTGGAGACTGGAAATACGTTGAAAGCAAACGGGTTAGTCACGCTTGAACATATAACTGACATTTCAACGCAGCTAATTGTTAATAAGGTGTCGATGAAGATGAAACACAGCGACATGCAAAGCTTAATCGATGAACTCGCCGCGGTAGTGACAGAATGAGCATGAGCAAAAATATAGCGGTTCGACGCTTATCTTCAGCTTCGGCTTCTTTTTCCGAGGAGTTTCAAGCGCTACTTTCTGTTCGGGAAGATAGCCACGACAGTGTATTAGAGGACGTAGTGGGTATTCTCCAGGATGTCAAAGTCCACGGCGATGAAGCCCTAATAAGGCTAACTAGAAAGTTTGATAACCTTGACGTGAGTCAGTTTTCGGAGCTGGAGATCAGCCAACAACAGATGGCTGAGGCAGTTGAAAGAATTGACCCTATCGTACTCGAAGCTCTGCAACAGTCGATTAAGCGAGTTCGGGACTATCATCAGAAGCAGAAAGAAGCTTATGGTAATCAAGTTGATTGGTCTTATGAAGACCCGCTTGGGAACCAGTTGGGGCAGCTTGTTCGAGGTATGGAGCGCGTCGGTATATATGCTCCTGGTGGCAAAGCTGCTTATCCGTCCTCGGTTATTATGACTGCAATACCTGCCAGGGTTGCTGAGGTGGGTGAAATTATACTGACTGTTCCCACGCCACGTGGTGAAGTTAACGAAGCTCTGATGGCGACAGCGCATTTGTGCGGTGTTGACAGGTTATTTACAATCGGCGGCGCGCAGGCCATTGGGGCGCTCGCGTATGGTACTGAAACGGTGCCGCGCGTAGACAAGATTGTTGGTCCTGGCAATATCTATGTCGCTACAGCTAAATCTGTTGTTTTCGGTAAAGTAGGCATTGATATGATCGCCGGTCCATCCGAAATCGCGATTGTCGCAGATAATAGCGTCGATCCCGAGTGGTTGATGATGGATATGTTCGCGCAAGCTGAGCACGATGAACTCGCGCAATCTGTTCTTATCTCGACAGATAGCGCTTTACTCGATGAAGTTGCAAGGCTCATCAGCGCGAGAGTCGCAGGTATGCAACGCAGCAGTATTATCGAAAAAGCGATAGTTGATAGGGGGGCCTTGATATTAGTGAGATCAAATGACGAGGCGCTTGAACTTGTGAATCAAATGGCGCCGGAACATCTTGAGATATGTCTCGATGATTCAGAAGAATTCTTGGCTGGGGTGCGTAATGCTGGCGCCGTTTTTGTTGGCAAGCATACTGCTGAGGTTGTTGGAGACTACACTGCCGGTCCAAGTCACGTATTGCCGACTAGCGGTACAGCTAGGTTTGCTTCGCCGCTGGGCGTCTACGACTTTCAAGTCCGTAGTTCATTGATTCGTTGTTCGAGGCAAGGAGCAATTCAGCTTAATCGTGCCGCGTCAATCATCGCGCGAACAGAGGGATTAGAAGCCCACGCCTTGTCTGCGGAATTGCGCGTTCTAGGTTAGTCCGTCTTTTATAAAGAGACGTATATAGAGATGTTTAACGCGCCCTGTGAAGAGAAGCATGAAGAGAAGTATTGAGTCATGGCATGAATGAAATGAGTTCTGCCACAGAAAATTTTGCCATAGAGGGCGCTGTCATAGAAGTTTCTGGACCACTAAGTCGTTATCAGTTGGCGGTTTCGACAGGTGAAATTCAGTCTGATACCGCGCAGCTACAAGCGATGACTCATCTTCAAGGTTTGTATCAGACGTTGACCGAGAAGGAAGATGAACCAGGTATCTTGGCTAAGTTTTTTGGCAAACAGAAACATCAAACAATTCCGGGGCTTTACTTTTGGGGTGGCGTTGGCCGCGGAAAGACATTTTTAATGGATCTCTTTTTTGACTCCTTACCTTTTGAGCAAAAATCACGGATGCATTTCCACCGATTTATGCGGCATGTGCACCACGCCTTAACGGATCTTCAAGGAGAACCTGATCCGCTGAAGAAAGTCGCGTTGAATTTTGCTCGCGATAATCGAGTGCTTTGCTTCGATGAATTTTTTGTCAGTGATATCACTGATGCGATGATCTTGGCTGGTTTGCTGGATGTCTTGTTTGAAAATGGGGTCACGCTTGTTGCAACCTCGAACGTCGAGCCAGCAAATTTGTACGAGAATGGCTTGCAACGGAGTAAATTTTTACCCGCCATTGCTTTGATAGAAAAAAATACGAAGATATTGAATGTTGATTCCGGCACCGATTATAGGTTACGCGTTTTGGAATCTGCGGAAATCTACCACTACCCGCTCGACGAAGATGCTGACGGAGTGCTGCTTCATAACTTCAAATCCCTGTCGCCCGATGCAGGCGAAGCAGACACTGTGCTGGATATTGAAGGCAGAAAGATTAAAACCCGTTTTTGTGGTGATGGTGTAGCGTGGTTCGACTTTCCAGAAATTTGTGATGGCCCCAGAAGTCAAAATGACTATATTGAGGTTGCGATGCAGTTCCAAACTGTTCTGATTAGCAATCTGCCACAATTTTCTGCCTCAAATGAAAATGCTGCACGTCGCTTCATCAGTTTAGTCGATGAATTTTATGACCATAGTGTGAAGCTTATAATTTCTGCTGAAGTGTCTATTCTTGAAATATACCAAGGCGAAAGGCTGAAATTTGAGTTTCAACGCACCGAGAGTCGACTGCAAGAGATGCAATCGAACGAATATCTTGGACGAGAGCACAAACCTTAATGAATTAATGTATACTTGCAGAGAGAAAATTGCGTTTAGGCCCTTGCACGAAGTATTGGGGTTCGGTAAGATTCGCGCTCCAAATTTCCCTATGTGATCGTATAACCCAACGCAGTTATTTGCGTCTGATTCTACGTAAACCAAGGGATTAATACTGGCTACGGCTACAAAATCGGTTACGCAATGAAAACTATATCCGCTAAGAAAGAGACAGCTACCCACGGCTGGTATGTTGTTGATGCAACAGACAAAATTCTGGGTCGTATGGCAACAGAAATTGCCAACAGGCTGAGAGGTAAACATAAGGCTGAGTTCACGCCACACGTTGATACTGGCGATTACATCGTTGTGATCAACGCTGATAAAATCCGCGTGACCGGTAAAAAAGAGACTGATAAGACTTATTACCATCACACGGGTTATCCCGGTGGTATTAAATCGATCACATTCGATAAGCTCATGGACAAAGCGCCAGAGCGGGCAATTCAGGCTGCTGTGAAGGGCATGATGCCAAAGAATAAGCTCAGCTATTCGATGCTGACCAAGTTAAAAGTATACGCGGGTGCTGAACATCCGCATTCCGCTCAACAACCTCAAATGCTTGAGCTATAGTAAAAAGGTTAGTTTATGACGCAGTACTACGGAACAGGAAGAAGAAAGTCAGCTAAAGCGAGGGTTTTTATGACCCAAGGTGCTGGTAACATAGTTGTCAACAACAGGCCTTTGGATGAGTATTTCGGTCGCGAAACGGCTCGGATGATTGTTCGTCAACCGCTGGAACTTGTTGAGTTGACAGACAAGTTTGACTTTCATGTCACTGTACGCGGTGGTGGTGGTGGTGGCCAAGCTGGCGCAATTCGACACGGTATCACACGTGCCTTGATGGAATTTGATGAGACCTTGCGTCCATCACTTCGGAAAGCTGGTTTTGTGAGTCGTGATGCACGAGTGGTTGAACGTAAGAAAGTTGGCCTACGTAAGGCGCGGAAGAAACCTCAGTTTTCCAAGCGTTAAGATTTCTTGCAGCTGTATTTGCAGTTGCTCGATGCGGCAGCTTGCTGCGTAAGATACTGCATGCGACTTGAAGTCTGAGTAATACCGTAAAGCCCTCCACACCAGAGGGCTTTTTGCGTGAAAAAGGGTGTCTATTTCAACATTTTGAATTCGTTTTGTGATAATATGCGCGAGCTTTTTAGCTGCTCACTAAATCTTTAAGAACCAGCGTTCTAGGGAGGTCTAGGCAGCTAGGCATAGGCGACCAAGAGTGTTCCCAGTGATGCTCATGGATGGTATTGGAATTGTAGGGAGTGAACGTCGTGAGTGATGACGGCATTAACGTAGGGAGGCGCAATTTTTTGATTGGCGCAACCTCAGTAGTTGGATCCGCAGGTGTGGTTGGAGTTGCAGTACCCTTCCTCGGTTCGTGGAATCCTAGCGCAAGAGCATTGGCCGCAGGCGCGCCAATAAAAATTGACATCAGCAAGTTGGTACCCGGTGAAATCGTCGGTCCAATACCTGCGTGGCGTGATAAGCCTGTTTTTGTCGTCAAACGTACAGATGAGCAGTTGGCGAAGCTAAACAGCAAAAACGATCGTCTCGCCGATCCTGACTCCGATGAAATCAATCAGCAACCAGGTTATGCAAAGAATGAAACACGGTCGATACGACCTGATGTATTAGTTCTTGTTGGCATATGTACGCATCTAAGTTGTTCGCCCAAGTTTAGGCCTGCCATTGAACCGCAGGAATATGACGCAGAGTGGGTAGGTGGGTTTTACTGTCCTTGCCATGGCTCTAAGTTTGACCTTGCTGGCCGAGTTTATTCTGGGGTTCCTGCACCCACTAATTTGCCAGTACCGCCACACTACTACGAAAGTGATTCTGTGATTGTAATTGGAGAAGACGGAGGTGCTGTATAGTGGCAACCATTGGACAGCAATTTAAAGATGTTATGCAGTGGGTTGATGACAGGCTACCGGTCACAGAAACCTATGAAAAGCATATGTCAAAGTACTATGCGCCCAAGAATTTTAATTTTTGGTATATATTCGGCGTTCTAGCTTTTGTTGTATTGGTGAATCAGTTCCTGACGGGCATCTGGTTGACAATGAATTACGTGCCTACTGGCGACGAAGCATTTCGCTCAATTGAATATATAATGCGTGATGTGGACTACGGATGGATGCTGCGCTACATGCATTCGACCGGCGCATCCGCATTTTTTGTCGTCGTCTATCTCCATATGTTCCGGGGATTGATGTACGGTTCTTACAAAAAACCCCGTGAATTGATCTGGGTTTTCGGTATGTTTATTTATCTTGCGCTGATGGCCGAAGGTTTCTTTGGCTACCTACTTCCCTGGGGAAACATGTCCTACTGGGGCGCGCAGGTAATTGTCTCTTTGGCTGGTGCCATACCAGTTTATGGGGAAGATATCGCTGTATGGGTCCGGGGTGATTTCAATATGTCCGGCGTAACCCTCAATCGATTTTTTGCTCTGCATGTCGTCGCAGTGCCAATAGTGCTCCTTGTTTTGGTTGTGCTCCATATTCTCGCGCTACATGAAGTAGGCTCGAACAATCCAGACGGTGTAGACATCAAAAAGCACCTTGATGACGACGGTAAACCATTAGACGGCATACCGTTCCATCCGTTCTATACGATCGGTCACGATTTGTCTGGTATTGTTTTGTTTCTAATAGTTTTCTGTGCCGTGATGTTTTTCTATCCAGACGGTGGCGGGTATCTAATTGAACACCCGAACTACACGCCAGCAGATCCACTGAAGACACCGGAGCTCATAGCGCCTGTTTGGTACTACACGCCATATTACTCGATGCTGCGCGCAGCCACTTTCCCATTATTCGGGATGACTGCGAAGTTTTGGGGGCTAGTTGTCATGGCGGGTGCGATTGCGATACTGTTCGTGTTGCCTTGGCTCGATAGGTCGCCGGTTAAGTCGATGCGATACAAAGGGCTGGGTAGTAAGATCGCGTTAACGATGTTTGTGATTTCGTTCTTTGTGCTGGGGTATTTGGGTACTGTGCACCCAACGCCATTCAAGACTTTGCTAGCTCAATTTTGTACGTTGATCTATTTTTCGTTCTTTGTATTGATGCCTTGGTATACAAGTGTTGAAAAGACGAAGCCTGTACCAGAAAGGGTGACGATGAAATGATGAGACTAGCTTTTAGCAAGCAGTTAAAGAAGATGATTGGATTGTCGGTCATTGCCGGATTAGGTGTTCTATTTTCCTTATCGGCATCGGCCGAAGACGCTAGCTACCCGCTGGATCATATCGAGCCAGATATTCATAACCAACCATCGCTCCAGCGAGGCGCAAAAACTTATCTAAACTATTGTATGGGTTGCCACTCACTTCAATATCAAAGGTATAAGCGTACAGCAGCTGATTTGGGTATTCCTGAAAATTTGATGCTTGAGCATTTGGTGTTTGATCCGGATACGCGGATTGGAGATCTGATGGAAAACACCATGAGCGGAAAGAACGCTCGGAACTGGTTTGGTGCCTCACCTCCAGATCTTACGCTTCATAGTAACTTGAAGGGTGGCCCAGACTGGTTGTACACCTATCTTCGGACCTTCTATCGCGATGATGCTCGCCCATTTGGTATGAATAATTTGTTATTCGAAAACGTGGGAATGCCACATGCTTTGCTTAGCCTTCAGGGAATGCAGGTTGCTACATGCAAACAGGTACCAAGACTCGCTGCCAATGGTGGGGATGTCCGTGATCCATTAACTAATGAATTTATCACCGAAGAAGTATGTGGTGCAGAATTGATTCACCGGGGCTACAGTCCACTCGAGAAAGTCGAGGGAACCGGCACTCTTACCACTGCGGAATACGATCAGGTTGTTTACGATTTGGCCAACTTTCTTTACTACATTGGAGAGCCAGCACGAATCGATAGAACGCGTATCGGTTGGTATGTTCTACTATTCTTAGCAATATTTTACGTGTTTACGTGGTTATTGGGTCGGGAATATCACAAAGAGTTTCATAGATAAAGCTAGTCCTACCTGCTAAAACGAACCCAATCTAACGATTTGGTTCGCCAGTGGGTAATTTGTTAACTTATTTGTCCATCACTAATCCTCTTATAAACGTGGGATGGTGATGGACTTCGTTAAAATATAACAATCGAGAGGTGAATAGATGGGGGTCGTTGCAAAACACTCATCAATGATTTTTTATTCCGATGGGAATGATCATTATAGTCAGCGAGTTCGACTCGTTCTGGCTGAGAAAGGCGTTGCAGTTGAAATTATAGATGTAGATCCTGCGCACCTACCTGAGGACCTAACGGACCTGAATCCCTACAACAGCTTACCTACCTTGATTGATCGTGATTTAGTCTTGTATCAATCTCAGGTAATTATGGAATATTTGGACGAGCGCTTTCCTCATCCACCTTTGTTGCCCGTATACCCTGTCGCTAGGGCGCAGAGCCGATTATTTATTCATCGCATTCAGCGCGACTGGTGTACAGCAGTTGACACCATCATGGCTGGAAAATCTAAAGATACAGTCATAGAGCTCGCCCGAAAAGAGTTGCGTGAGAGCCTGGTGACCATTGCGCCAATCTTTGATGGAAAGCCTTTTTTCATGAGCGAAGAGTTTACATTAGTCGATTGTTGCGTAGCTCCCATACTTTGGCGACTTCCTATGCTGGGTATTGAGTTACCTGCAAAGCAAGGCAAGCCTATTCTTGACTATATGGGCAGGATGTTTGATCGAGATTCATTTCAAGCCAGCTTATCGGAAGCTGAGCTAGATATGCGAGACTAGCAGGTATATAAAGCAAAGATGTCGGATGAGCAAGATAGAGTAACAACCATGGCTATGAGCTCCTCGGTACCTTATCTTTTAAGGGCGATCAATGAGTGGATTCTTGATAACGATTGTACGCCCTACCTAATTGTTGACGCTTATGCTGACAATGCTTCGGTACCGATGGACTTCGTTAAAGATGGACAGATTGTACTAAATATCAGTCCGATGGCTATTCGGGATCTGACTATAGGCGACGAACATGTCGCCTTTAGTGGCAGGTTTGGCGGCGTACCCCATGAAATCTTCGCGCCAATGGAGTCGGTTATGGGGATAGTTGCCAAAGAAAATGGCGAGGGCATGTGGTTTCCACGTGAAGAGTCGAATCCGGAACCTCCTCCCAAACCAGCAAAAAAATCTGGCCCGCCAGCTTTAAAAGTAGTCAAGTAGCGGAGTTAACATGTTGTCCATGTTGTCTCGCCTTTTCCATATGGCTTAAGTATTTGCCACTTCTTATAAACAAGCCCGCATAAACAGGTTCACATCAGCGTTTCGCATATATTCTTAGCTTAAGAGAGGGTAACTCATTTCAAAAGCTAGTTAATGTATTCGAGCACCTTAACTATTTTCTGGACACCGAAAACCTTTCTGGTTTTTTCTACGGCTGCTTCAGCTTCGCTTCTTGTGAGTAAACCCATAAGGAACGCGACGCCGTTTTCTGTCACGACCTTAATCCTGCTACCTTCAGTGTCTGTTGATGAGAGCAATGCAGCTTTAACTTTAGTCGTTAGCCAGGAATCGTTTGTTCTCGCCATCATTGAAGTTGGCCCGGCCACTTCTAGTTCATTGTGAACCTTGCGAACTTTTCTCAGATCTTTGATCGAATCCCCAGCTGCATTTTTGAGTTCTTCTGATGCGACTTGGCCAGTCAGTAAAACCATGCCATTGAAAGCCGTGATATTAATGTGTGCTTTCTTTAACTGCTCATGTGCTGCCCTGATATTTGCTTTTCCTCTAGATTCGATCATTTGATCATCCCAAACGGTACCCAGCGTTCGCTTGCCATAATCCTCAGAAGTTGGACCCGTAACCGTTGAGCACCCGTGCAGGGTTAGTATCAAAAACAGGAGTATGGTGGGCTGACTAATATTCATAGGATCATCTCTTGATCATTCTCAATAGTTGTATTCTTCAGGATTCATCGATCGTTCAGTGTAAACGCGTTCTCTATCCAATCGACGGATGAGCCCATTGAAATGACGTCAAATCTAAACTCCCGATTACCTGTATCTGGATTGACTAGCAAGTAGTATTCCGCGGTGCGGATTATCCGCCTTCGTTTCGCGGATGTCACTGTTTCAGCGCCACTACCGTATGACGAGTCTTGTCGAAACCTGACTTCCACAAATACTAGGGTTTTTTTGTTCCGTACGATTAGATCGATTTCGCCAGCACGACAACTAAAATTCTTTTCCAGCAATTCGAAGCCTTGTGTTGCCAGCAATTGCCATGCTTCTTTTTCTGCGTGTTGCCCAATGTTGGTCGTAGAATCCTTCATTGCTACCTCATGTCTAGCTCCGACTAATTAGCGTTGATTCGCTAGTGCCCATCTGCAAAGCTTGATGTGGACAATATTTTTCTGAATCCTTAGATCTGCTGCTTTACAAATCAATAGGTTGCTGAGAAGTAGCCATGGAGCTATTCCGATTCTGGCTAGAACTAACTTGCGTCGAAAATTAGTGGCACTGTTACTACCTCGCCATCGCGGTATTGCGCCCACATCAGTTTTCGCGAAATGATGTTGTTCTGCTCTAGCTGTAGTACGCCTGTTGAGCCGAATAGTTTGTCAGTTCTTACTTGCTTCAACTGCTCTAATCGCGGATAAATGCGATAAGCGTCGACTCCTAGGGCAAAAAAAGGCGCCATTTGTGCCTGCGATAATGGCCATGCTGACTGTATTAACGCCTTAATTGGATCGCCATCCGTCACCTTCCATGGGATGTCGCAGAAACGAATACCATTAAGGTCAATAGAATCAATCTTGGAATCATCAAGTTCGTGTACCTGCGAGGTTGAATAGACAGGAATATCCTCAGCGTAGAAAAATGCGAGTGTTGGATTGATTCCTCTAGCTTGAGCGGGGTCACCAAGAAGGAATACAAAATCAATATCTTGTCTTCTACGGGGTGTGAATTCAAACCGCTTGCCAACGATTCTTCTGAGTTCCGAAGAGCGATCCTCACTCTCATCGACATTTAATAGTGATTTAACTAAATCAGAGTAACTCTTCTGACTGGAATAAGAGCTCGAGTCGACAACTGTGCCCCCAAGTTCCGTCCAGCGAACTTTGAAGGTTTCATAATTACGAATACCCCAGTCACTATCTGGAAATATGGCTAAGGCTTTTCTATTACCATCTGAGAATGACTGCTCTGCAACCTGTATCATTTCATCTTCTGGCGCGAGCCCAAACTGGTAAAGGTCTGAGTTTTGCGCAGGTTCTGTGCTCCTGTTCAGTGCCAGTACTGGCACTGGTAGTTGTGTTTGTAGTGCAAGGCTATTTACCAGATCCCTGTCCAATGGCCCGATAACCAATTCAGCGCCTTCTTTGACAGACTCAGAAAGCAATTCTAGTACGTCGCCGTTGGAAGTATCATAAACGCGGATGACTGTCTTGCTGTTAATGTTGTAGTGGGAAGCGATGATGCCATCGCGAATTGCCCGTCCGAATGGACCGAGTGCGCCATTGGTTGGTAACAGCAAGGCGATGCTTTTTGGTTGGTCGGATATAACTTGAGACAAAATCTTTAGGCTTGATGGTAATTCGAGCGCGGCTGGATGGCGGCCCCAGACTTTTTTCCAGTTTGTTAAAGCTTGATATTGTTGCACAGGGTCATCTTGAAATTGTTTCGTCATCGTCGCGAGCGCCAACCAGCCGCGTAAGTCACTGGTTATTGCTTTTTCTGCTTGCACCGCAAGACTTCTTGTGGGAATTTCTAGCAGCGTGGAAAAAATTTGCTCTTGGTTTTTTATGCGTTGATATTGTTCAAGTAGGCCGCTAAAGAAGATTCTTTCCCTTGCGCTGGCAAGATAACTTCGTGCTTCAAAATAGGCTTCTGCACGAAGCCGACCTACTGCGAGCTGATGCGATTTTGTCAGAGGAGCAGACAGCATTCTAGGATCGTTGAGGAGCGCGAGTGCGGCTCGAGGATCACCGTCAATCAAGGCGATTTTAGTTTGTGCTAACAGATACCTTTTTTGAAGAGCGGACGGGAACTCAGCGCTAATCAGCTGCATGATTTTTTTAGCTTGAGCGCTATCAGAGGCATCTAATAATGCCGTTTCTACAGCTAACAGCCTCAGTTCGTTGGCACGTACAGGCGCACTTCTTTCTGCATTAAAAAGCAGACTTTGAATGTCCTGTGTATCAACTGAATCGAAGGTATCGGTTGAACCGACGCGTTTTGTTTGCCTGTTTTCTTGTTCACCTAAATCTGATGCGCAGGACGCCAGCATCATCGCTATAATACTGGCTACTATGGTGTGCGAAATAGCTGCTAAGCTCGATTTGTCAGATGTAAACTCGGAGGCGCGGAGGTGGCGAAGCATAGTGTAAAATCTTTGTGGATGAAGTTGAAAATTTTGTTCTCTAATAAGGTCGATCTTACCCTATTTATTTTGACCTGGCTGTAGGATTGTGGCCGGGATAAATGTAGGTTTGAGAGTTCTCGATGTTCGAGGTTTCTCAGGTTCTAATAATATTTTACTGGAAAAGCTTTATGAGTGTTCTTTACGTCGTTGCAACACCTATTGGAAATCTTGAAGACATGACATACAGAGCTGTGTCCGTGTTGCAACAGGTCGATTATATTGCAGCTGAAGATACTCGGCACAGTAAAAAGTTGTTGGTTCACTATGATATCGATACGCCTATGCTGAGCTACCATGAGCATAATGAAGTGGAATCTTCTGCGGGGTTAGTTGCGTTGTTGACACAAAATAAGTCCATCGCACTGATCTCTGATGCTGGGACGCCCCTTATTGCGGATCCGGGATACCGACTAGTGCAAGAAGTACGCGCGATGAATATTCCAATAATACCTATTCCTGGTTGCAGCGCCGCAATCGCGAGTTTGTGCGCAAGTGGTATGTCTACGGATCGTTTTTGTTTTGAAGGCTTTCTGCCCGCTAAATCCGTGGCTCGGCTCAACATTTTGGAGACACTAAAAACTGAAGGTCGGACAATGGTTTTTTACGAAGCTCCTCATCGAATAGCTGAAACTATTGCCGCGATGGGCGAGGTTTTTGGAGGTGACCGGTTGATAGTGATAGCGCGTGAGATTACCAAGCGCTACGAGCAGTTCTGGCAAGGTTCGTTGGCAGCTGCGAACTTGGCTTTCAGTCAAGGCGAGATTAAAAGTCGAGGCGAGTTTGTTGTTATTGTTGCTGGTAAAAAAGAGCAATCAAGGTCGTTCGAAGAAACCGCTCTTATGCGGATATTGTTAGCAGAGTTACCCCCGCGGAAGGCCGCCAAGGTTGCCCATCAATTAACGGGAGTGAGTAAAAAAGATCTATATGAGATCTCTCTTTTACTTAAGGCTGATTGAAAAAAGATCATTCGGCTTATGATTTTGCTCTACCTTTGACTGAATATGTTGTTCAAAGGGGGGTTGACGTGTAACCTGCGCGTGAGAGTTGACTAGGCAATCGCTGCTACCAATAGGTAGTGGAGGAAAGTCCGGGCTCCATAGGGCAGAGTGCCAGGTAACGCCTGGGGGACGTGAGTCCACGGAAAGTGCAGCAGAAAATATACCGCCGGTTTAGACCGGTAAGGGTGAAAAGGTGCGGTAAGAGCGCACCGCGCGGTCGGTAACGAGCGTGGCAGTGCAAACCCCACTCGGAGCAAGACCAAATAGGAATCTGTGGTTGCGGCCCGCAATTGGATTCGGGTAGGTTGCTTCAGGTACATGGCGACATGTATCGCAGATGAATGATTGTCCACGACAGAACCCGGCTTACCGGTCAACTCTCTTCTTATTTTTACTTATGTAATCAGGTGAACTCGTCGCCATTGATGTTCTGGTTCTTTAGGTCCTTGCTTTTTTTGGCTTCAAGTGTTTTCTCCTAGCCTTTTTTCGCTGTCTTTCCTCGTGGTTTTTATTATATAAAGAAGCGTTTATATTCCAATATAGTCTAAGACCGCCTTTAGACATTCATAGTTGAGAAGTTACTTTAACTTCGACGACTATCCCAATGTATTCCAACGCCATTTCCGTTCATTGTAGACCCCATCTGTTGAAGAAGAGCTAAGTCCTTGTGTTTTATAGACAAATGCGGCTTTAGGGTCTATTGACAAGGCCTTGTCCCATTCTTAAGGTGCATGGTGAGGAGAAGTGGGTAATTGTGTGGTTTTGTGGGGATTAAGTAAGAAAGTTCTCAAACCACTTGCTACAAGTGTCATTACCGTTGTTCGTTCTCCTAATTATTGGGCAAAGCTCACTTAGGCGTAACATTTGTGAATTTTCACGGCATAAGCAATCCAAGTCTTGATTCTAAGGGTCGCATCGCGATGCCTAAGAAAGAGCGTGATGAGCTTATGAACCATTGTAACGGGGAAATGGTCGTGACAATAGACACTCGTGAAACCTGTTTGCTGATCTATGCAAAACCTGAATGGGAAGACGTGCAAAGAAGAACGCTCGCGCTGCCAAGTATGCATAAAAAAACGAGTGCTTTTATGCGCTTACTAGTAGGTCACGCCACAGATATTCAATTAGATGCCAGTGGGCGGTTGCAACTCACGCCCCCACTGCGAAGTTACGCTGGATTGGAAAAGCGCACAGCTTTAGTAGGTCAAACGAACAGGTTTGAGCTCTGGAATGAGCCTCACTGGGAAGCCTCTCGAGCGCTCTGGTTGGCGGAAAGTGAAATAGATGAAGAGGATCCGCCAGAGTTACTTAATTTTCATTTGTAACCCATGCGGTGCTAGGCCTTAGGTGCCAGACCATGACAACAGGAAGGAGTCAAATGTCCTCTGAACATGAAACAGTAATGAGACAAGAAGCAGTTGATGCACTTGTTACGAAGCCTGAAGGCGTGTTCGTTGATTGCACTTATGGGCGAGGCGGACACACGGCGGAGATTCTGAAGAAGCTTGATAGTCGTGGACGATTGTTGGTCATCGATAAAGATTTGGTAGCCATTGAACATGCGCGATTTAATTTAGGCAACGATCAGCGCGTGTCGATACATCAGGGTTCTTTCAGCGAGCTTGCGAATTTTCTTGGCGATGAAGGTCTCACTGGGGTCGATGGAGTACTGATGGACCTTGGCGTTTCATCACCACAACTTGAGGAAGCGGAAAGAGGTTTTAGTTTTAATAGGAATGGTCCGCTAGATATGCGAATGGACCAGTCAATTGGTCAAACTGCATCGGAATGGCTGATGGAGACGGAAGAAAAAGATATTTCTTATGTGCTTTGGAAGTATGGCGAGGAAAAATTCTGCCGGCGAATCGCACGCCAAATTGTCGCGGCTAGAAAAATAAAAGCTATCGATACAACCCATGACCTGGTTGGAATAATTGAAGAAGGCACGCCAAGGAAAGACCCTAATAAACATCCTGCGACACGATCTTTTCAGGCGATTAGAATTTATATAAATCAAGAGCTTGCTGACTTAGAACAAGGCTTGAAGACGGCAGTTGAAACTTTAAACCTAGGAGGCAGATTGGTCGTCATCAGTTTTCATTCTCTCGAAGACCGAATCGTGAAACGGTATATGCGTGATTTAGCGCGTGGCGAAAAATTGCCTGACAAACTACCCATTAGAGATAGCGAAATAAAGCGGACGCTCAAGTTGGTCGGCAAAGCGGCAAAACCCTCCGTCGAGGAAGTCACACGAAATCGACGATCGCGGAGTTCAATCATGCGTGTTGCAGAAAAGCTGTAGGCCTGAGAATGAAGGATTCCCCGTTGTTCAAATTATTAGGTTGGATGTTTCAGTGGCAACAACTGCAAGTCGTAGCGCTTGTGTTTTTAGTCGCCGTTTCTTCTATAGGCGTTATTTATTCAGCTTACGTAACCAGGTTGCAGTATTCGAAATTACAAGATTTGGAAAAGAAACAGGATCTGTTAGACAGCGATTTCGAAAGATTGTTGTTGGAACAGGGTGCATGGGCCGGCTATGCCAGAGTAGATGAAGTGTCACGTTTGGAGTTGGGAATGAAAGCACCCTCAGTAACGGATCTTATTTTGGTTGACAGGCGTTCTGCTTCAACAGCACATCAACAAGAGCAGGTGGGAAGGTAAGCAAAATTGGAAAAGCTTATTGGGAAAATTGATTCAGTTAGGTTGTACCTGATGATCGCCTTTTTTGTGATTGTTACGATTACCTTGTGCGCGCGAGTTGTTGTTCTCAATATTATTGATAATGATTTTTTACAAGATCAGGGCGACGCGAGAACCATTCGTATTGAGCGAATTAACGCCCATCGCGGCATGATCCAAGATAGAAGAGGTAAACCGCTAGCGATAAGTTCGCCAGTGGTATCTTTATGGGCGAATCCTCAAGAGCTGTTGCTAGCTGGCGAAGCAATTGATGAATTGGCACAAAAGCTGGGTGTATCTAACCAAGAGTTCAGAGCCAAGCTTGCGAAGAATAAGACAAGATCTTTTGTTTATCTGCGCCGACACCTGCCACCGTCGCTAGCAAACGAGATTCTAGATTTGAAAACCAAGGGGGTGTACTCAGAGCGAGAGTATCAGCGTTATTATCCCGGAGGTGAGGTTACTGCTCATCTTGTTGGATTTACTGATATTGATGATCGAGGTCAGGAAGGTATTGAACTCTCATTTGATGAATGGCTTAAAGGTATACCGGGTAAGAAGAAGGTCCTTAAGAATCGATACGGTGACATTGTTAGGGACATTATGCCGATTTCTGAGGCTCAGCCGGGTAGAAACCTTGAGCTAAGTGTTGATCTGAGAATACAGTATCTGGCTTATCGTGAATTGAAATCGGCTATTTCATATTTCAATGCTGAAGCGGGTTCCGTTGTCATTTTAGATGTGCAGACTGGAGAAATTCTTGCGCTAGTTAATCAGCCGTCATACAACCCAAATAATCGAACTAACCTAGATCTGGCGGCGGTAAGAAATAGAGCCGTCACCGATATTTTTGAACCAGGTAGTACTGTGAAACCTTTCACAGTGGCTGTTGCTCTCGAGTCTGGCAAATATACCAAAGACTCTGTAGTGGATACGAACCCGGGTTTCGTGAAAGTTGGCGCGAAAACGATCCCAGATCCCGTTAACTACGGTGAGCTTACTTTGGGTGGAATCATAGAGAAGTCCAGTCAGGTTGGAATAACGAAATTGGCCTTAAGTCTCGATGAGTATGATATCTGGGGTATGTTTTCAGCCGTTGGGTTTGGAGAAAGTACTGGCATTGGCTTAATGGGTGAAAGCAGCGGGTTCTTGCCTAGTCACCGTCGCTGGAAGGATATCGAGAGGGCTACCTTTGCCTATGGCTACGGGTTACAGGTTACGCCTGTCCAACTAGCCGCGTCTTATCTGACAATAGCCTCTGGTGGTCTTAAGCGGCCATTGTCGTTAGTTGGTCGTAGCGCCGTAAGCGATCAGAGAGTCATGTCGAAGACGATTGCCAGCGAACTTATTGCGATGCTGCAACGAGTCGCTGAGAGCGGTACTGGTAGTAAAGCGTCAATGGAGGCTTACTCCGTCGCGGGTAAAACTGGAACGGCGAGAAAGGTTGGAGATTCTGGTTATGACGATACTCGACATGTTGCATTTTTTGCAGGCATGACGCCCGTAGAATCACCTCGACTTGTAGGTATTGTCATGATCGATGAGCCCAAGGGGAATCTATACGGTGGTGGAGCAATTGCTGCGCCAGTTTTTTCCAGGGTTATGGCTGGTGCACTTCGTCTGCTTAATGTTACTCCCAGCTATCTGGATAAGGCGGCTTAAGTGGAAATTATGCTTAATAATCTGTTGCCAGATCATCATCTTCCCGCGATAGCCATTCACGGTATCCAGTACGATTCAAGGAAGGTTAAACCTGGCGATTTGTTTTTTGCAACCACCGGAGTCCAAGTTGACGGCAGACAATTTGTCAAAGATGTGTCAGCTATCGCTGCAGCAGTCTTATGTGAGGCGCCATATAAGGCGGCTTTTGCTAACGATTTCGAAATCGAAGATCTCAGTGCACAAAAGGGAGAGGTTGCATCTCGCTTTTATGGTTCTCCGTCTGAGTATTTAGATGTGATTGCTGTAACAGGCACTAATGGTAAAACTTCTGTGAGTCACTACGTTGCCCAAGCGTTCGGGCTGGTCGGTCAGTCCTGTGGCGTGATAGGTACGCTTGGTGCTGGAATTGATGGAAACCTTGAAGATATTGGTATGACGACGCCAGATGCGGTAGATCTGCAACGCATGCTGTCAGAATTAAGAGAAAAAGGAGCTGAAGTTGTCTGTCTTGAAGCTTCGTCTCACGGGCTGGAACAGGGTAGGTTAAATGGAACCCGGGTTAGCCTTGCCATTTTCACCAATATCTCTCGAGATCATCTGGATTATCACGAAAATTTTGCTGCCTACGCGGCCGCGAAGAAAAAGCTTTTTAACTGGCCTAAGTTGAAAAAAACTGTTTTGAACCTGGACGATGAATTTGGCGAGATTCTCTCAAAGGAGTTGCAAACTGAGATTGCTGTTTCTGATGAGCTTTCCGTTAGTCAACGGCAAGTCACTTGTATGACTTATTCGCTCCATCGTAACGACGCTGATATCCATTGTTCCTCGATCAATTACGACAGAACAGGAATTAACGCTACCGTTGTTTGTGGTACTGAGGAAAGAGCACTCAGGAGTTCATTGTTCGGCGGCTTTAACTTAAGCAATCTGTTAGCGGTTGTTGCATCTTTGCTCTCATACGACGTGGATTTTAGTGAAGCGATTGATGTTGTGAGCCAGCTAAAGAATGTCAAAGGAAGAATGGATGTTCTGTCCGAGTCTGGAAGGCCGACCGTCGTTATCGATTATGCACATACTCCTGATGCTCTAGAGAGTGTGCTGACCGCACTTAAGCAACACGCGAACAGTAAGATAATTTGTGTCATGGGTTGCGGTGGCGATCGTGATAAAGGTAAACGACCCTTGATGGGGGAGGTTTGCGGACGTTTGGCGGACCAAACAGTTGTTACTAGTGACAACCCCAGGAATGAGAGTCCGGATGAAATTGTTGCGCAAATACTCCTCGGCTTTAGTCCAGAAGCGCAGGTGTTGATTGAAGTTGATAGGGCTTCTGCGATTACCTTAGCGTTATCTATTGCTGGAACTGAAGACCTGGTTTTGATTGCTGGTAAAGGGCATGAGGAGTATCAGGATGTTAACGGTCGTAAAATACAATTTAGCGATTATGCCGTAGTAGAGAATTACCTGAGTGGAAATTAAAGCGAATGTTTCACAAATTGAGAATTCAGGTGCCGACGCTCCTCATGTTAGAGGGGGAGTTAAAGTGATCCTCGGATTGGGTAAAACTGGCCTTTCATGTGCCCGGTATTTTTCTCGACTGGGCGTGCCGTTCAGGGTGATGGATGCAAATGCCAAGCCCGACCTTTTGGTTGATTTAACTAAGTTTGTTTCACTATCCGGTTTTTCGCAATTCGATGATGCAACTTTATTTAGTCCCAGTGAGGTCGACGAACTAATTGTGAGCCCGGGTATTCCGTTGTCAAATCAGGCCATTCAACGTGCGATTGCAGATGGGATCGGTGTGAATGGTGATGTAAATATTTTCCTTGAGCGGGCTGCGGCGCCAGTGATTGGTATTACCGGCTCTAACGGCAAGAGTACTGTTACCGCCCTGTTGGGTGAGATTTTACAAAATAGCGGCTTAAAAGTTGGTGTTGGCGGCAACATTGGAACACCATGCCTCGATCTGCTCGAGACGGAATGTGATATTTACGTACTAGAACTTTCGAGTTATCAGCTAGAAGTTGTTCAGGATGCAAGGTGTGAAATCGCCGCGGTCCTAAACCTCTCTCCTGATCATCTTGATCGATACGAAAGTGATGTTGACTACTACGCAACTAAAGCAAAAATATATTCAAGCGCCAGAATTGCTTTGCGAAACAGCGATCTGAATTTTGACTTCTTGTTTGATCAAGAAACTGAAATACTAACTTTTAGCGCGAATAAGCCTTCCGAACAGAAGGCATACGGCATCATCGAAGATGGATCCAGTACCTATCTATGCCAAGGCTCTAGAAAAATTGTAGGTTGTGATCAGATTTTAATGCAAGGACGCCATAACGCACAGAATGCTTTGGCTGCGATAGCGATTGCAGAACGGTTAGAAGTTCCTACAGAGGTGATTGTTAATACTCTGAGTAGTTTCAAAGGGCTCCCACATCGCTGTGAGTTTGTAGCGAAACATGAAGTTACAACTTTCATCAACGACTCTAAATCTACAAATCCAGGGTCAACTATTGCGGCGATTCATGGTCTTGCCAATAGTGCAAGTCAATTGGTAGTTCTTCTGGGCGGACAATCTAAAGGCGCTGACTTCACGCCGCTAAAGGCAGCGATTTTAACCACCAAGAGCAAGGTATTGCTCTACGGTCAGGATGCGGAGATTCTTGAGAAGAGTTTGGCGGGATGTTTGACTACCAGAGTATCTACCTTGGTTGAAGCGCTAGAGATAGCCATTAGTCCTAAATTCCTTCTTGACGTCGATGCTGAGGGCATTGTGATTTTGTTCTCACCAGCCTGTGCCAGTTTCGATCAGTTCCGAAACTTTGAAGAACGCGGTGAAACATTCCGTGCGCTTGTCCAGGGGGTGACTGCATGACAGCTGTAGTCGACAAAGCATTTCCGTTGGATCCTTATGTAGCATCAGCTGCCGCCATTCTCCTGTTCGCGGGTGTGGTTTTAGTTGGTTCCGCATCAACGGAGATCGCTGCTCGTACTTACGGTAACTCCTTGCATCTACTGATAAAGCACGTGGTGTATCTGGGCATAAGTGTCGCTGTAGCCGCTGGAGCTCTTATGGTTCCTATTCGGGCTTGGCAACGACTTGATATGGTCTTATTGCTTGTTAGCTTTGTACTGTTAGTCGCGGTGCTAATTCCAGGTATTGGACACAAAGTGAATGGTAGTACGCGCTGGATCTCTCTAGGTTTTTTCACGATTCAAGGCTCAGAATTTGTGAAATTTTTCAGTGCTGTTTACATCGCCGGTTATTTGGTTCGGCGTCAAGAAGCTGTGATGACAACTGTGTCGGCCTTTGTGCAGCCACTTGTTGTGCTTGGGGTCATGGTAGGTCTGCTGATCTTGCAGCCAGACTTTGGCGCTTCAGTGGTTATTATGGCGGCAATGATGGGCGCGATATTTTTGGCTGGCGTACCGTTTAGTCGGTTCTTACCACTCATTCTGCTTGTTTTTGTCATCACCATCGTTATAGCTCAATGGCAGCCCTACCGACTAGAGCGATTAACTACATTTTCGAATCCCTGGGATCATCAGTTTGATAGTGGCTATCAGCTAACTCAGGCTCTAATAGCATTTGGCCGAGGTGAATGGTTCGGGTTGGGGATAGGAAATAGCATACAAAAACTATTCTTCCTGCCAGAGGCTCACACCGATTTTCTATTTTCTATTGTCGCTGAAGAGTACGGGGTTCTTGGGGCAATTCTCTTTATTTGCCTGTTTTTCGGCATGGTTATTCGCGGTATCTGGATCGGTCGAAGAGCGAGACAGTTAGGACTTGAATTTCATGCTTTGCTCGCGTACACAATCTCTATTCTGTTAGGGGTTCAGGCGACAATCAATATTGGTGTAAATATCGGTCTGCTACCGACCAAGGGGCTAACCTTACCGTTGGTTAGCTACGGCGGTAATAGCCTTATTGTTAGTTGTGTCCTCGTAGCTGTGTTGTTGCGAATAGAATACGAAAGCCGTAATACTGTTGAACCGTTAGAAAAAAGTAAAAACGGGGCCAATAAATCTGGTGCGCGCAGTTCGAGAGCCCTTAGACCCCCCGTTCCTCAACAGTTGGGAGGTGCTTCTAATGATGTCTGACAACCCCCTTGACATTAAGCTTGGCGCGATTGAAGTGCCTGAAATGAGACGAATAAAACTGATTCACTTTGTTGGTATCGGTGGTGCCGGGATGTGTGGAATCGCGGAAGTTCTTCTCAATCAAGGCTACAGCATATCAGGTAGTGATATGTCTGATAGCCCGGTAACACAACGGCTGGAAAAGTTAGGCGCGACTATTTATATCGGACATCGATCAGCTAACGTCACCAAAGCTGATGTCGTTGTTATTTCTTCTGCTATTCCACCTACAAACCCTGAGATGGTAGAAGCGAATGCAAACAGGGTACCTGTTGTTCGTCGAGCGGAGATGCTGGGTGAGCTGATGCGATATCGGCATGGGATAGCGGTTGCAGGGACACATGGTAAGACAACGACGACCAGCCTTGTGGCTTCTATACTTGGACAAGCCGGTTTTGACCCTACTTTTATCATCGGCGGTCTGCTTAATAGCGCGGCATCGAATGCACGCCTGGGTGCGAGCAGATATATGGTGGTTGAAGCGGATGAAAGTGATGCGTCATTTTTGCATTTGCAACCGATGGTTGCCGTACTAACGAATATAGATAGGGATCATCTTGCAAACTATGAAGGAAGCTTCGATAAGTTAAAGTCCGCTTTTCTCGAATTTGTGCATAATTTGCCTTTTTACGGTTTGCTCGTCGCTTGCTATGACGACGCAGGTGTTAAATCAATATTGCCAAGTGTCAAACGTTCGGTTCTCACCTATGGCTTTGATCCTGATGCTGATATCTATGCAACCAATCTGATTCAGGCCGGAGCCACAAGTTCTTTTACCGTAGTGAGGACTGGGCACGAAAAACCTTTAAAAGTCTCTTTGGAGTTGCCTGGAGAACACAATGTTTTGAATGCGTTGGCAGCAATAGCAATAGCAACAGATGAGGGTGTTCGAGATGAAGATATTCAACTGGGACTGTCGGGATTTCAAGGTGTTGGGCGACGTTTTGAAAGCCACGGCGAATATCTAGCAGATCCTAATGACGAGGCCTCTAGCTTTGTCGTCTTTGATGACTATGGCCATCATCCAATTGAGGTCAAAGCAACCATTCATGCGGTGAGACAAGGATGGCCAGATAGACGGCTGGTCATGATTTACCAACCCCATAGATATACTAGAACACATGAGTTGTTCGACCAGTTTGTTGACGCACTGTCGATGGTCGATCAGCTTGTTTTGTTAGATGTTTATGCAGCGGGAGAACCCGAAATTCCCGGCGCTACAGGAGAAGATTTGTACAAAGCAATTAATAGAAAATCGAATACGCAGGTGAAATTCGTTAAGTCAATTACAGAGGTACCTTCGATACTTGATAAATTGGTGCAAGCTAATGACTTTGTGTTGACCCAAGGGGCCGGTGAGACTAGCAAGCTAGCTAGAGCATTAACTACTCGTTGGGAGCATAGGCAGAAAACATATGAGTAATCTGAAAACGTACTTATTCAGCGGGCTTAGTTTGGCGCAGCTTCAACCCGGAAAAGCAGTGGGCATTGCCTTTTTGCTCTTAAGTCTTGTCACAACCATTGTCGTGCAGAGTCGAAAGGCTGGTCTCGATATCAAGCAGTTGGCAGTGCATGGTGATATTGATCAGGCTCAAAGAAAAGTGCTATATGAGTTTGTTAAGGAGAATGGCAAAAGTTTCTCCAATATAACTGATGTGAAAGAAAGAATTGAAACCGTGAGTTGGGTGCACCACGTAAATGTTCAACAGGTTTGGCCTGACAAGTTGAGCATCGAAGTGATTAGGGAAAAACCAATTGCCTACTGGAATGATGATGCTTTTATAAACTTTGAAGGTAAGGTTTTTGAGTCGATCTATGAAAATGGAGGCCCACTAGCCCAACTATACGGTCCTGCCGGATCTGAATCAGAGGTCATGATTCAGTATCAACAACTTTCGACAGCGCTCTCGCCAGCAACCCAAACAATTGAAATATTAACGCTGGACGCCCGAGGCTCTTGGCAATTCACTAATCAGCACGATGTGCGTGTTTTGCTTGGTAAAAACGACATTATGGAAAGAGTACATCGTTTTGTTCTAATTAGCAGCAGTTCAGATTTTGTCGCCAGCCTCGATTTCGTAGACAAGGTGGATACTCGTTATTCCAACGGAATAGCAGTGGATTGGAAAGAGGATTATGAAGCGTCAGGAATTGCAAAGGCATTTGGCACTCACAGAGATCTAAGGCTATGACAACAACAGAAAGCAGAATGATTGTTGGGCTAGATATAGGAACGTCCAAGGTCGTTTGCATAGTGGGAGAAGTTTCGCCTGAAGGTGATGTTGAAATTGTTGGCATCGGTAGTCACCCATCACGTGGACTAAAAAAGGGTGTGGTAGTGAATATCGAATCGACCGTGCAATCAATTCAGCGCTCGGTTGAAGAAGCTGAGTTAATGGCTGGCTGTGAAATTCGTGGAGTCTATGCCGGCATTGCAGGTAGCCACATTCGTAGCTTGAACTCCCATGGTATTGTCGCGATCCGAGATAGGGAGGTGTTTCCCCCTGATATAGACCGAGTAATTGATGCTGCTAGAGCCGTTGCTATTCCTGCAGATCAGAAAATTCTACACATTTTGCCACAGGAATTTGTAATTGATTCGCAAGAAGGTGTGAAAGAGCCGCTTGGAATGTCTGGTGTGCGACTTGAAGCTAAAGTTCATTTGGTGACTTGTGCTGTAAATGCCGCTCAAAACATAGAAAAGTGTATTCGCCGCTGTGGTTTGGAAGTTGAAGACATTGTGCTAGAGCAAGTTGCTTCTGCTTATGCCGTACTAACTGAAGACGAAAAAGATCTAGGCGTCTGTCTCGTTGACATTGGTGGTGGCACAACAGACATTGCTATTTTTACCGATGGTGCAATAAAGCATACTGCTGTGATACCTATTGCTGGCGATCAGGTAACAAACGATATTGCTATGGCGCTGAGGACACCCACACCAAATGCAGAAGAAATAAAGATTAAGTATGCTTGTGCGTTGGCCTCTTTGGCTGGTGAGAATGAGACTATAAAGGTTCCAAGTGTAGGGGAGCGTAAAGACAGAGATTTGTCACGGCAAGCACTCGCCGAAGTTGTTGAGCCGCGTTATGACGAACTTTTTACCCTCGTGCAGGCTGAGCTTCGACGTAGTGGCTTCGAAGATCTGATCGCTGCAGGCATCGTGTTGACTGGTGGTACATCGAAAATGGAAGGTGTTGTGGAACTGGCGGAAGAGATATTTCATATGCCCGTTAGCATAGGTAAGCCTCAGGGGATCACAGGTCTGATCGATATCGTCAAGAACCCAATTTATTCTACCGCAGTAGGGTTGTTACTCTATGCAGCAGAGAATAAAACGGAGTCTATTTCAAGACCTAAAGAAGAACGATCTGTCAGTCTGACAGATCGTATTAAGAAATGGTTTATGAAGAACTATTAGGGAAATTTTTGACGATGAAAGAATCGATCAAAAAGTTAATATTTAAACGTGCAACAAAAGCAGTCGTGATTGTGAATAGTAAATTGAAACCTGGGAGGGTTGATAATGTTTAAACTTGTAGATAGCGAGCCCCAAAGCGCAGTTATCAAAGTTGTTGGTGTGGGCGGAGGCGGCGGCAACGCTGTTGAGCATATGGTCAAACAGGATGTGACCGGAGTTGATTTTATTTGCGCCAACACAGATGCGCAGGCGTTGCATAATTTGTCTGCGCAAACCAGACTTCAGCTCGGTGAGAATATTACCAAGGGGCTGGGCGCTGGTGCGAACCCTGAGATGGGTAAGGAAGCTGCGCTAGAAGATAAGGATAGAATTGCCGAGGCGTTGAATGGTGCCGACATGGTGTTTATCACCGCAGGAATGGGGGGCGGAACTGGCACTGGAGCGGCGCCAATCGTTGCGGAAATTGCCCGTAGCATGGGCATTCTCACTGTAGCGGTCGTAACGAAACCTTTTGTCTTCGAGGGTAAGAAGCGGATGGCGCTGGCAGAAGCAGGTATCGCTGAGCTGTCAAAGCATGTTGATTCTCTCATCACAATTCCAAATGAGAAACTTCTCACGATTATGGGTTCAGATGCCCCGCTGCTTGAGGCTTTCGGAAATGTTGATGATGTGCTCTTGGGAGCTGTTCAAGGTATAGCAGACCTAATCATTCGTCCTGGTATGATCAATGTCGATTTTGCTGATGTCAGGACAGTCATGTCTGAAATGGGTATGGCCATGATGGGTAGTGGTAAAGCAAGCGGCGAAGGTCGTGCAAGAATTGCTGCCGAAGCGGCAATCCACAGTCCATTATTGGACGATGTTGATTTTAACGGTGCCAGGGGAATTCTCGTGAACATTGCTGCGGGTCTCGATATATCCCTGGGTGAGTTTGCTGAGGTTGGAGCAACAATCGAAGAGTTTGCCAGTGAAAACGCGACGGTCGTTGTTGGAACTGTAATCGATCCTGAAATGGGAGATGAATTGAGAGTCACCGTTGTCGCGACTGGATTAGGGCGACCGGAGTTGGAAGTACCGCGAACCATCATTGATAATACCAAGAAGAAGGTGGCGGGTGATGGGGCTGTTGATTATGGCGATTTTGATAAGCCAACAGTTCTGCGTAAAGCGGCGATAGAGGGTAGGGCCGAACAAGCGCTTGATGCAAAAAAGGATTTGGATTATCTCGATATTCCAGCTTTTCTGAGAAGTCAGGCAGATTAAGGGACTAGGTAGTGCTTTATTCTGCAGTATTCGAGATTTATTGAAACTAATCTGGGCGCAAGGTGTCTGACGATTGTAACTTTGGTTTTTTTACTTAGACTCTGTTTGATTAAGCTCTACTTTACTGGGCTCTATTTTGCTAGGCGCTATTTTACTAGAGAAGGGATTAGCTTTTTGGTAACATTCTCGCCGCTTTTTCTGGAACCTGCAGCAGGACAAAAACAAAAATAATGATCTATCAAAGAACGTTGAGAAATGTCATCCGGGCGACCGGAATCGGTTTGCATACCGGTGAAAAAGTATATTTGACCCTCCGACCTGCTCCGGCCAACACGGGCATCGTTTTTATTAGGGTTGACCTTGATGAAGCGGTAGAAATACCCGCGTTGACGGAATACGTAGGTGATACTACGCTGGCGACAACGATTACCAAAGATGGCCACGGAATCTCGACCATCGAGCACCTGATGGCTGCTTTTAGCGGTCTAGGCATTGATAATGCGTTTGTTGAGGTAAGTGGGCCAGAAATGCCGATCATGGACGGCAGTTCTGCGACCTTCGTCTTCCTCATTCAGTCAGCGGGTATTCAGAGTCAATCTGCACACAAGAAGTTTCTGAGAGTGAAGAAAGTAATCGAAGTCTGCGATCCGATTGCTGGTGCTTGGACTGCAAAAATTGAACCATTTGACGGCTTTAAGGTGACGCACACTATTGTGTACGATAACCCTGTCATCAAAGAACAGAAAGCCAGTATTAATTTTTCAACAACTTCTTTTGTCAAGGAAGTGAGCCGTGCCCGAACATTCGGCCTTATGCAGGATTTTGAACATCTGCGTGAGCGCAACCTTGCCCAAGGCGGCAGTATGGACAATGCCGTTGTTGTGGATGAGTTCAGAGTGCTAAATGATGATGGCTTGCGTCACGAGGATGAATTCGTTCGACACAAGATTCTTGATGCGATCGGGGACCTGTACCTGCTGGGTTATAGTATTATTGGTGAATTTACCGGTCACAAATCAGGTCACACGAGTAACCATGCGTTGCGATTAGCGCTGCTTGCGCAGCTAGACGCCTGGGAAATAGTGACTTTTGACGAGCCAGAAAAGTTACCCATGTCATACTCTACTCCGGTACTCTCAGAGTAACTTAATACCTTAAACTCAAATTACGTGGATGCTTTTATTGATGCATGCAATTAATGTTTTCATCCATGTATAAAGTGTTTTTTGACGCGCTAAGGTTCGCCGCGCTTAGAAAGCTTAATTAGCGCTTTGCGCAGGGGTTCATCTTCTATATATTGTGCGGTTTCTGCTATATGCCTTGCTGCTTGCGGAGTTGGAACGATTGCGGGCTTTGTTGGAGGAGTGGGTAGACTGAAGCTCGGGCGTACAGAAATATTGATTTGTTCTACCTGAACTGTCGTTTTTCGATTTTGAGAACCCATTATCTCGACACTCTCTATTGCAGCTTTGATAGCGCTTTGACGATATTTTAGCCTGGTGGCCAGAGAAGCCGATGGCGTGATGAGGTGAAGTGTTCCCTCTTCCAGAGAAGCAACGTAAACTTCACCAGGGAAGGTTCGTCTCAGAGCATTTTGAAGCTGTATCAGGTTCTGGGTATGTGAAAAGATCTTATTGAGTCGGGACCTGGGTCGACTGAACAATTGTTTAGGATCTTTGTAGTATTTTGTATGACGTGCCATTTGATAGCTAAACTTAAGAAATAGAAAGAGTTTGTTGTGGAAACATTTAAAGAACTACTAAAACGATATAGTAACCGAATTCTATGAAGTTCATCATAGTTGATAATCATTCTGGTAAAGCAAGATCATTTTCTGCAAATGGCTTTTTGCTAGGACTGACTTTCTTGAGTCTGATAGGGTTTCCTACAGCAGCGGGCTATTTATCCTACCGCCATGGTATGGGTGAGGCTGCGTTGACGAACGAGATGGTTGGGAAGTGGCGTCTGGTTCTGAAAGATCAGGATTTGCAAATTGAAAACGCGAAACGTGATGCGGAGAATAATTTAGAGGCGTCAGCACTTCGCCTCGCCCAACTGCAGGCTCGAATAGTCAGATTAGATGCCCTCGGTGAAAGGTTGACTGACGTCGCCGGGATAGAGGAGGGCGAGTTCGATTTTTCAAGCCCGCCGCCAATGGGTGGCCCTGAGGAGGCCGACGGCTCGACTGCACGCGAAACACCTAATTATCTGAGAGAACTTGGTCGTTTGGCCGATGATATAGACAGCCGAGAGCAACAATTAAGCGTCCTGGAAACACTGTTCGTCAATCGCAATATGCAAAATGAAGCGTTTATCGCCGGAAGACCAGTAAAGAAAGGCTGGATGTCTTCCCGTTTTGGTATGCGTGTCGATCCGATTACAGGCAGAAGGGCATTACACAATGGTGTTGATTTTGCAGGCAAACTTGGCTCCGATGTCGTTTCTGTCGCCGCAGGTATTGTTGTCTATGCCAGCACTAGAAGCGGATATGGAGAGATGGTTGAAATAAACCACGGCGGGGGCTTCTCCACACGCTACGGTCACCATGACAAGCTCCTCGTAAAAGTGGGTGATATTGTCAACAAGGGACAAGTCATTGGAGCAATGGGTAGTAGTGGTCGCTCGACCGGTCCTCATGTTCATTATGAAGTTTACAAAAATGGCCGTGTAGTTGATCCATCATCCTATGTTCAACGCGCAAGTCGCTGACATAATATTCTAAATTGCAGACCTCTGGCTGAGGGTTCTGCGCTTATTCATTTTAATTAGAAGTGCTGCCCAGTCCTGATAACTATTGAGATTGCCTCAGCAATATCCTGAATAGCCTCAGAATAATTGCCACTTGCGATTCCTTACCAGTACCTAATAATCGTTGGTCTGATTGCCGCAATTCGATTGATTAACACCCAAATTTATACAATTTATTGATGTAGAACTTCTGACGAGAAGCAGAGAGATAGCTGATATGGCACTTAGAATATTAAGCAAGGTGTTCGGAAGCAAGAATGATCGCGAACTCAAGCGTATGCAGAAAGTTGTTAAGAAGATTAATAGCTTTGAAGAAAACCTGGAATCACTAACGGATCAGCAAATCCAAGACAAGCGAGATGAGTACAGGGTTCGCTTCAATGAGGGTGAGACTTTAGATGCGCTGTTGCCAGAAGCATTTGCGACAGTACGAGAAGCTGGTCGCAGGGCATTAGGCCTGCGTATATTTGATGTTCAGATGATTGGTGGTGTTGTCCTGCACGAGGGAAGAATTGCTGAAATGCGTACGGGTGAGGGTAAAACGCTCGTCGCAACGCTACCGCTTTACCTCAATGCAATTTCTGGAGACGGGGTTCATCTGGTCACGGTAAATGACTACCTTGCTAAATGGGGCGCAGAATGGATGGGAGCAGTATTCCGTCAGCTTGGTATGACAGTCGGCGTCGTGTATGCCGGCCAGCTTCCTGAGGAAAAACTTTCGGCCTATCAGTGCGACATCGCTTATGGGACGAACAATGAGTTCGGGTTTGATTATTTGCGCGATAACATGGCGTTCAATGAGAACGAACGGGCGCAACGACCGCTGAACTATGCGATTGTCGATGAAGTGGACTCAATCTTAATCGACGAAGCTAGAACGCCCTTGATTATTTCCGGCGGGGTAGAAAATTCTTCAGAGCTGTATAAGGCAATTAATCAGATTGCACCGCAACTTAAACCCCAGGAAAAAACGGCAGAGGATATCGAAAATGAAATTGAGCCTCCAGGAGACTATTTCGTCGATGAGAAGCAACGAGATGTTGAGCTGACTGAAGAAGGGCATTTGCTGGTAGAAGGTTTGTTGGTAGAGAAAGGCTTGCTAAAAGACGGTGACTCACTTTATGGCACAACAAACCTCTCACTGTTACATCATGTTCATGCTGCCTTAAAGGCACATTGCTTATTTCAAAAAGATGTTGAATACATAGTGCAAGATAATGAAATTGTTATTGTTGACGAGCATACCGGTCGTACTATGCCAGGTAGACGCTGGTCTGGTGGTATACATCAGGCGATTGAAGCAAAAGAAAATGTTGCCATCACTAATGAAAGCCAAACGTTGGCATCTACAACCTTTCAGAACTACTTCCGTCTATATAATAAGTTAGCCGGTATGACTGGCACCGCCGATACCGAGGCATTCGAATTCAAACAGATCTATGGTTTGGATGTGGTTGTTATCCCTACCAACATTGAAATGGTTCGTGATGACAAGAATGATCTTATGTTTCTGACAATGCCGGAAAAGTACGATGCTATTGTTGAAGAAATACAAGAATTTTCGGGCAATGGTGCGCCTGTTTTAGTGGGTACTGCATCCGTAGAATCCTCCGAAATTCTATCGACTTTACTGAACAAGAAAAAGATTAAGCACAATGTATTGAACGCTAAGTTCCACGAGAAAGAAGCTGAAATTATCGCCCAGGCAGGCAGACCCGGTACTGTTACCATTGCCACAAATATGGCCGGTCGTGGCACAGATATTATTCTAGGTGGTAACTGGGAAATTGAAGCCGCAAAGCTGAATGACCCTGCTGAAACTAAGATTGCTGAGCTCCGGTCTGATTGGCAAAAAAGCCATGATGCAGTGTTAGCTGCGGGTGGCCTTCATGTGCTTGGAACGGAACGCCACGAAAGCCGAAGGATAGATAATCAGCTAAGAGGACGAGCTGGACGGCAAGGAGATCCGGGTGTTTCCCGTTTCTATTTATCGCTCGATGATAACCTACTCAGAATATTTGCTTCCGATAAAGTAAAAGGGCTGATGAAGTCTCTTGGTATGGAGAAGGGTGAAGCCATAGAACATCGGATGGTGAACAATGCTATCGAGAAGGCGCAACGAAAAGTAGAAACCCGTAACTTTGATCAGCGCAAACAACTATTGGAATATGATGATGTTGCTAACGATCAGCGGCAGATGATTTATGGCCAACGAAATGATTTGATGGCGACCAACGACGTGTCTGAAACGATTCAAGCACTTTGGGACGATGTTATTGCGGAAGTGATCACTGGTTTCGTACCACCTCAAAGTCTGGAAGAGCAGTGGGATGTACCTGGTCTTGAAGTTTCACTAAATACAGAATTTAACATCAAGCTACCTGTTGCCAAATGGTTAGAAGAAGATGACGAAATGCATGAGGAATCTATGCGTGCAAGAATCATTTTCGAAGTAAAAGAAGAGTACAAAAAGAAAGAGGAACAGATCGGCGATGACATTCGAATATTTGAAAAGCAAATTATGCTGCAGATACTCGATAATGCCTGGAAAGAACATCTCGCCGCTATGGATTATTTGCGACAAGGGATTCATCTGCGTGCTTATGCGCAGAAGCAGCCTAAGCAAGAGTACAAACGAGAAGCTTTCGAGTTGTTCGAAGAGCTACTCCACAATGTTAAATTTGAAGTCGTTCGCTTTCTCGCCAGAGTGCAGTTTCAACCCTCTGAGGACATTGAAGCAATGGAACGAAAGCGAAGAGAAGCAGAAGCCAAAACCTCTTTGAATTTTCAAAAACGCGATGTCGATTCGTTGGCATCTCCAGAAGTGCAAGCTGAAGAGGCGACCGCCCAGGCCCCCTTCATCAGAAGAGAAAAGAAAGTGGGTAGAAATGAGCCTTGCCCATGTGGTTCCGGTAAAAAATATAAGTCCTGTCACGGTAAGCTTTCATAAGCCTCCGCAGGACGATTGCCAAAGTATGATCAAAGAATGACCAAAGGACTAAAATTGTGGCAGTAGGCGTTTTTCCTCAAGAGTTCAATGTTGTGCCCGGCGTGAAGTTGTCTGCTTGTGGTTGTGGCATTAAGAGTAGTAGTTCGGGACAAGAGATAACTGATTTAGTCCTTTTTCAGTTTGCAGCGACGACTAAAACCGCTGGTATATTCACAAAAAGTCTATTTGCTGCTGCCCCTGTAGAAGTGGGGAAGCGCCATCTAGGCGTCGCCAGTCCTACTTTTTTTCTAGTAAACAGTGGCAATGCGAATGCTGGCGTTGGCGAGCTAGGAATTGAGGACGCGCTGAATTGTTGTAACGCACTATCTCAATTGTCAGGCGTTCGTCCTGAAGCAATAATACCGTTTTCAACGGGTGTAATCGGAGAGCGCTTACCTGTTGAAAAGATTACGGGCGCAATGGATAAGTTGATTGCAGACCTATCTGAGGATAATTGGCTTGAGGCTGCACTCGGCATCATGACAACAGACACTCAGCCTAAGATATCTTCGCGTCAAGCTGAGATTAATGGGGAAACGATTACTGTTACAGGTATTGCTAAGGGCTCTGGAATGATTCAGCCCAATATGGCGACAATGTTGAGTTATATCGCGAGTGACGTCATTGCATCCGAAGAGACTTTAAAAACTTGTCTGAAAAATGCTGCTGACAAATCCTTTAATCGAATCACAGTGGATAGCGACACCTCGACCAACGACTCGTGTATGTTAAGTGCGACTGGGGTCTCGGGGGTAGATGTTGACACTGATGAAAACGCACGGAATCAATTTGCTCAGATGGTAAATGAAGTTTGTCTCGAGTTAGCGCAAGGGATAATTCGGGACGGTGAAGGCGCGACGAAATTCGTTGCAGTCGAAGTAGGATCAAGTGCTTTACAATCAGATTGTCTTAATATTGCTTATGCAATTGCAAATTCGCCCTTAATGAAAACCGCGCTGTTCGCGAGCGATGCTAACTGGGGGCGACTGGTGATGGCGATTGGTAAGGCACCTGTAGATATTGATGTTAACAAATTGGATATCTTTTTAGGGGATGTTCAGCTAATGGCATCGGGGCAAAAGTCAGTCGAATACACCGAAGAGTCGGGCAGTGAAGTGATGGCAAAGGCAGAAATTGTTATTCGAGTTGAGCTTAATGCCGGCGAATTGCGAGAAACAGTCTGGACCAGTGATTTATCTCACGAGTATGTACGTATTAATGCAGAGTATCGAACCTAGTTTATCGCAAGAGATTTTTGCGATGCATTTCGATAGCAGCCATGACTCCGGTCGTTGGGCTGCTAAGAATAGGCACTTGAATAAGCTTGCAGAGGTGAGCAGCAGGAGCCATCGATGCCTGAGCAAGCACTATTATGTCTGGATAGCCGTTGGGATAGTTACTAGGGGTTTCCAGATAACGAGCAATAAGCGAATGATAGGTTTGCTCATCCCCCCTTTGGAAATGCTCCCAGATATTCGGTATTAATGAGGTCTCTATCTCAGGTGAAACTTTTAGCCCAGCAGCAGAACCCTCCAGTAACTTTCGCGTTGGCTCCAGAGTACTCGCGAGCGCAGCGACTATCTGAATTCTGTGACCTGATGCGACTGCAAGATCAGCCATTGGTCGATCTATTCTCATATAGTTTGGCATCGTAGGTCTAGTAGGGTCGTCGTTGAGTAGCTCAGCGATGCTGCCAAGAGTGGAACAAGTGCAAATTACGACGCTTGCGCCTGACCTTCCTGTTTTCACCAAAGCTTGCTGGGTCCTATTAATAATCGCATGGGTAAGGCCCATTCTCATTGCATCAGTTAACAATGTTTCGTCTACATCGTGTCTAATCTGAATACCGGGCCCATGTTTCTGCATTAGCCTGGTAAATGTCATTTCGTGAACTGTGGCGGTGTGAAGAAACGCTAACTCGTTATGCGACTTAGTCCCGATCAAGATCTTGCGCCGTCGTATCGTCGTGTTCTGCATCAGAGGGAATCGATCTTTTTCCATCCGCCCATTCGCCAAGATCAGTGAGTCTACAACGCTCCGAACAGAAGGGCCGAAACAGGCTTGATTCGTTCCAAGGAACGTTCTTTTTGCACATAGGGCATTTTACCGAGAGACTAGCCATGTGTTTTTTCCGATAAATTTTGAGCGAGTGGATTAGCGCTAATTGCAGATCTGTCCGCGCTTATGGCTAAATATTCTCTATGCAGGTGTTTCACTTCTTCATTGAGAGACGAGACGTCGCCATCGTTATTGATCACGTCATCTGCATACACCTTCCTCTCTTCTCGAGTCGGTTGTGCCGCCATGATTGACTTGATTTGTTCTATTGAGTTGTTATCGCGTTTTATTGCTCTTTCGATCTGGGTTTCAGGATTGACGTCTATCACCAAGTTTCGGTGGATAAGCGGATGTTGCCCTCGTCCGCTAGATAAACAAAGTATGCTGTAGGGTGAACGTGATTCTTCCAATTCATGCATCAGTTGATTCATGATGGCCGGTACAGTGACAGACTCGAGCCATTTCAAGGAATCTTTGTCGCTGAAAACGATTTCTCGAAGTCGCGCGCGATTCAATGAATGATCATGGCTAATAATCTCAAACCCAAAATGATCAAGGATAATGTTGTAGGCATCGGTGCCAGGTTCAACAACTTTGCGGCTCGCCACATCAGCGTCGGCGATGGTAATGCCTAGATCGGCAAATCGGTTCGAGACTTCGGTTTTTCCGCTGCCTATTCCACCAGTTAGACCGATGACTAATTTATTGTCTTTCGTGTCAGTGTTTTTCATAACAATATTGAAAATGTTTAGTAGATTTGAATTTCGGTTCTTTGAATAAGTGTTAGTTACAGTGCTACGAATTGAAGGTAGGACATTGTTATTTCGGTGCCCCACATGAGAGATATCCAACCCGCGATTGCAAGATAAGGGCCAAACGGTATGGGTTTAGTTTTGTCTCTGCCAAATGCGATCAGCGAACCACCAATTACTGCTCCCGCAAGTGAAGAGAGGATGATGATGAGCGGGAGTGCTTGCCAGCCCATCCATGCGCCCAGAACAGCAAGTAGCTTAAAGTCGCCGTATCCCATGCCATCGTAACCTCGCACTAATCTAAACGCTGTGTTGACAGACCAGAGGCTAAGGTAGCCTCCGACAGCGCCCCAGAATGCATACTCAAAATGCGCGACTAAATCGAAGGAGTTCACGATCAACCCCAGCCATAAAAGTGGCAAGGTAATGTTGTCAGGCAATAGTTGGGTGTCATAGTCAATGAGAGAGAGGCAGACAAGTGACCATGTCAATGCGCAGCAGGCTAAGCTGGTTAGAGTTAGTCCGAAATGAGAAACCACAACCGCAGTTAAAATGCCGGTAAGCAGTTCAACTATGGGGTATCTTAAGGATATATGCGTCTTGCAAGAAGAGCATTTTCCACCCAGAAACAAATAACTAAACAGGGGGATGTTTTCCCAGGGCTTTATACTGTGCTGACATTTTGGACAGTGCGAATTAGGGAATACTAAATTGTATGGTTCGCTTGAGGGTTTCTGTTCCGGTTCCGACTCGAGAAATTCGTGTGCTTGCTCCCGCCACTCCCGCTCCATCATGCTCGGCAACCTATGCACAACCACATTGATGAAACTACCGATGAGCAGGCCAAATGTCAGACCGATTAACAAAGTCAGAATTGGAAACTGTTCATGGAACAGCACAAGTTGTATTGAGAGGCTATCTATCATCAATACTGGCTATCGCTTAGACAGAAAGAGCGGCAGAAAGGAGCATCGCAATTTGAAGTGAGATCTAGTGACCACCAATTGCATCACCCATAGAGAAGATTGGCAAATACATCGCTATAATTAATCCACCGATGACCACACCCAGAAAGGACATGATAATGGGCTCCATTAAGCTAGTGAGTCCATCGACTGCGTTGTCCACCATGTCTTCGTAATAGGTCGCCGCTTTATCCAGCATACTGTCAAGGGCGCCAGATTCTTCACCGATGGAGACCATCTGAATGACCATATTTGGAAATACTTGGGTTTGCTTCATTGAATAGTTAAGTTGAATCCCGCTGGATACATCTTCTTTGATTTTCTTAATAGCGTCGTAGTACACAACATTGCCTGCGGCCCCGGAAACTGATTCGAGCGCATCAACTAGTGGTACCCCGGCTGCGAAGGTTGTTGATAAGGTGCGCGCAAAACGCGCGACGCACGACTTATCAAGGATGTCGCCAATAATCGGCATTTTAAGCATGAAACGCTCCTGAGCATCTCGGGCTGCTTTTGACCTTTTCAGAATTTCTTTACGAATATAAATGAGTGCCGCGATTGCAGCAGCGACCATAAACCACCACTCCTGCATCCAGCGAGACATGTCGACAAC
>JBLHWY010000043.1:0-38972 GCA_047629195.1 Candidatus Azotimanducaceae bacterium
CAGGTTGGCGAGTCGAGAAGCTTCATGCAGGCGCTGTGATTGGATTAACCGATGTCCTAGAGTTAGCTTGATATAGTTCCGGATATAGCTAGCGGTTTTGGCATCCTGAATAAGCGCCACCGCTTCGTTTACGAATTCTTCAGAAGGTTGCAAGGAAGTAGTCTTTAGAAGCAAACTCAATGAATCTGCGGCTTTAAATGCTGGCAACCTCTCGAAGGTGACTGCTTGACCTGCTGCTGTCGTTAGGTGTACGACAGTAGCTTCATCAAATGGGCCTACGGCGAGAATTTCATGTTGTAAGTTTGGTTGTGTGCTGTTCCATAGGTGCGTTGATGTGCCGTTTATACTTACTGCTAGTTTTAGATGTGGAGTCTCTGCGCGGACCTTGATGTACTGTGTGGTTCCGGCGTTGACATTAAAGTAAGCGCTGTCGCGCTCTGCCAGAACCTGGCTAGCCATTGAGTTGCCGGCCATCACCCATAGAATTAGTACAGTGGCCAGCCTGCTCCAACGATGGCAGTAACTTTTTTGGAATTGAATTTTTTTGACCAAGTAACTACGTCCCATACCAATTCCGTTGTAGAGTTAGGAGGTGATTTGGCTTCGACAGTCCAATCATCAATTTTCCAGCCATCAAAGTTACCTGTGACTTCAGTTGAATTTCGCAACAAGAACTTGCTGTTTTCTTCAACCAATTTTAGCTTCAAGGACAGCATCGCATCAGCAACCTCTTTTACCCATTTGCCGAATGGTTCTTCGTAAATAAAAGCCTCACCATCTTCATCGTAGTAGATTCGGTTTGCGAGGTAGTAAGCGTCATCACCATTTTGATAAGAAGGATGGTGCGATTCTTCATTGTGATCGACTCCATTCGGTACGCTGGGTAACCAGGATGCGAGATCATTTATGACCTCTAGCTCCGACATGCCAGAGTCAGCGAGATCCACATCAATCGTTCGAAAAACTACGGCTCTGTGATCTGCCGCGTGTTGTGGGCCTGCAAGCCAAAATCTTAAATCACGTTTGTTCATGTGAAACCTCCTTTCTTGGGTTAAAGATATTCTGCAATTTTCTGGATGACTGTTCTGCCACGACTGCTAACTGAATGGCCTCGTCCTAGAATTTTTTCTCCAACATTGCCAAGACTTTGTTTCGCTATAACTGGATCAAAGTGCCCACGCTCATAAACTGAATGATCTGCGTTGGCAATAGCTCGAGTAAGAACTTCGGCATTCAGAAGGCTTCCAAGTACGCCAAGTCGATTCCCGCTTGTTGACTGCTCGGCTTCCAAGAGTATGTATGGCCATAGTGGGAGATTATCTATAGTTAGAGAGTTAACTTTTTCGAATGAAGCGCCTTTAAGACTGTTTAATTTTGTTAGACCCAGTTGGTCCTGCATTGCTTTGCCGCTTGGGTGCGCCAAAAGCCAGTCAATCATAGCCGCTCCAGTTGTTGGAAATGTTGCTTCACCTGCTGCCAGATTCAGTTCGGCTATGTTGTTGGTTGGCAGCAGATCATTTGGAATTTTTCCCATGGCTGGCGTGATGTGAGTGTCAAGCGGTGCAGAATGCATGCGACCTGCTTCAGAAAAAAAGACCCAGTCGATCTTGTTTGCCGTAATAAGAGGCTGTCCTGATCTAAGGAGTTCGCCAATGGTCCTAGATGGCTTTTCACTCAGTTGATACTTTGGACGAACGAGGCTGTGGCCGAAACGAAAAGCTGCAAACCTGAAAAAAGAGGGAATTTTGTCATCCCAATTAGAAGCATCAAGGAACCTTTGGTTATCTCTAAAGATCGACTCGAAGACTCTGTGGTCCAGGCATTGTGCGAGCAAATCTTCGATGACCACTAGTTGAAAAAGACGGGTGACAATGCTGCGTGCCTTTAGCGCGTTGGCCTTTTCTTCTTCCACAATTCGATTATGAAGATCCTGCCAGAACCGATGAAATTGCGCAACAATCTGGTTTTCATCATTTCTAGGTTCTGGAATTACCGCTATTCCATCTATTCGTTTCAGGTCACCGCTCTTGCCTACCTTAAATTTGCCGTCTTTTCCTAGTAGGCCTGTGTGCTCGGGAAAGTGCCTGTAGGTATATAGCGGTGATGAACCATAGATACTGTCGAGATTCAGTGTCGGTGTAACCTCTCTTGAAGGCTGGGTGTTGCTTGTAGGAGGAACAATATCATGCGATACCATTTGCCCAACGTATGTCAGAACGACATCGACGCTGGATGTTCCACTCCTGTTGGGTGATTTAGCATCAAGCATACTTGCCGCTAGTTTGCTCAAAAGGTCTTTAGTTAACATTCGTATCTTTCCGTGCACCTGTTACAGCTAAACACTTTTCCTGTGCTATATATGAGAAAACATTATCATTGATTGGAACTTAAACACAATCGTCGACTTATGTTTTTGAGCATACTGCCATTGCAAAGAAGGTGTTCTGAATGATTTTCAAATGGCTGGATAATTTTTGAACACAAGGGCCTATAAAGCTGATGCAGCACATGATGTCTCAGCTTTGAAGAAGAGATCTTGCGCTATCCTGCGAGATGGGTCCGTAGCTGCGCGCTTAGGTCGTCAACCAACTGCGTGCTATCACTTTGGTTGACAAGGTTAACCATCTCATCGGGATCATCAGCCATGTTGAATAGCTCGCAAGCCGCGCCATTTTTAATATTCATGGTCAGTCGGTGACTTGAATTGCGCACGCCGGCATAGTTTCCGATTTGTGAATACAGGTACTCGCGCCCAGCAAACGGCTCTGTTACAGCGGCGAGTAACGACTCACCATGGCTGCCTGCGGGTGATTCAGCGCCGCCAATGTCGGCCAAAGTAGCTGTTACATCGGTCAACTCTACCAGTGCAGCTTCTGTTCTTTGTGGTGCCCCTCCAGGCGGACGGATGATCAGCGGCACCTGAACTGAACCGTGATAGAAGTTCATCTTCGCCCATAGCTTGTGATCGCCCAACATTTCACCGTGATCACTGGTGTAGATTATCCAAGTGTTATCCAGTTGTCCTAGCGCTTCAAGCGTCGCTAGAACTTCCCCAATCTTTTGGTCAACCAGTGACACCATGCCAAAGTACTGGCGGATGCCAGCCGTGACAAATTCATTGTCCATCATTTGCGATTGTGAATGTTTTGCTAATACCGAAAGATATTGCTGCCAGTGCTCGTTAGAAGCTTCAGCGGGATCAAGTGCAGGTACATCAATCGCTGCATCGGCATAATGTTTCGCCCACACGGGGTCGGAAATAAGCGGTACGTGCGGCTGAACAAATGCAAGCTTGAGCATAAATGGTTTGTCTTTTGATCGATGCTGTAGCCATTGATTCGTTTCGTCTGCCAAAAAACTGGTCAGATCAAGCTCCTGCGGTAGTACGCTAGTTTGGCCGCGCCAGTGTTCTGGTGTTAGTCTGAATGCGCTTTTTATTTGGTTGCGGTATTCATCTAACATGCCGTGCTTCGCCAGATGTTCAGTGTATGGTGTGGACAATCGCGAAGCGGTGTGAAGATACTTGTCGTACTCTTCCATGACATAATCCCAACCAAAAGATTTCACAAATCCCTCATTGGATCTCATGTCAATATCGCCCCCGTCTTGCGGCGGTTGATAAGATTCATGATAGTGGGTTTTACCGATGGTCGCCGTCTCGTATCCAACCCCCTGCAACTGTTTCATGACTGTTGGCCACTCTGGGTTGAATCCGCCGGTGTTAGAGATGACGTCAAGTTCATGGGGGTAGCGACCAGTGATGACGCTTGCGCGGGATGGTTGGCAAATTGGGCTTTGGCACCAGGTTTTGGTAAAACGCACACCCTCACTCGCTATCGCATCAAGGTGAGGTGTCTTAATCAGTGGGTGCCCAGCACAACCCATGATGTTGTGTCTGTGCTGATCGGCAAAGATAAAAAGTATATTTGGCTTCATCGCTTATACCTGGGTTGTTGTTGTTGTTGTTGGGGGAAAAGGTTCTATGCGCACCGTGCAACAATAGATCCGCCGCCTACCAGACCGCTGGTGAAACCATCAGCGAGGCATTGGTTCTTCTCCATGACGATGTCATACACCCGCTCGCTAAATTGCTCGCAGATCGAGTCCTTCTGCTGCGCTATTCGCTGCATTGCATTGTGATAGATCCCGGCGAAACGTGCGCTGTCATCTATTGGTTCTATATCTGTGAAGCCAGCAGCGTCGACAAGCTCGCAGTACTCTTCCAGCGTGGCCAGACTAGGAGCTGCCAGCGCGTCAAAAATCTCAGTGCGACTGGCTGCGGAACCTTCGCCGGTAAATAACCAATCGCTGAACAGCAGTGTGCCTCCTGGGTCAATGACTCGCGCGCACTCATCTAGCAGAGTCTCCCTGTCATCTATGTGACACCAGGCATCCTGTGACCAGACTACTGAAAACGTATTGTCTTCGAACGGCATCGCTGTTGCATCCCCGCTCTGAAATGCCACCCTTTCCTGCATACCGGCTTCTGCGGCCCGATTCCGTGCGAATTCGACACTCGACTCAACGAGCTCTAGTCCTGTTACCTTACATCCATAGTGTTGCGCGAGGCGCAGGGCTGGACCGCCGACACCGCTGCCTGCGTCCAATACGTGATCCTGGGCCGTAAGCTGGATACGTTCTGCGAGCGAGTCTGTCGCCTTGGGACCACCCGGTGACAGGTAGCCTGGGGCGCCATAGAGCTTTTCGATGATAGCAACGCCGGTCGGGTTGTAGTTCGTTCGCACCGCTTTTTCTATCGTTGTCATGGTGGTCCCTATCCTAAAGTGTCGAATTAGTATACACGCCCGCCGAGATTAATTTAGATTAAGGCAGGTACTGCTCAACCTGCACTAAACAGGTCCCGCTACTTGGGCCTTGTGCCAGTTTTGAGGTGCCAACGTCTTTAGTGAGCACATTGGGGTTGCCTGCCAACTCCAGCGATGGGAGATCGCCCGGCACGCTAGGCTTAAACCAGGCGCCAGTGGGGAGGGCGACGACATCTATTCTCATATCAGCGTCAAATTTCACGCCGGCTAGACAAGCGCCGCGGCTGTTGAAGATGCGCACCGTGCTGCCTGCTTCTATGCCTCTTTGTGCGGCTGCCTTCGGATGCATACTGAGTACTTCACGCCCATCGATCTTGCCGTCGGTGCTGTGCTTGCTGTGGTTTAACTGGCTGTGCAGTCGTCGTTCTGGTTGTGGAGATAACAATGCCAATGGATAGAGATCGCTGACTACGCCTCCAAGTCGCTCAAAGGGTTCTAGCCACGTCGCGTGGCCGGGGCAGTCATCATAGTTAAACCCGTCGATCACCTCAGAGAAAAGCTCCAACTTTCCAGACGGCGTATTGAGTTTGTTCTTCGCTGGGTCGTCTCGAAAGGCACCTAACCAGGGTTGTCGCGGGCCGGGATCTGGAATACGGTGCTGTTTTTTCGACCAAAACTCATCAAAGGACGGAAGCTCAAAGCCTTGTTGTTTTGCTGTAATTTGAGAACGTTGCCACATGTCGGCGAGCCACTCGCGGTCATTCTTGCCTTCCGTGAAGCGGTCGTAAAAGCCTAATTTGCTCGCGAGTCCTTTGAAGATTTCATGATCTGAGCGGGCATTGTGTTGCGGCGGTATAGCAGCCTCCATAACATGAACGTATGGGTCGTGGGAGCTGGCACAAATGTCTTCTCGCTCAAGCTGGGTGGTTGCAGGAAAAACAATATCTGCCCACTGAGCTACCGGTGTCCACCAGGGCTCATTGACGATGACTGTGTCTGGTTTGCGCCACGCTCTGCAAAGTCGGTTTAAATCCTGATGATGATGAAATGGATTGCCTCCTGCCCAATAAATAAGTCGCGTGTCTGGGTATTCAATTTCATTGCCGTCATAAGAAACTGACTCGCCCGGGTGCAGCAGCATGTCAGCTATGCGAGCAACAGGAATGGCAAAACTGGTTGGGTTTCGCCCTTTGCTTAGCGTTGCCCAATTAAACCTTCGCCAAGAGCTTCCGATGAAACCTTCAGCGCCGTAGCCGAAGCCAAACCCTTGCCCAGGTAGACCAACACTGCCTAACATCGCGGCGAGAGTCACTACCATCCAATAGGGTTGCTCGCCATGGTGTGCACGTTGTAATGACCAGGCTGCTGAAACAAAGGTCCGTCGTTCGGCGGCCAAGTGTGCGAGTTTGGAAATCTCCGCAGCGGGTACATCGCAAATGGTACTTGCCCATTGGGGCGTCTTCGGTTGGCCGTCGTCCAAACCTAGCAGATATCGTTTAAAGCGTTCATAGCCGACACAGTGGCTGGCGAGAAAATCGCGATCTGCCAGATCATTGGTCTCGAGTTCGAACGCCATGCCTAGCATCAACGCAACGTCAGTGCCTGGGCGGGGCGCTAGCCAGTCTTGTGCGTTAATCGCATCACTTTTTAATGGCGAGACATTAACCAAACGAACTCCTGCTTTCATCGCCGCTTGCAGGCCCGGAGTTGATTGGTGTTCAGTAATACCTCCGTACGCCACTTGTGTGTTGCGCAAAGGCACACCACCAAAAACAATCATAAGTTCAGTATTCTCGGCTATTTCTTCCCATGTTGTCTGCTCCAGTTCCATCTGCCCCCATGGCGCAACCACGTGTGGCAATATTACTTGGGCAGCCGCTGTGCTATAGCTGTTCATGGCACGAGTGCAGCCACCGGCCATGTTAATAAAGCGGTGAAGTTGGGATTGGGCATGGTTAAAACGACCGGCGCTGGCCCATCCGTAGGAGCCGCCAAAAATGGAGGTATTGCCAAATTCATCCGCTACCCGGCGAATTTCACTCGCTGCAATTTCAAGCGCTTCGTCCCATGGCACCGTGACAAACTCATCAGCGCCCCGTTTTTTTGTGTCGCGGTTCGCAAGCCAACCTTTACGAATAGCGGGTTCTTTGATTCTTAAGGGATGCTGGATGCCGTCGACTAACCCTTGCCCAAGTGGGGAAGGTGCAGGATCTTCTGGTATGTCTTGTACGCCTACGATTTGGCCCTCATCAACCAGCACGTCGTAGATGCCCCATTGGGTCGCAGTTCGAAATTTTTCCAAGGTTATCTAATCCTATAGGTTGAAAATTGATTGTCAGAGCGACTCGTGAATTCTACACATGAGATGGGTGCAACTAACACCCTCGCTTGCATCATATAAGGTAATTCCTATAACGTAACCCACAAGAAACTTATCAATAACATCGGCAAATACAATTAGGAACAGCTCATGACACTACATCCCTTGGAATCCCTCGCCGCCGACGAAGTGTCAGCTGCCGTCAAAATTTTTAGAGAACATCATGCGCACGAGAAGTCTTTTTTTTCCTCGATTGGCATAAAAGAGCCAAATAAACAGGATGTGTTGGGTGAAAAGAAGGCGCCAAGAATTGTGCAGCTGTCTGGCGTTGATCAGCAACCTGACGGCGGTTTCGTCTCATTGGTCGATATCGCTGAGCAGAAGGTACTCAGTACTACGAGGCTTTCGCTAAGCGCTCAGGTCGCCTATAACTACGTTGATATTGGCATTGCGATAACGCTCACAAAATCTAATGCTCAATGGCTGGAGGCGGTTAAAGCAAGAGGTATTGATGTTGCAACTGAGGAAGCTCTGGCGCTTATTCAGATCGATCCATGGCCAGCGGGTGGCTATGCTCACGAGAGTATTCCAAAAGGGCATCGCGCGATGCGGTGTATTTCATTTCTTCGAGAAGACGCGACGGACAACGGTTATGCGAGACCTATCCACGGACTTATTGCTCACGTTGACATCACCGAGGGAGCCGTCACGCATATCGAAGATAGCGGCGTCATTCCCATGCCAACCGCGTCTGGGCGATTTGACAGCGAAAGTCAGAGTTCTATTCGGTCTGACCTTAAGCCATTGAATATCACTCAGCCTGAGGGCACGAGCTTTCAGGTTGATGGCAATAAAATCACATGGCAGGGTTTTGATGTTCGCGCTTCTATTCATCCTGTTAATGGTCTCGTTTTGCACGAGCTTTCTCTTCAGGATAGGCCGATTCTCTATCGTGCTGCACTTTCTGAAATGGTTGTGCCTTACGGCGACAGCGATCCAATGCACAGTTGGAAACATGTGCTTGACGCTAGCGAATACAATATGGGTACGCTGATCAATAGTTTAAAACTTGGCTGTGATTGTCTGGGAGAAATTCATTATCTGGATAGTCATCAGGTCACCTTTGACGGCAAATTGAAGACAATCGAAAATGCGATCTGCATTCACGAAGAAGACTACGGCATTCAATGGAAACACTATGATTCATCGTCGCAAACTACAGAGGTAAGGAGATCGCGCAGGCTTGTTATTAGTTCTGTGTTCACGATAGGAAACTATGACTACGGCTTCTATTGGTATCTCTATCTTGATGGCACGATCCAGATGGAAGTGAAACTGACCGGTATTGTGGGTGTTAGTGCTTTTACGGAGAAAACCTACAATCCCGCGCAGTCGCCAGTCATTGGCGAAAATCTTTCGTCACCCGTACATCAACATCTGTTCTGTTTTAGGCTCGACTGGAATTTGGATGGCGGTACCAATTCGCTCTTTGAAAATCAGATCGAATTAGTGCCTATTTCATCGCAAAACCCGGAAGGCACACAGTTTCAATCGGTTTCCCGTCCTTTAACGACAGAGTCTGAAGCGATTCGTGACAACGCGCCACACGTGAGCAGAAACTGGAAGGTTGTTAATCGTACATCGAAAAACAAGTGGGGAGTTCCTGTTGCCTATAAGCTACTACCCGCAGCTTCACCGACACTATTTGCTCAACAAGGTTCTCAGGTTGCGCAGCGCGCAGCGTTCGCTAGCCACAATCTGTGGGCAACGCCATTCAACGAAGGTGAACTAAGCGCTGCGGGCCCCAATACAGTGATGCACGCGGGTCAGGGCGGGCTTGCTGAGATGACCGCTGGGAATCGCAATATTGAAGACTGTGACCTTGTGATGTGGCATACGGTAGCACTAACCCATGTGCCACGGCCTGAAGACTGGCCTGTTATGCCGGTTGAATATACCGGGTTTCATCTAATTCCAGTTGGCTTCTTTCACCAGAACCCAACGCTTGATTTACCTCGTAAGTGTGAAGGCTCGTCCGGATAGCGGCCTCAAACTGACTCGGATAGCGCTCTCATCGCCATAAAGCCATCTTGAAACAATGGACCGTTAGCAGACTCAGGGTGAGTTGAAAGTTTCACAATCACCACTTGTGTTTTCATGTTTATATGAATGATCTGGCCGTGGATACCTATTGCGACTAGGATCCCTTGTTCAGCATTCTCCACCCAAACCTGATTACGGTAGTGCCCACCGGGCATCATCGCGCCATAGTCACTTGCTGCGAAGTTCGCCCTGGCTTGATCGTCGGCGTAGCGCGTATCATCGATCCAGTCCTTGGGTACAATCTGATTTCCGTTGTACTCACCTTGCTGCATAATCATCTGGCCAAATCGTGCAAGATCGCGGGTGCAAGCGTTCATGCCGGCGCCGACATATGGGAATCCGGCGCTATCTACAACAATAGCCGCGTCCTGTTCCGGACCAAGCTTCGTCCAAATCTCATTCTGCAATTGCTCTTGTAAACTAGTTGCGCCTGCTCGCTCTAACACCATGCCTAATACGTTGGTGAAGACAGTGCGGTAATGATATTTCTCGCCATTTAGCTGTTCACTGTCTTTCAGAGTTTTCGCATAGGCTAGCAGGGTGGTTGCAGAGTCTTTAGTTTTTAAGGCCGGCCGCCAACCCACGGTTGCGGCTTCTACCCACATGTCAGCATTTGGATCCGCGTAGTCCTCACCGTATTTTGGTGCTGCCGTCATATCGAGGAGATGCCTAATGGTCGATTCTGAAAAGGCAGTTTCTGCTAATTCAGGGATATGGTGTGTTACCAGATCCGTTTCAGTGAGTAACCCTTTCGATATTTGAATACCAGCTAATAGGCCAACAAATGATTTGCTCACAGAATTGAGTAAATGAAGGCTGTCGGCAGCCATACCGTTAAAATACTGCTCGTACAAAATGGCATTGTCCTTCACCACCATAAATGAGTCAGTGTAACCATCCGCTAGCATCTGTTTTACGGTCCGGTCTGACCCGTCCATGCCTTCATAGGAAATAGCCGTAATATCTTTTGAGGCGCTGCCAAATATGGATGACGGGCCCGGGCCGCGACGAAGGCGCGCTGTTGGGAAAAGAGACTGAACTTGCTGGAATGATTGACGGTTTTGTGGCGGGTAACCCCAATTCTCAACCGTGAATTGGCGACTGGTATCTTTTGTCATAGAGATCTCTTGATAATCAGCATCTTGGACGTTGAATTCATCATGCGTATTTTACCAGGATCGCACAAGTACACTTATGCTTTCGTCGCCAACACTAAATCGACCATTTCTATCAGGTTTTCAATATTCAACGGCTTTCTCAAAAAAGGATAGGCTGCGATATCCTGGCCGTTCTCCTCAATCATTGGACCGGCATGTCCTGACATGACGATAAACTTTATATTTTGGCCAAACTTTTTTTCAACGATCTTGATTAAGTCAGCGCCTGTTTCCCCTGGCATCTTCATATCTGTGAGAATAAGAATGATTGCAGGCGTGGTTTCAACTATTTCAACCGCGGCTTTGACACTGCTGGCAACAAAACATTCGTAGCCTTCATCGGTTAATGTCTCTGCCGTTTCTTCAAGAATGGCTTCTTCGTCATCAACAACAAGGATCTTGATTGAGATAGTCTTGCTCCTTCCAATAACAAATACTAATTAGCAATCGGTAGTGTGATCGTGAACCGAGCACCAGCATTAATGTTTTCAGCGACAATGGTTCCGCTCAAATCACGTATGATGCCATAACTGACAGACAACCCTAACCCCTACCTTGACCCATTTCTTTGATTGTGTAGAAAGGCTCGAAGATTCGGGGTAGAACGTCTTCGGGAATACCCCCGCCGGTATCTTCAGATGTAAGGTTGACACCTTCATCGTCTTCAAACACACGGAATATAATCTTCGCCTCTCCATCTCTTTCAGCCATGGCATCGCTGGCATTGGCGAGAAGGTTCAAGATTACTTGCGCTAATTGAATGGTATGACCCAAAATAGTTGGACAGTCTTCGGTAAGCTTAGTCACAACCTCAATACCTGCCAATCGCAATTGTTCTCCCATCAGATCAAGTGCATTCGCAACGACATTTCGAGGATCAATTAGTTCTGGATATTCCTTCGCTTCGCGCCCGAACATCCGCATGTGATCAATGATTACAGCTGCTCGTGCAGTCTGCTCCTCAATGCGTTCCAGTTTATCGTTCAGGTATTCGGAGTCAGCTGTGCCTTTAGCAACCTTCCTGCGGCTACTCCCTGCCGCCATGCGAATCACGTTCAGCGGCTGATTTAATTCATGCGCGACCGATGTTGCCATTTCTCCTCGTGTTGCTAGTTTAGACGCGTGGATGATTTGGGCAGCGGCTTCTCTACGTTCTTTTTCCTGTTCACCCCGAGCTTTATTCAGTTCGGTAATATTCTGGCCGACGCCAACCACACCAACGATTTGACCTGAAGCATCACGCCGTGTTGTCGAGTTAAGAAGTACATCAACGCGCTCTCCAGACTTGGAGAACAAAGGAAATTCATAGTTCGCAGTCTGTTCGCCTTTAAGTGCTTGCGCCAGCACCTCGCCGACTGAAGCCTTATAATCATCGGTAATGAAATCAGCCACAAGGCTCCGACCCATCACCTCTTTCCTATTAAAACCAGTGATCTTTGCTGCCTGTCGGCTCCACTCGTTCACCTTTCCTTCTGCATCTATGGCAAAGATCGGGACGTTCGCGGTACCAAAAAACTGCGTCATTTCGTTCTGCAAGGCAAGTTCTTTGTTGGCAAGTGCAAGTTCATCTGCTCGTTTGTCTTTTCTTCGTTTTGATCGTGCTGCTCAGCGGTGTAATTCAACATAGATAACGCTCCCTTCTCATGATTTTGGCAAGCGATAGTGCCGCTCTTCCCAGTTTGAAGTTTCAATGTTGCCGAGCGAGACTAGCAGCATAAACACACATAAAATAAATTCAGACCTCCACGCTAGCACAAATGCTATGATCAGGTTGCTTAAACCCTACATCGCTCTGGTACTTGCGTTTGTAGCTGACCCAATTATCACGGTGGTCATACGTTTATAGACTTGAATCTTGTATCGAAATTTGAGTCCTTTCTATATATAGGTTGGCTTTGGAATGACATCATAGACCCAAGTTCTATGGTGTTTTGAACGAACTCTCGGTGCGCATCGGTCGCAATGGGTGCCGGTTGTGCAAAGCGCGCGTTAAAGCGCTTAATAAACTCAGGTAAAAACACATTGCCTGTGGCCAGTGTGCTGATGCCATTTAGCCGTAGCTCTTTGATTAGGCTGCCCTGTAATATTCTGTTCACAAGTTCGACCCGACACTTGGTCTGTGGCGTAATAGCCTGGATCGCTTCTATATCCAGTGCTTTCAGGGTACGTCCAAACTGCGTCAGCCTAGCCTGCTCGGTAATTGCAGCCGGTCTAAATATGCTGAGTCTTTCGCTGTAAATACCCACTGGGCGGCCATGATTCTGTAGATATTGTTTTAGCGTGCTCATGTACGACGCAGCGGTCTCCTGCGGCCAGAACTGCAATTCCATGAGTTCGCTGGTTGTATCATCAATAAACACGATCAATGTACATTGGGGGCCGCGATCTTCGAACCAGGCATGCGCTGATCCATCAATTTGGATAAGCTCGCCGCGCTTCGAGCTACGTTCCTGCGTGGGATGGGCATTTGCGACAGGGCGTGTTTTGGCGCGCCATATACCTCTATCGGTCATCAACCGCCGGACAGTCTCTGTCGAAACGTGAATGTTGTGGCGTTCAGCGAGCATCTCGTTCGCAAGCGTTGGACCAAAGCCTTCATATTGATTAGCAATGATGTTGACGATCTCTTCACGTTGAGTGTCGCTGAGTCGATTATTACTTGGTTTACCGCAGCGACAAGATACCAATCCTTGTTCGCCTTGTTTACGGTAACGAACCTGCAAGCGCCGGATCTGTCGGGTGCTTCGATTGATCATCAACGCAGCATCAACCTGACTGAGTTCTCCTCGTTCGACTCTTTCGATTACGCTCAACTTGTCCGGTTTTTTGTGGCTCAAGCTGATTTAACTCCTGCGCCGAGGTCCATGCCTGCAAAAGCAGCTTCTTTACGTTCCTTTTGCAGTTTGAACCGCTCTTCATTCAGTTCTGTAATATTCTGGCCTACATTGATCACAGCAACGATTTGACCTGCTGCGCTACTCCGCGCAACGGCGTTAAGTAGCAGGTCAACTCGCGCGCCATGTTTAGCGAACAACGGAAATTCCCAATTAGTTTGTTCATCTTTAAGTGCTTGCGCCAGAACCTCGCTTACCAAAGCCTTATAATCATCAGTAATAAAATCAGCGACAATACAACCGCCGATCACTTCCTTCATATCAAAACCAGTGATCTCTTCTAGCTTCTGGCTCCACTCATTCACATTTGCTTCGGCATCAGTACCGAAGATCGGGGCGTTCACGGTATTAAAAAGCTGTGTCATTTCGTGCTGCAGCGAAAGTTCTGCTCCGACAACGACTAACTTATCTGCCCGCATATTATTTTCGTCGCTCAGCGCGCGCTGCTCGTCAGTACTTTTTGGGATAGATTACCCCTCCCTTTTTCATGTTTTTAGCAAACTATCATCTGAGAGTCTGTTGCCAGACCGGCTTCGGAGCATCTGAATACTATCGAAGGTTTTGATGCCGATATCATTCGTCGCCAAATAATCAATAATTATGAATTCAAAGTGCTACGTCGTTATCACTTCCTGCAGCCTATCCTGAATGCGAAATGTGTAATGAATATGCGTGGTTTGTGCAAATTTGTGCAAAACTACTCTGCTTTGATTGTTCGAGTTCTGATTGCGTGGCAGACCAAAGCTCAAACCCATGTCCGACAATCCTTATCGTAGAAGACGATCGGGACACTTTGGAAGAGGTTAAGGAAGCGCTGTCGGAGGACGGGTTTCTCACCTTGTCTGCGAGAAATGTTCAGGCTTTTGAAACAATAAAAAAGCGCCATGTCATTAGCCTTTTCCTTATCGATTTAAATCTACCGGATGGAAATGGGCTCACGCTTGTGCGGGAGATCCGAAGTGAGTCAGAAGCAGGGATAATCATTATCTCTGGTAAAACAGATGAAATTGACCGGGTTGTTGGTTTGGAGATAGGGGCGGATGACTACATCTCGAAACCTTTTAGTCCAAGAGAATTGTTGGCTCGGGTTCGATCTGTATTACGACGTACGCGTGAGAACACGTATCCAGCAACAACATCTGATTCCGGTGAGAAGGTAGCCGAGTTTCTTGATTGGAAACTGGATCTGGGTTCGCACCACCTTCTTGCAAAAGACGGTCGAGTAGTAGAGTTAACTTCTGCAGAGTTCGATTTATTGAGTGTGTTTGTCGAATCGCCTCATCGTGTTCTGTCTAGAGACTTCCTGTTAGATCAACTTCATGGGCATGACTGGGACGGTTATGACAGAGGTGTTGATGGTCTTGTCAGTCGGTTGCGGCGAAAAACACAACAGCCGGCTGAGGCTGCGCCATTGATAAACTCAGTACCGTTGATAAAGACAGTGCGAGGGGCTGGATACATGTTTACAGCGCGTGTTCGAAAAGGCAGATCGTAAAAGTATCCTGAGGCAGGAATTTTCGATTACAGGCCTTATTCATGCTGCTTCAGATACTGGGCTCGCCGTTAGGCTCTCGCCGTCTAACGTGATTGATCTTCAGATTATAGGACGTCAGGTGACCTCGCTAATCGGAGAAGTAGTTTTCGTTCCGCTTTCTGCGACTGCTGTTTCTCTAAATGTTACCGTCGTTAACTCGTAAGCTGCTGGCTTTGTCACCATCTGGCCTTGTGGCGTAACAAAACCGACGAATTTCTGTTTAAATTACGTTGCTGATGTAGCGGGATGATTTGAGGGTGGCGCTTTTTCGGGAGACATCTGATAGACGTCCTCAGAGTGCTGAAGCAATACTTTCTTCAGCTATCAGATGCGGATTGGGCAGCGGGTATATCCTCGGGATATCGGACAGTTACGCGAAAATATATCCGCAAATTTATGCGCTTCAATCACCCTTGATTGCTATTTTCCTTAAATGAAATCAACCGCTGCGCCGCTTCATCCCAGAGTGCTAAGTTCGCTGTAGCGAGACTCTCACGCATGCTCAAATATCTTGCTTCCTGCAACACTGGGTTTTTGTCAAAACAATCTGGCAGCTGATATCCTGGTACTTTTGGATTTAGATGGTGGATATGATGATAGCCGATATTACCGGTCGCCCAATGCAACCATCTCGGCAAATTGTAAAATGAACTGCCATTCAGAGTTGCCTGCTCGTACGTCCAGATTTCCTTGCGGTTCCAATAGGCATCTTCAAATTGGTGTTGTACATAAAAAAGCCATACCGCTGCGGCCGATGAAAGCATGAGAACCGGGATATAAACCATCAGAAAAGGAACCAGCCCAAAGATCGCGATAAGGGTTCCGTAGTAGAAGCAAATACCAACATTCGTGCCCATCACACTAGTCCATCCAGCCCGTGTTTTCATTTGATCGCCGAGTGGTAACCGTTGCAGCAGAACAAAGTGGACTGGCGCAGAGACGAACAACATGAACCAGGGGTTGCGATAAAAGCGATAGCAAATTTGAGTGAACCAGGCAGCATCATTAAATTCCTCAACTGTCTTTGTGATCACATCGCCATCGCCGCGTTTATCCAGATTGCCGGTTGTAGCATGATGCCTGGCGTGTTGCCGTGCCCAATATTTGAAGGGCGTGCCGGTCAACACGCCTATAAATCCGCCGAGCATTTCGTTTTGCCACTTTTTAGGCAAATAGGATCCATGACCGCAATCGTGGCCAATCATAAACAGGCGCAGGTAAGCGATAGTCGCCACCAATGACAGCAGGAGGGTCAAGCTGTAGTGAATCTGTAATGTGACAAACATAAGCCATATCGATACGACAAAGAGACCGATTGTATGTCCTAATTCGAATAGTGCTTTAAGGTATGTTGGGTTGGCATGCTGCCGTGATGCTAAAAATGCAGATGAATCTGTAACTCTCATATTCGCTAACGTCAATTCTAAAAGTCGGTCATCTTAGCATGTCATCAGCAATTTGATCGTGTCTTGTATTGTTTGATGTTTTATACATTAAAAACAATAGGTTACCTTCGTAGATTTGTTCGTGTGTGGCTTGCGTCCTTACTGAAACTAGTGAATTGCATATTCATGTCGTCGCCGCAATCATCAAACTTCTAAATCATTATAGAACCAGATGCTAATTACGCGCACCTGTTCAGAATGTGTTTTTTGATTAAAAGGCGAGAGTTCGCTATTTGATTTCTTAGTTCTTAGGTTTAGAGTAGCTGCGACAAAAACGTATTAGCTATGTCCCAATTTTAATTATCAAAGGCATTAATTTACTCCACTTGTGTCCGATCTACTCAACTATAAACACTTGCGTTACTTCTGGGCTGTGGCCCATGAAGGAAGCATAGCCAAGGCTAGTAAACGCTTGCATATAACCCCTCATACTATCAGCGGTCAGGTGTCGCTGTTAGAGGCTCGTATCGGCTGCGCGTTGTTTGAAAAACAAGGTCGAAATTTAGTTTTAACGGAACCAGGTAGAACAGCATTGAAATACGCTGATGAAATTTTCGAACTAGGAGATGAACTCAGTGGTGTAATGCGAGGTTCTGGGTCAAACGACCAAACTGAATTTATGGTCGGAGCAGCAAGTTCCTTGCCGAAAACTATCGTATGTAAAATTATCGAACCCGCATTTCTCATACCCAGTGGTCTCAACCTGATAAGTACAGAGGGGCCTGTTTCAGCGTTGTTGGCTGACCTAGCCATGCACAAATTGGATATGATACTGAGTGATACGCCAACCAATAATGCTCTGGGAACCAGCGTTTACAATCATTATCTTGGTGAGTCAGGGTTAACATTTTTTGGGATTCCTGAGCTAAAAAAGAAATTGGCGCCTAACTTCCCCCGATCTCTTCATCAAGCTCCAATTTTATTGCCGACACCACAATTTGGCATAAGGCAGTTGTTTGATCAGTGGATGCATAGCCAGAATATATTCCCTAATGTCGTTGGGCAATTTGATGACAGCGCCTTAATAAAGTCGTTTGGGCAGCGAGGCCTTGGCGTATTTTTTATGCCTACAGCGATAGCGGATGAAGTCTGCCAGAACTTTGGTGTTCAAGTCATTGGGCAAACTGATGATGTAAAGCATAGGTTTTATGCTATTTCTGCCGAACGCAAAGTAAGTCACCCGGCAGTTTTGGCCATTTGCGAAGCTGCAAGAACCTGCATATTCGCTGATTGAGCCTGTCGCGTATGTTGAGCTTCTCGTATATAAAACCGCATATTTCGAGCCTCGCTTGTCTTTTAACGACGCATCTTGTATGTACTCACCTTTAGCGATAAATCCGACTTAAATCGTCGTTTTACTCGACTCTCCCTTTGTTCCTTAGTCGTTAAAAATTCACGTTCTGAAATGAGCCCGTGAAACGTTTCAAGAATATAATTATAAAGGTAAATGAGCCTGCCAGCCCTGCTATGGATATCTCAGTATTACGCGGCATTGATCTGGGCAGAAAAATCGGTGCAAATATAATCTTGTTTGACGTCGTCGAGACTCATGAAACAATACAGAGTACCTACGCTGATATTGTGAGGCCTTCCGAGCTTATTTTGGCGCAACGGCATGACCCGCTTGCCGAGTTCGCGCAAAAGCTTCAGGGCCATGGTTTAGAAATTTCAGCACGGGTTTCTCAAGGTAAAAGTTTTATCGAAACCGTCAGAGCTGTTATTTCAAGTAAAGGTGATTTGCTGATAAAAGCTGCGAATAGCAGTGAGGAGAGCTTTGATAGCAATGATTTTCATATAATGCGTAAGTGCCCGATGCCGGTTTGGCTCATTAGGGAAGGAAAAACGACAAAGTTAGAAAAATATTAGCGGCTATTGACCTCGTAATTAAGCAACATGCAGAAGGTCGCGCGCAAAACAGAATGATAATGGATATGGCCACTTCGTAGAGTCGTTAAGAAGACGCTAAGCTCACGATATTTTCGTGCTGGTCGTTATATGGCGAAGACGCGCTCAGATACGGCGCATTCACGAGCATTCCGCCTGCTGAGGTTGAGAGATTGTTAAAGAATGACGCACAAGAATACAAAGACAGTATCCGTGTCTTGGCTAATGAGTATGAGGAGTTTAGTTTTGATCAATAATTAGCAAAAGGAAAGCCGAAACTAATTATCTTGGAGTTTGTAAATACTAATGACATCGATATTGTCGTAGTGGGGACGGTCGGTCGCTCTGGTATTCCATGCCTTTTGATCGGTAACACGTCTGAATCTGTACTTCAGGCTATTCACTCGTTTTTGATTACCTTAAAACCAGAAAATTGAGTGTTACCAATATGCTAATAAGAACGTGTTTCGTTATTACAATGCTGAAATGTAGCCCAGTATGAGAGTGGTTCTATTGATGCGCCAATACGGCATGCAAAGTAAACCGAAAGCGCTATGATTTGCTATGATTGGCGTTAAGCACATTCAGCCCGCAATTAATTACTTATAAGAAGTGAAAAAACAATGTCAGACAAGGACTTACGGAAGTTTTCAAAAATAGTTGTTGATGGTTATGAACAAGCCCCAAGCCGCTCGATGCTCAGGGCGGTCGGTTTTGATGACGATGACTTTAAGAAACCACAGATTGGCATCGCCTCGACGTGGAGCATGGTCACCCCATGTAATATGCACATCAATACGCTAGCGGAAGAGGTCAATAAAGGTACCGATGCGGCAGGTGGTAAAGGTGTGATTTACAACTGCATCACAATATCTGATGGCATTTCCATGGGCACCGAAGGCATGAAGTATTCCCTCGTTTCCCGAGAAGTCATCGCGGATAGCGTGGAAACAGTATCAGGATGCATGGGGCACGACGGCATCATTGCCATTGGCGGTTGTGATAAAAATATGCCCGGGCTCATTATGGGCATGGCTCGCCTTAACCGACCCTCTATCTTTATTTACGGTGGCACTATTCAGCCGGGGCCCAACCACACCAATGTAATCTCTGTTTTTGAAGCAGTTGGCGGCCGATCCGCGGGTACGGTTTCCGATATTGAGCTGAAAAACATAGAGGAAACAGCCATCCCAGGACCAGGTTCCTGCGGTGGCATGTATACAGCAAATACGATGGCTTCAGCCATTGAAGCGATGGGTATGAGTTTGCCGAATAGCTCAGCGCAGGATGCTATTTCTAGTGACAAAATAGATGATTGCTTGAACGCCGGCGCTGCCATCATGAACTTTCTTGAAAAAGACATTAAGCCCTCTGACATCATGACGCGGGCCGCTTTCGAAAATGCGATCAAAGTTGTGATCGCTCTCGGTGGATCAACCAATGCAGTACTACATCTATTGGCCATGGCTCATACGATAGGCGTGGAGTTGGAATTAGATGATTTTACCAAAATTGGCAAAAAGACCCCCATGCTTGCGGACCTAAAGCCTAGCGGTAAATACTTGATGTCTGAGTTGATTAAAATTGGTGGAATTCAACCGCTAATGAAGACCATGTTAGAGGCTGGCATGTTAGATGGCAGCTGCATGACGGTGACTGGTAAAACACTCGCAGAAAATTTAGCCAGCGTAGAACCCTATCCTGAAGGTCAGGATATTATTCGTCCGTTTGACAATCCGATAAAGAAAGATAGTCATCTGGTGATATTAAGAGGCAACTTGGCACCGGAAGGCGCGGTGGCAAAAATCACCGGCAAGGAAGGTCTTAGTTTTGCAGGTAAAGCCCGTGTGTTTGAGTCTGAAGAAGAATGCCTAAAGGGTGTGCTTGATGGGACTGTGATCAAAGGAGATGTGCTTGTCATTCGCTATGAAGGGCCAAAAGGCGCACCTGGCATGCGCGAAATGTTAAGTCCTACTTCGGCCATCATGGGTAAAGGTATGGGCGAAGATATCGCGCTAATCACTGATGGCCGTTTTTCCGGTGGCTCTCATGGTTTTGTTGTGGGTCACGTGACCCCGGAAGCCGTTGAAGGCGGCCCTATTGCGATCATTGAGACTGGCGATAAGATCGTGATTGATGCCGAAAATAATACGGTCACCTTGGATTTAAGTGATGCAGAAATAGCCGAGCGCCTGAGTAAATGGCAAAAGCCGCCAGCCCGTTATACAAGAGGCGTATTAGCAAAATTTGCAGCCTCGGTATCATCTGCTTCAGAAGGCGCGGTAACAGACAAATATCTGTAACGGCACCAACACTAAGGCCAATACCTAGATCAAACTAAAATAGTAGATAAGCATGCCTAGCCCAAAACGATGCCTATTCTTGGCATCGTCGGGCTAGTACTGATATTCGTCAGCGAGTTTAAATCCACTAACGTACGTCGAGTCCCTTCATTTCTCCCTGATCACGCCAATTAGCGAGTAGTTCGAAGAATCGAATAGAGCCGCCGCCATACATGCCGGTGAAAAACCCGTTGGCGCTTGCCTCTTTACCCTCGTTGTTGTAATAGCCAGGTGTACATTCCGTGTAAAAACGTGTTCCTGACACATCCAAGCGTTTGATCTCATCGACATAGGCTTGTTCTGCTTCCGGCTTCACTTCAACGACATGTTTTCCCTGCTGGCGGACTTGATCGAGTATGTAGGCAACATGTTGTGCCTGCTCGTCCAGTGCCTGGGGCACATTCACCGTCACTGCGGTTTGCGTAAAACCAAGGAAGAAACAATTGGGAAAACCGTTAGATTGCAGGCCCTGCATGGTTCGAAGGCCGTTTTCCCAATGCTCGCTCAACGATTTGTCGATGCCTTTAATATCGTATCCCGCTCGACGGGTATAGGACGTACCCACTTCAAAGCCCGTTGCAAAGACAAGACAATCGAGCTCATATTCTACCCCGTCAACCACAACGCCTTTCTCTGTGACGCGCTCGACGCCTTTACCTTCGGTATTAACCAACTCGACATTAGGTAGGTTGTAGGTATCGAGATATTCATCGTGAAAGCAAGGACGTTTACAAAACTGGCGATAATAAGGCTTTAGTGCTTCCGCAGTTTTAGGGTCATTGACGATTTCTTCTGCGCGGGCACGGACCTGGTTCATCTTTTTATAGTCGGCCAGCTCCATTAGCTGGCCACGCTCTGCTTTTGTGAGTCTACGACCCAGCTTCTTACCCGCTGTCTTTGCCGCTATCCCAGTTAACTCACGCATGATTTCTGTCCAGCCGTCGCCAACCAGGTCAACGTCTTGATCTCCACCACTGACCAGTACATTAAAGTTCTCTCGACGTGCTTTTTGCCAACCTGGCTCGAGTGAATCTTTCCATTTGGGGTCAGTTTCGGCGTTGTTACGTCGATCGATGGAAGAAGGCGTTCGTTGAAACACATAGAGGTGTTCACTTGAAGCACCCAAAGCAGGTATACATTGAACTGCCGTTGCGCCGGTACCAATGATGCCCACTTTCTTGTCTTTAAGGCCGGTCAGATTGCCGGTCGAATCGCCGCCGGTATAGTTGTAATCCCAACGACTAGTATGAAACGTGTGGCCCTTAAAATTATTGATGCCAGGTATTCCGGGTAGCTTCGGGCGATTTAGTGGCCCATTTGCCATAAGAACGTATCGGGCTTTCATTTCATCGCCCCAGTTTGTCTTAATCGTCCAGTACCCTGCATCCTCATCCCAAGTAAGATCTGTCACGCTGGTTTGCAGGCACGCGTTGGTATATAAGTCGTAGTGCTTTGCGATATTTTGGCTATGCTGGTAAATCTCCGGTGCAAAGGAGTATTTATGTTTGGGTATGTATCCCATTTCCTCGAGCAATGGTAGGTAGCAATAAGATTCGACGTCGCACATAGCGCCAGGGTAACGGTTCCAGTACCAGGTTCCGCCAAAATCGCCCGCTTTTTCAATCATTCTAATACTGGTAAAACCCGCTTCCTTCATGCGAGCGCCAGCAAGTAGCCCCCCGAAGCCACCGCCAATGATCGCAACCTCAACAGTGTCGAACAGAGGTTCTCTGGTAAAGCCCGGTTCTACATAGGGATCATCTTTATAGTGCGAAAACTCTGCGGTTACCTCAACGTACTGGTCATTACCTTCTTCACGGACCCGCTTATCTCGTTCTTCAAGATATTTTCTCTTTAGTGCATCTGGGTCGAAGTCCAACGGTCCTAATAAATCTTCTATCTGCATCTCTGACATAATTCCCCCTTAAATGAAGTCTGGCCATCAGTATGCGTAGAAATTTCGGCATTGTGAAGAGTCATATTACAACTGGTCTTTTATAGGTCACGACGGAAAGATAAGCAAACGTGCTTCAATGAGTGCAGCATCGGGTTCTTTGGCGGCGTACGTCGAAGCATTCAATGCTACGATTGGGGTTTAGCTGAGCCCATAAGCGAATTTGGTCGTGTTGCAAATTTACTAGCGAAAGGAGATCTGTCTGAGCCAATGGCGTTGGACGGTCGTCCCATTCGAAGCGATGTTTGCGCCTAATTAAAACTACTAACAATATAATAGAGGTGTTTAGTGGGTTCGCATGAGAAGTGACGCAGTTGTCTCTCGAAGTAGTTACGGAAGGCGTGTCAGGTATGCGGCAAGAACTAATCAACAATGTCAATGTCATGGCCGACAACCTGATAACTCAAGTGTGTAATATCAGTGATGTAGCTGCAGCAGTTGCCAACGGGGTGTCATTAAAAAGATATTAGTCGACGCAAAAGGCGAAGTTCAGCAACTGAAATATACAATCAATAATATGGCCGACCAAGTGCGCAACGTTCTTCAGGAGTAACGTAAGTCGCGCAGGAAGCGGGTCCTGACGAGAAGCTCGAGGGAAACTAAATGTCAGAGGTGTGCCTAGGGTGTGATTGGACAGGGCAAATGATGCCAGTACGAGGACTGGTGATCTAACAGCACGAATATGTAACATTGCCATTGATTATTTTCAGTACTGGGTATCCCTCTCTCGGCTATCTGAGCCGAGGACCTATCGCTGTTAGTGCTTCTCGTTAAGTAACGCCAGCACCGCCTGCAAGCGCTCCGTTGGCTTTGTCATTTCAAGCATTTCCTGTTGAATCTCACCGGGTAAACCTAACAATCCTGTGACGGCGAAGCTGAAGTCAACTGCGGCCATATTCTGCCAATAATCGCTTTGCAACAGTTGTTGATTTTCCTGATTGGCGTGCGTCATCACCAGTAGTCGCTTTAGAATTTTCTGTTTCGTTTGAACAAGATCGTGTTCCTGGTTTCCGGTCATGGCTTCATCTGGCAATTCTTCGCACGCCCAAATGTTGAAAGGCAGGGTTTGCAGTTCCGTTTTGAGCCTGAGGCGGGTATCAATAGCGACTTCAATCACCATGCGCCCATCTTCTAGTTCTTCCAGCAACGTGACTGGGCCGGCGGAGAATATTTCCATAGGTTTGTAGGTTGACTGGTTGCTGTTAAGCACATTCTCCATACTTTGGTTATGGTCAGATTCGCGAAGCACTTTTGCTGTATTGCAGACCCCCATGGACAACTCATTATCGATGCAATGCCTGACCATGCGTCGGTAGCGCGGTTCAAATATATGCAGTGGGCAGGGTATGCCCGGAAAATTTACGGAGTCAGGGATTGGAAATACTGCTACTTTAATCATGTTATATCCTGCTGGGTAAAAGGATACGGATTGAGAGAAAGGCTAACTTCTAGCATATTTCCATCTCCCCCTTGTGGTTGGTTGATCATCTCTTCATACGCGGATTCATGGCGTAAGGTAAGCGATGACAGTGGCATTTTTTTCAAAACCTCACGCATATGCATCAGGCTTGGAAGGGACAACGGTTTATCATCCTTGCCGACTAGCAAAAGCTCTTGATCGTCGATCACTACCAATGCCTGGTAGCCTACCATGTCAATTGAGCGCACTATACAGGCCAGTTTGATAGGCCAACCGGCGAGTTGTATTAGACTTATTTTACTCATAGGTATATTTCGCATTCGTAAATATGCACTAGTCCTCTTACGCTCAGACTCCAGCAGAGGACTAATTTTGACGAAATTAAATTGCGAGGGCTGGAAGATCATTGACCATTTATGATGGGACATAGGGTTGTTTCTTTGCATTAATTTGAAATACTGCAGTATCGTCAGCATGCTAGCCGTGTCTTCGGTTCAGAGCAATCTGAACAGGGTGTGAGCTGTCCTTGTGTCTTGCTCCTCTCCATGATTTTTTATGATTGGGTTCGGTCCCGAATGTCACTTACTTAAGCTGTGCTTACCTCTCATCGAGTTTGTTGCGCAGCTGGAAGTGCAATTGGGTCTGTCTCCTATTCGTATGCAATTAATGTTACCTTGCCTTTCTCTATTTATTTCTAAAGTAATCACATGAACAAATTTAAATTCTGCCCCCTCTGCGCCGCACCTTTGGCCGAAATAGAAATTGCCACCGGGCCGCGCATCGAGTGCTCGGCGAGTTGTGGCTACGTAAATTACGACAACCCAACCCCAGTGGCGGCGGTGGTCGTAGAGTATGAGGGACAAATGCTGTTAGCCCACAATCGCTCTTGGCCGGGTTCCTTCTGCAGCGTGATAACAGGGTTTGTAGATCACGGCGAGTCGCCGCATGAGGCTGCAGTTCGTGAAGTCAAAGAAGAGCTAAATCTAGAGGCAACTGAGCCAACGTTAATAAGCGTCTACCCCTTTGCGCGGATGAACCAGGTAATTATCGGCTACCACGTTAAAGCTAATGGCAACATTGTGCTGAATGAGGAATTAGACAGTTACAAGCTCCTCACTCCCGAAGAATGCGTCGTTTGGCCCACTGCAACCGGCTTCATATTCCGCGACTGGCTCCTTTCACAGAAGATTGAACCTGAGATGGTAGACCTAAGATTAAGGCGCAAAGCTGACATAGAATAAGTGCCATTCTATTCCGTCTGCATTTATCCTTTTTGTTTGAGCTGGTCACCGACGTTTGTTAACCTTTAAAGTAATGAGCCCTACGGTCATCACACAGCGAATCGAGAACAAGTGAAGAAGGATATTACGCACTCAAGTAGTTCCGATGTTGGTCGTTTTTTAGAGACGGTTAAGCGAGTGTCGGTGCCCAAGGCGGGTAGCGAGTCAGGGCGACTCATTTTTGCGATGGATGCAACTTTAAGCCGCGTGCCAACCTGGGACATGGCGACCCACATCCAAAATGAAATGTTTGACTGCACGACGAATCTCGGTGGTCTTGCCATTCAACTTTGTTACTACAAAGGCTATCGAGAATTCTCTACGTCCACCTGGTGTAATAATGCTGAGGATTTGCGTCACCAAATGGACCAGGTTCGCTGTGCCGGAGGACAGACACAAATTCATCGGGTGCTCAGCCATTGCCTCGACGAACATCGTCGCCAAAAGATTCAAACTCTGATTTTTGTCGGTGACGCGATGGAAGAAAATCCCGATAGCCTTTGCGAAATTGCAGGGCAAATGGGGATCAGCAAAATACCAGCATTCATGTTTCAGGAAGGTGTCGATCCATCCACGCGGCAAACCTATCAAGAGATCGCTCGTCTGTCAGGTGGCGCCTATGCGCCATTTAATCTGAACAGTGCTGATGAACTGAAATCACTGCTCGCCGCAGTTGCTGTTTATGCCGCCGGAGGGCACAAGGCATTATTGGACATCAAGGGCAACAAAGCGGCGGGACTCTTGACTCGACAATTGAAGGATTAACGTATTGTTACTGACCGGACTTTTTGTGCTCGCTGTGATGATATTCGTCACGATGCGTATACTACTTGCCAAGCAAAACCTGTCTTTGCGAAGTTTCTTTATTTTCTATGCTCTGGCGGTTGTCGGAGTAGCGTTGATTTACCTTGGGGTCACCGGAAGATTACATTGGCTATTTGTCCTAGCGGGTTCCGCTTTACCGTTCTCCGGGACCATACTGAGGTGGGGGCTGCGATTCTGGCGCACTGCTGCATTCCTCAAAGGGCTACGGGGCCTAAAAAGAAAGTTTGGCCAGACCCAAGGCGCAACTAAAGCGAAAAGCACCGGCCAGACGTCTGAAGTCAATACCAGCTATATTCGAATGGTGCTGGATCACGATACGGGGCACATATCCGGGCAGGTCGTGAATGGGAGATTTTCCGGTTCTGAATTATCTAATCTGGCAATCGCTGAACTAAAAGAACTGTATTACGAGATTGCAGGTGATACCGACTCGACTAATGTTCTTGAGGCCTATCTCGATCGTGAACAGCCACAGTGGCGTGATGGCGATGGAGAGACAGGCGAGACACAACACAGTCTTACTGAGCAGGAAGCCTTGGAAATTTTGGGACTCGAACAGGGCGCGTCAAAGGAAGACATCAAATTAGCGCATCGGCGTATCATTCAAAAGCTTCACCCCGATCGCGGTGGGTCGACTTTCCTCGCTTCCCAAGTCAACGAAGCCAAAGATCTGCTACTTAAAAAATAAAGCTGTCCCATTATTCCAGCCGCTAGGAATCTCTGTCAACGAGGCCTGTGATCATTGGTTGCAGGCGATGCTCATATTTTTTCCATGCATTGGAGCTGCCGGTGTACATCTGCTCGCGAACCTGCGCAGAACTTATTGTCCTCACCTGACGCTTGGTCTGATGAAAGTCGAGACACTGGTCTTCCCAGCTGAGTTGGCAGAACGCCAAGAGTTTGCGAGTCTCCGCTTCTTGATTCTCCGTTAAGCGTTCGTAATCGAGCTCATAGATGTTGTCGGGATAGCGCTCGCGCCAAAAGGTCATCAAGTCTATGTAGAGTCTGTAGAATTTTGCGAGGTCCTCAAGATCGTACGCGAACAGGCACGGATCTGGAAAATAGTGCTTGAAGATAGACCAGCAGGTCGCTACGGGGTCCCTGTTCACATGGACAATTCTTGCATTGGGAAAAGCGGAAAGAATAAAGCCAATCCAGCGGAAATTGAGTGGCGCTTTGTCTGTGATTATTTTTTCATGGGCACCTAATTCATTTAGCGTATCAATGTAGTCGCTACGGAGCCTCGCGGATTCAGCAGTCGGTAATCCGCTGAGCTTATTGTTGTCTGCTTGGTTGATCAAGCCCGATAGCATTGGCGATGCAAGCCTTGTCATTGCATCTAGCTCACCGGCGCCATAAACCTGACTGTGACTTGCGAGTATTTGTTCGGTAAGAGAGGTCCCGGAACGCAACATACCTACGATAAATAAAGGCTGGCTTGACGCAGTTTTTTTCAGCAAATTATCGCGAGACGGGCCTTGTTCTGCAAAAAGGCGCTTGAGGTCAGCAAACAGATTTATGTCGTCCTGAATTTGGTATTGCTGTACTTGCTTACGGAGACGGTTACCTACTACCAAGTAGTCGAAGCTTTCATCAAAATGGCCAAGGTCTTCATGCGCCTTAGCTAGCGCAAAGCCAAGTTCCATTTTACTGGTCTCACTCGTGTTAACGGCTGCGAACAGGCGTTCCATCAGCTCGACTTGGTTGTCATCAGGTCCGTAGTGTTTGAGCGTACTCAGGCTTCGATGCGCTTCTGCAAAATCTTCGCGAATGGCTATCGCTCGCTCGTGACTGGCAGCAGCTTCATCAAAGCGCCCAAGGCTTTTTAGCACGTTACCCCTGTTTAGATATGCCTCGGGAAAATCTGGCTGCAGCTCGATTGCTCTGTTGTAGCTTGCAAGTGCTTTCTCTGCCTGTCCCAGTTCTTTTAGGGAAATACCCCGGTTTGAATGACTTTCTGCAACGTCAGGCTTGAGTGCGATTGCTTTATCCAGAACCTTGACAGCCTGTGACAGTCTGCCTTGTCGTTGCAACGCAATGCCAAGAAGGTTCAGCAGTAAAACGGACTGGGGATAGTCACGCAGTAGTTCTTTGGACCTCAGCTCGAGCTGTGCCATATGGCCTAGTCGAACGAGCGCTATAAGCTCGTTTATCGGTTCGGCATCAGGCTCGGTCTTGGTGACCTTCGTCGAAGACCTTTTTTTTAATTGGGTCTCGAGTTTGCGTAGTGCTTTTTTCGCGACTGGATGGCCAGGCTGATGTTGCAATACTGCGCTGTAAAGTTCAGCGGCTAATGTATGCTGGCGCCGTTTGACGGCTTTCTTCGCTTTCGATAATGCATCATCAATCGTGAGTTGTTTGCCTGGAGACAAGTGCCGCCCCTTTTTAGGCTTGGCAATAGTGTTGCCGGACACGTGTAGAAGGTTGTAAACGGTCCATCAATCTATCGGTGAAAGAGTTTGCCAGCGAGCTTGCGACCAAGTGGTCGTAGCCCGCTGGCAAGCGGCATACAGATTTAGTTAAATCTTGCGCGCAGAGTTAAACCAAACATTCTCGGCTGGTTAGGGTAACCGCTAAAGCTGCCTGGCTGTACAACAGATGGGAATGCTGAAACGAGAAACTCATCATTATTCAGATTACGGCCCCACAGGCTCAGGTCGTAATTGCCTCTGGTTACACCTACACTTGCATTAAGCATTCCAATCTCTCGAGTAGAGTTGCCTACAGTGCTAAGTGCAGCAGTCGCAGTTGGGTCATCAAGTATCTGAGTCTTGCTTTCGTATTGATAATCAGCTCGAACAAAACCTTCGTAATCTTTTACCTGCCAGTTCCAAGTACCAGAAACTGAAAGGCTAGTTTCGGCGATGCCAGCGACTTCTTGACCAGAAAGGTCTCCAAAAGCCGATAGTGGGAAGGAATCATATTCAGGATCAAGGAACGTGCCGGCGAAAGTCAGAACTAAGTTCTCCGTTGGATAGAATGTAGATTCTATCTCAAGACCCTTGACGGTTGTTTGACCAGCATTTGACAGCGTGAACGCAGCGCCCGTAAAGGCATTGAATTGGAAATCATTAACAGTCTGATCAAAAATTGCGAGACTAAACGTCACTTTTTCGTATTGTCCTTTCAGACCAATTTCAAAAACTTCAGCTTCTTCAGGTCCAGCCTGTCTAGTACCTGTCGTGAGGTTGTTGGGCAGTGCCGCGCCAGCTGCAATCAGGGCATCACGTTCACCAATCGTTGGTCTGGAATCACGAGAAAGATTCCATGATGTTGCTTTAAAACCAGTCGCATAACTTGCGTATACATTCATGTTATCGCCTAAATCAGAGGCAATGCGTAATGTATAGTCAACGTTGCTGTCATCTGACTCACCGTTTTCACCAGCATTAGGAAAGGCTACCAAACCTGGTAGAAATTGCAGTCCGCCAAGTCCCGCAAAAGCTGCTGGTAAAGCAGTCTGTGAGAACGCGTCTGTGTTGATTTGAATTAGGGAAACTTGCTTCTCATCACTGGTATAGTTGATACCCAGCGTCAGCACGATGTCGTCTGTCAGGTCATAGTCGATCGTACCAAACAGCGAATAAGCTTGATTATCCTGAGTCACATTTTCCTGCACGCCTGTACCAGTTTCATAGTAAGTGCCGGCGGGTACGCCAAGTGCGCCCTCAACTGCAGCAAGTGTACCAGGCACGCCTCCGCCAGCTAAGAGATCAGCATATGGTCTGAATCCAGGCGCAAAAGAAATACCACCCTGTGTTTCGATGTCTTCATTGAAGATAAACGCACCTGCCAACCAATTCAAAGGTCCATCACTTTCTGAAGAGATTCGGAATTCCTGCGTAAACGTTTTGATGCTTTGTTGGGCGAGGTTCTGAGGCGCGATTAGATCAGCGCTTGAGTAGTCGACGTCGTCGCCAGCATTGTTGAAATCCATGTTTCTGTAGGCTGTGATCGAGGTGACAGTAAAGGCATCAAACACAAAATCAGCATGTAGTGAAACGCCGCCATTTTCAATTTCTTGCCTCGGATCAACATTCTGAAAGACATTGTAGGAGAACGGATTTTCGTTATCGAGTGCGCCGCCGACAGCTGCGATTAAACCTGCAGTCGGGCCGCTAACAAGGTTGGCAACGGAACAGCAAACTTCATCGATTTCACTATAATCAGCACTGATCCTGAAACTCATTGTGTCCGAAGGTTCTATCAGCAATTGACCGTTTGTAGACCATCGATTTCTATCATTAATTTCCGTACCCAGCGCAAGGTTGTCTGTATAACCATCACGGTTATTGGTAGACCCGCCAAGACTAAATGCGACAGTCTCCGAGAGTGGCCCTGTGACGTAACCTTTGGTTTGGAAGCCACCAAAGTTAGCGGCAGTGACTGCGATATTACTGTTCCACTCGAACTCTGGCTTAGCGGTAACAATACTGATTACACCAGCAGAAGCGTTTTTACCAAATAGCGTGCTTTGCGGTCCGCGCAATACTTCTACCCGCTGAATATTCGGCAAGTCTGAAATCTGTGCAGCCGACCTTGACCGGTAAACACCGTCAATAAAAACACCAACGGCTGGTTCAATACCAACGTTATTTGCACCGTTACCAAAACCGCGAATCACAAAATTCACCTGATTGGATCCTTGAAATTGCGGCACTCTCAAAGAAGGCACAACTGTTTGTATATCAAGGATATCGAGAATTTGAGCACGCTCTAGCGTCGCACTGTCGACGACTGAAACTGCAACAGGAACTTCCTGCAGCGTCTGCTCTCTCTTCGTTGCTGTGACAAACACTTCTTCCATCTCAGCTAGGGCAGTATTGGCGGATGACATTACTGATGCGGCGACAATCAGTGCCGTCAATTTTAACGTTGTTGACTTTTTGTTCATGATACCTCTTGAAATTATTTATTTGGAAAATGTTCAGGAAATTGACATCCAGAAAATTCGGGTCGCACTCTATTCTGAAGTTCAAAAACTGTCAATAGATCACTAGTACTATATTGATAACTTATTTCGTGACCTATTCTTTGCTAAAGGTTCATTTAAATTGTCCTTGGTCATTGATAAAAGTACCGCGACGTGAAGTTCATCAAGATTCTTCAATTAGGACAATACATTTGAGGGTATAGATGGCTGCAATTTTACGTCAGTTGTTGGCACCTATCAGCGTTGTTAATAAGCTGTTCAAAAAGTGATCAACATCGTGTTGAACCTGGCAAAACTTAAGACATCGTCGGTATCCGCGCCATCCTCTAGAGCTGGCTAACCCATACCTAGTTTCCAGTCATCGTTGGCTTCGTCGTTCAATTTAATACTAAGATCAATCGCGCGACCCTGATCATCAGCCAAAGCATCAATGCTTACGCCCGCGCAAGGACCATCAGCGATGAGATTTTTGGCTGAAAATTGTGTTGCGAAAGGATCGTTAGGAATTTGGATCTTATTTTTACTCTGACATGAAGCTTCTGCTTCGAGCTCAATACCGAAATTATTGCTCTGGCCAATCGCTGAATGTTTGAAGAATTAAAGCAGAAGGGTCGTCGCGACGTCGAGAGATCCAGATTTCGTTAATGCAGTGTGTGATTTTAGCCAAAGTTTTAAGCTGCCGAATTCAATTTTATTCATGAACCCAAAGACAAATCTTTCTTGTTTTCCGACGTGTTTGAGTCTGTCAAATATGAGGTGGGTCACTTGATTGACTGGGACTCACATAGGTGGGAGTCACACAGGTAGAACTCACGTAAGCGGAGTTCTCACCCATGAAAATTTTACTAGGATTAGCTGTCAGCAATCGCTTGAAATATTTCTTCACGTATTGTTGCCGCTCTTTCTGTCACAGCGTCGATGGTGCTGTTGTCGAATCCGAGATCAGTCATGACTGCTGCGGTATCATCACCTAGCACAGGGGCCGGACCCTTGACCGAGCCTGGGGTTTCACTCAGACGGACAAGATTGCCAACTACCCTCGAGTCACCAATGATCGGCATTGTCATCGGCACAATATACTCGTTTGCTATGTTTTGCTCGTCGGTGAGGACATCGTCATGACTGCGGACGCGCTCGAGGATGAGTTCTGGCTGGGAGTACATAAAATCAATCCATTCCTTCGTGGTTTTCCTGGCGAACCCCTCTTTGAACAGAGCTCTGACAGCCTCAGGGGACTGACCAACACCAGAGCCGCCTAGCCGTTTTCCTGGTGTATCCCAATCTTTATCACCAATCAGTTCGAACAGTTCACAAAATATACAGAATGCATCCCAAGATTCTTCACCCATGGCATTCGCGAACATGAAGCTGCCACCGTCCTTTGTATCGTAAACGCCGTAGGGACCTTCCATATTGGGTACATGGGAGCCATTAGCTGTCAGGGGTTTTCCGGTAATCATGCGTTGCTGGAGTTCCCACTGCTGCAGCCAGAGCATGGTACCCAGCGCAGAAGTGGTTACTTTTTGACCCTTGCCATGTTGTGCCCTTGCAAACAGACCTGTCATTACACCTAACGCCAGATGCATGGCGCCACCTAAATCTGCAACAGCTGCGCCAAGTAACAATGGGGTTTCACCAGGCACGCCAGTAAGGCTTATTAATCCGCCTCTTGCCTGAGCCACACCATCGAGCATGGCCTTGTCTTTATCGGGTCCTTCAGGACCGAACCCGTTGACGTGCGCATAAACTAGTTGCGGGTATTTTGGTGCTAGCGTTTCGTAGTCGAGGCCGAGCTTCTCTAGGAAAGACTCACGGTAATTACTTAAAAATACATCCGCGTTCGCTAATAGTCGTTCAACCACAGCCCGGCCTTCTGCTGAATGTATATCCAGGCTAACTGATTTTTTGCCCCGGTTGGCTGCGACAAACCCTGGACCCAGCGCGTCTGCAGGCGTCGTATTATTGACGCCACGGTGGTAGCGACCTGCATCACCTTCCGGTGGTTCAACCTTGATGACATTAGCGCCCATATCTCGCAAGTAGAGGCCCGCCGCGGGGCCCTGCAATGCTACGGACATCTCAAGTACTGTTATTCCTGTGAGTGGTTCAAGCGAAGTTGTGCTTTCGTTGTCAGACATAGTTCAAGGTTCCCCATTGATTACAATGTAACGCGGTTGGTCCAGATGATAGCAAGTTGGTCACCAATCAGCGATTTATTCCAGTATTAAGCGATTAGGCACCCCAGACTCGCGCTTGACGACGTTCTCAATCAATGGTTATGTACAGGTGGAACATTAAGTGTTGCGGGTGAAAAATACCCCGAAAACAGGAGAATTAAATGCCCCATATTGAAGATAGAATTGTTCACGACGCCGATGCTCACATCATGGAAACACCGGATTGGTTAAAGCCATATGCCGATCCTAAACAACGAGAGGCCATTCAATCTGAATTTAACAAAGTCTTTTTTGGCGCTAGAGCTGATACTTTCGGCAAGGTAGTGGCTAAACATGATGATGTCGATTTTCGTGCCGCAGATGTGCAAGAATTTATGGCGAGGAAGAATCATCTGGCACTTGGCTCGTTTCGAAAGGAAGATCGCGTAAAGGCTATCGACCTCCTTGGTGTATCGAAACAACTTATCTTTCCAACAACTTCCAATGTGCTGTTGGAGCGTTTGGAACATGGCGATGATATTGATTTGGTCTATGGTATGGCGCGCGCCTCAAACCGTGCACAGATGGACTTTTGTTCCGTAGACGATCGATTGATGCCAGTCTGCAATGTGCCGCTCGCGGATCTTGAGGAAGCGCCAAAGCTTGCAGCAGAAGCTATCAAAATGGGTGCTGCTGCACTTCTCATACCCTGGGCTTGCCCTAAGAATCATGCCACAAGCCACGTTGGCCTTGATCCACTATGGGCACAGGCGCAGGAAGCAGGGATTCCCATTCTGTTTCACGTTGGTGCTGCTGATTTTGTGCTGCCTCGCGCGCACGCGAAAAATGGCTTGCCCGAGATCGCAGATTTCCACGGTGGGGACGAGAATTTTCGTTCTATTTCTTACATGGCGATACCATCAGGTCCGCAACAAGCACTCTCGCTACTGATTCTTGATGGTGTGCTCGACAGGTTCGAAAATTTGAAGGTGGGTATCATTGAACTCGGTGCATCCTGGGTGCCGAGCTATATTCGTCAGCTAGATGCTGCAATGGAAGCCTTTGGACGACACGAAGAACGCTTGCAGTCCCTATCATTGAAGCCAAGTGAATATGTTTCACGTCAGGTCCGCGTAACCCCATATCCAACAGAAGACGCAGGATGGATTATCAAGAATTCAGGAGCTGATGTTTGTATGTTCAGTTCTGACTTCCCTCATGTAGAAGGCGGTCGTAATCCCTATGGCAGGTTTAAAGCAACCACTGAAGGATTGCCTGAGGCAACTTTGGATGCCTTTTATCGAGGTAATTTTGAGAATTTGATGGGTATTTAAAGAACGTCCTTATTGTTCTCTAACGACGGTTTCAACTTTGGGTCTCCAACGTTGGCAGTAGGGTAAAATCTGAAGTATTTAATCCTGCTGCCCTTATTCTTGGATTGTATATCTAGACAACCTCTCTGCCAGCCTCGTCAACTCGAACCAGCCTATGGATGCATCTCGAGTTTTGGCGCGGCAGATGAATGGTTGTTGCAATCTCATCGATTAAGTAGAGCGGTCCTTGCAGTTTTAGGCTGTATGCCCCCCATGACGTATCGTAATTTATGAGGTCTTGTCGATACTCCTCAACTACAACTTTTGCGCCCGGTAGTTTTATGTCTGTTGTTCCAGAAGAACCTTCAAACCGAAGGTTGTCCGAAGGATCGATTCGAATGTCTTTTGGCGATGACTAAACATCGAGGTCGAGGCGCTATCGCTCACCGGCCACTCTAAGGCATTGAATGATTGCGAATCGAAATCCTCATAAGATGAGAGCGATAGCCAATTTAAAATTCCAGTCGCTCCCTTGCGGCTTTTCTTTTGATCGGAGGCATTGCGTTACTGTTCGTCCATCGTCTCAGTCAGTCCAGCAAGCGATTGACGTAAGCTGCCAACGCTTTCTTATCCGGATTGGAGGTTGCTGAATTGGAAGAAATCGGTCCACCCGATATGAAGTAAGCCAATACATCTTTCAATCGAATGCAGCGACAGGTCGCTGATGAAATGAAGCGGCGTGATAGCACTTTAGCCACCATTAGTTATGATATTCGAACGCCGTTAACAGCACTTCGTGTCAAGACAGAGCTGCTCGAAGATAAGAGTGTACGGGCCCATCATATTGCTAGTATTGATGAAATGGAAAAATCACTGCATCGGCACTAGACTTTTTAAAGGGCGAATCTCGTAACGAAGCGATGCGAACGGATGACCTTGGCGAGCTTGTTGATGGTGTCTGTGTGGGTTTGCAGATCAAGGAGCGGGCATCCAGTTTGATTATCCGGTGGGTGTTTACCTCCGTTGCAGGTCGAATGCTTTGACCCATGTGATTACTAATCTGTTGGACAACGCTATCAAATATACGGGAAGCGCCGATGTGTTAATCCATCAGCTGAACCAAATTATCGCAATTGCCGGCTGGTCTGGTAGTCCGACTAGAGCTGCCGTGATAAAGGCTTTAAGTTAATTGTGCCCAAGAACTAAGCAGCTCCATGGTTACTTCCCGACAACCCCTTGATTTTTAAAAAAAGGTCTGAAAAGTCTCGAAAATTTAACCTGAAATGGGCGCCTTCGGACGAGAACTAACTGGTTCTTCATGGTGTGAAAAGTTGACGATATTTGATGCCGAGTTAACGCCAGCTCTTCTTATATTCTAGCGCTTCGTCTGCACCAAACCTGCTCACCAACTTCGCTGGTTTGCGTTCTAGCAGTGCGCCAATTTCTCTATTTAGACGCGATTCTCCCTTTAGCGCTCCAGTTTACAATGCTTTTGTTTGTTGGCATCAACCTTGCAATCTCTAGAAGTGAAGAGTGATAAGAGAAGCAGTAGAAAAAGCATTACTTGACTAAGCCAAGCTCAATCAACGCGAATTAGGAGTATGAATTATGTCTTCAGATCACATCACAGCTTTATCCCCTGATGCATTCAGCGGGCCTCATGCCTGGCAGACGAAGCCTTGGGCTAAATTAGTTCGTCGTACCTTGCGCCAAAGAGAATACATTCGTTGGTCTGAAGCCTATTGCAAACCTCTCAAGGTTCAAGGCCTGGAAAACCTTGAGAAGCTGGACGGCCCCGCGATTTTTGTTCCAAACCATCAAAGTCATATGGATACACCTGTTATCATGGCCGGCTTACCCCTGCACCTTCAAAACAACATCTATTTCGGTGCTGCGGCAGATCGCTGGTTTGTGAAAGGTAAGAAAAAACTTATCCTGCAACCTTGGTATCAGTCTTTGGCGCTTGGTACCTTTCCGATCGTTCGAGGTGGAGGCTCTCAAACCCTCGACTACGCTCGCGAACTTCTGCGTAAGAACGGTAATATATGTATCTTTCCGGAAGGCACTCGTGCACTTGGTAGTGAGCTCGGTCGATTCAGGCATGGCGTATCCATTTTAGCGCTGTCAGAAAATGTACCCCTTGTGCCTGTGGTCCTAAAAGGATTGCGTGAGATGCGACCAAAAGGCGCGCAGGAGACCACGCCAGGGTTAGCCAGCATCAGCTTCCTTGAGCCAATTAGGCTAACTGAAGGCACAGAGGTCGCTGATGCTACTGAGCAGCTTTGGCGGACAATGAATGGCGAGTTCGCTCGACCTATTTCCTTCCCCGCTCGGGCAAAGCCGACGAAGATTGATCGAGCCGCCTAGCAAAGAAACTCAAACGCGATAGTGTATCTTTGTCAGATGCTTCAATCTTCAGGATAGAGACCAAGTGCCACCTGACCGACATAACCGCGGATCTCAGCTGGCGCATGGGGCTGCATAAATGGGCCTGCACGCACGTCACGATACAGCTGCGACAAAGGATGGCCGTTCATGAATCCGCCTCCGCCTGCCAGATCCATTGCTTTATCGACAATTGAAATAGCGCCGCGATTGATGACCCACTTTGCCATTTGGTAATGCTGCATTAGTTCATGCGCTTGAGCGATTGTCGGAGGTGACGTTTCCGCATTAGCCAACCAATCATCGACAAATAATCCGGTGCTGCTAAGGATGCTGCGACAAGTGGCGAGTTCAATAGACATTTCTCCAGTTAATTGCTGCACACCAGCAGAGTTACTAACCAGCTCACCTAGTCGCTTTTGGGTCTTGAGGCTATCTATTGCAATCTCATAAGCATGTTCTGCGATACCTAAAAATGCGGCAACCAATGGTAGGTTGCCTAGTGTCCGGTTGGTTAATGTGCTGGTGCTCCACTCTCCCCAGGGACCCAGGTGGCGAACGCCATTCGCGCTGACGGCAACATTCGTGAACTTAACGGATTGACTTCCTGAGCCGCGCATTCCAAGTGAGTCCCAATCATTTTGTGGCTCAATACCGGGTGCATCGATTGCTAACATGGTGGTTGCTAAGTGATCTCCAACCTCATCTTGGATGCGAAGGTTCATCGCGACATGAGTTGCTATGGGAGACATCGTAACAAACATTTTGTGGCCATTGATCAGCCAACCTTCGTCTGTTTTTACCGCAGTTGTTAATGGGTGAAGATTATCTGTGCCACGCTCAGTTGCCGTCGCACAGACCAGCATCTTGCCATCTACAATCGCTTTTAATGGAACGGCTGCTCGCTCGGTAGATTTACCGGCATGCTTCGCCATCATATAAGCCTGCGACATGCCTCGACTGACCCCCATGTGCATATTGATTGCGATGGCACTTGAGCCATCCCCTCGTGCCAACGTTGCAATGCCAACTAGCCAGTCGTGAACCGAAGTGACACCAAAACCACCTAGCTCTTCGGGCACAAATGCGGCGGCGACGCGCGTTTTTTGCATGTCAATAAAGTTTTCTGTCGGCATCAGAGCATCGCGGTCTGCCGCTCTGGAACGGTCTCTGAAAGCAGGAATCAGATTGCGCGCTGCGGTTGTAAAACGTTGCCCCGTTGCCGTTTTTGCTGTTAATTCAAGGTTGATGATCATTCTCCGCTGTTCAATTGATATTAGTTTGTTGTCAGTAATGGCCGTCGTATTTGACTCCATCTTATCTCTGAGACACGTTTTAGCCTTTGGGCATGCAGCAATGTTTGTAACGAATTCCGCTCCCGCAGGGGCAGGGCGCCTTTTTTTGTGGTTTGACATCTGAAGCGATTGCCTTAACGTCCTGCTGATAAATATCTGCTAATGCTGTGTAGAGTTCCGGGTGTTTGCTTTTAAGCATCCCGGGGCGTTCAAAAAAGTATTCCGAGCTGACAGCAAAAAATTCAGCGCGATTCCAAGCGGCATATTCCCGAATACTAGCTTTGCCACTGTTTATTTCCCGGGTCTTTTTACCCATTAACTCGAACCATGGGATAGCGTACGCATATTCTTTAAGCCTTTCAGGATAGCCGTCACACTCACCATCTGCCATGTCGATGAGATGTACAAACTCATGGATTCCCACATTGCGTTTGTCGCGACTATTTTGAAAGCCCTGTTTCAAGGCTGGGCGGCTGAGCACCATTTTGCCAGCCATAGGCCCTGTGCCGACCATCCCTGTGATTAGTGAATCTGGTGCCGAACACTCAAAGCGATCGTTGAAGGCATTTGGCATAAGGAACACCGAGTTGAGATTAAAGTAATGCCATTTTGGGAAACCCCAGACTGGTATGACTGCACTGGCTGCGACTAATAGCCGATCTTCATCCTCTACCTCAAAAGCTGTTGCCTCGACGGTGGTCGTTAGCAAAAAAAGAAGCATGCGCTGCTCGAATAGCTTGCGGTCCCCATCGCTCATAACACGGTAAAACGCAACTTGATCCATGAGGAAGTTTGACCAAGCTGGCTGCCATGTAATGGATGGCGATGATTTTCGTTCTCCAAAAAAATATTCGAGTATCTTCCTGATCATGGAGATGGATTCTGCGGGCAAATATAGGTAAGCGGGCCGTAGCCTAATAGTTTGAGAGCAAAGCAACAAGGGGGTAATAGCGGCCGGCGGCCTGA
>JBLHWY010000044.1:0-38691 GCA_047629195.1 Candidatus Azotimanducaceae bacterium
GATTTTCTGCTTTTCCTTCCAACTCGATCGTTGGTACTTCTCTCGTACGCTTTTCATTAATTCTCTTCGGCCACACAAACACATTGTCTCCATCATCTAAATCTTCTTTCTCATCAACGAGTAGTGTAATTTTAGATGAGGCAACGCTCCCCCAATAGTGTGTTTTTTAGTGAGGCAATGCGACCGGCCAGGTTAATTGTCGTTCAATAGCCAACCCTACTTTTTAATTGCGCCCTTGAGCTCAACTAAATGCTGTTTGATCTCGGGGTCACTGCTGAGGCTTGCAGCCAACGTCAGGACTCTCTCTGCATCCTCATAACGCTCTAGCTTGAAAAGGATCCATCCATAAGTGTCCGCTATCGAACCATTATTAGACGTTATTTCAAAAGCCTTCTGGGCATTCGTTAACGCCTGCTCGACGTTATCCGCCTCAAAATACAACCACGCAAGATTATTGAGTATTATCGCTGAATCTGGCGCGACAGCCAAAAGCGCTTTATAGGCCTTAATCGCGCCTGCTTCTTCGCCTTTTAGCGCAAGGTATTCAGCAAGATGAATAGTGGCTATTGCACTATTCGGAATTAGCTTTAGCCAAACGGGGAGGAATTGAGTTGCCTTTTCGTTTTGTTCCAAGTTTCGGTAGCTTTGGTAAATACCCTCTCCTAGTAGATCATCTGCTTGCCTTGCCCACGCTGCTTCCAAAAGAGGACTAGCAGCCTCAGCATTCCCTTCTGCCAAGGCTAGATATCCTTTACTTTTCAGAAGAATTCTTGAATCAGGGTGTACAAACTCAATTTGCTCAATCACTTTATTAGCCTCAACGAAGGCTTCAGCTGCGATTTCGATCTCTACGAGCAATGCCAGCAGCGCTATATTGGCTGGGTAATACGACAAAGCAGTAAATACTTCTCTTCTTGCTTTTTCAACATCTTGCCGTTTTAAACTGCTCAGCGCTCTTTTGTAATAAATGTTGGCATTAATCTCACGATTAAATCGATCACCCTCCCTAAGTGCGCTCGCTTTGGGTAAATACAATTCAACTTGATCACTTTGGTTTAAGACCGAGTAGTAAGCAGAAATGATAGAAAGGGGGGTGCTCGAACCAGTCTCACTGGCCAGCGCGGATAGTGCTAGCACACCCGCTGATGCCTCACCGCGACTTACATACGTATCCAAAATACCTTGATAAGCACCAAATGAACTATCATTGACGGCAAGCGCGCTTCGATATATCGCTTCTGCCTCATCATACTTTTCAACGATGTTCAGTATTGCGCCTAAACCTAGATACCCACCCATGTCCTCAGGTTGTTTCTTAACTGCCTCTCTAAAAAAGTCAGCAGCTTTCTCATGTTCGCCGAGTTTCAGATAGAAATGACCTCCCAATAGCACTGAGGAATAGCTACCTTTTCCTTCGTCGATGGCATTTTCGGCAAATATCTGTGCTTTCTTTGTTAAGCCCAATATGAAATATAGGTTCAACAATGTCTGATTCAGTACCGAGTCGTCTTGTCTTATAGCGAAAGCAGCCTCAAGGAGTTCGAGCGCGGCTTGCGGATCGACAGCATTAATATGTTGTGCCAGCAAAACAGAAAGTCGAACTCGCTCTGGCGCTAAATCAATCGCTTTCCTTAATGCAGCAACGCCCTCATTCGCGAAATCAGAAGAGATTGCTGAGACGCCAAACAAAGCCAATATATCTGGATCCTGACTGTTCTTGGCGTTTTCTCTTAAAATCTGAACGACACGATGGGGTTGATTCATTCGAAACTGATTTAAAGCAAACGTCTCTAGTAGGCTACTTGGAGCAACTTCCACATCGACATTCTCGAGGAAAAATTCTTCCGCTCTAGAATCATCCCCTTGAGCAAATGCGATAAACCCTCTGAGAGCACCAGTGGTTTCATTTTCCGGTGCAAAGGTTTCAATTTCTTCAATTAGCGTCAATGCGCTCTTAAATTTACCAGATCCAAGTTCACGTTTAACATCCTCAATCTTAGCGCTAAATTCTTGCGCATTGGGATAAGAGTTTGCGAGCGTCTCTTGATAAATCAGCGCCTCACCACTTCTCCCTTGGCGTACTAACAAACGAATGAGCACCTGGAGTAAATTTGCTCGTTGCCGAGTAATAACATCTGTAATCGGCAACAGAGACACGGCCTCAGACAATCTCGCCTCTGCCACACCAACTCGACCTTGATTCATGAAAACAGCGGCAGAAAGTAGTAAAATGTCTAAATTGCGAGGGTGCTCTGCTAACAACACGGCTAGTTGTTGCTCAGCTAATTCGAGGTCTCCTCTCATACCATTCAATCTGACTAGTCCCAGCTTGGCTGTGACATTTTCTGGATCAATCTTTAACGCTGCCTCAAATTCGCCACCGCTATTATCCAACTTCTGCAGACCCAACCAAGCTTCGCCACCCAATAAATGGAAATCAACTTCATGAGTCTGGAATTTAGCAGCTTGCTGGCGCAATATGAGCAAAATACTGCCGTATTTACCCCTTTGCTTATAGCTCTCCATCAATAAGAGATAATACTCTATTGATTCATCTTCCATACCTTCGAGAATTTCTTTAGCCTTTCTGCTAAACCCTAGCTCAAGGTAGATTTCTACCCGCACCAAATTGGCTTCTGAATTATTTTCATCAATCTGCAGGGCGGTAGCAGATTCGATCAAAGACGCGTTAAACTGACCTTGATCCAGATAAGATCGCGCCGATGCCACATGTAAACCAGCGTCATCGTCTTTGGATTCTTCAACGCAGCCAGCAAGGAAGATTAGATAGAAATAGAGAAAAAACGGCTTATATAAAGAGGTCAAAATACCCTACTCTGAATAAATTGATTCAATACTATACCAATACCGCCAAGAAAATCACTAACGTCCCACATCATTTTTTTGGCGAGCATCAATTGATCAAAACGCGATCAGTACGCGTTTTTACCTATCAAGACGAACAATGTCTTAAACATGATTTCAATATCTAGCCAGATAGACCAATTGTTAATGTAGGCCAAATCATAGTTTATCCTGCTCTGCATCTTGTCAATTGTATCGGTCTCACCGCGAAACCCATTAACTTGTGCTAAGCCTGTGAGTCCCGGCTTAATTCTATGGCGCAACATGTAGGCGCGTATTTTACCTTTGTAAAAGTCATTATGCGCAATCGCATGCGGTCTTGGCCCCACAAGAGACATTGACCCCTCAAGCACGTTAAAAAGCTGAGGTAACTCATCGATGCTGGATCGACGAATAAACCCACCAATGGGCGTGAGTCTATTATCATCCTTCGTCGCTTGTGTGACCTGACCTTCGTTTTCTTCATGAACTTTCATACTTCTGAACTTGTAAATCAAAAGCTCACGTCCATCCCAACCATGCCTCCTCTGCTTGAATAGCACTGGGCCGCTCGAAGTGAGCTTCACAAGTAAGGCGACTATAATCATGACTGGCGACAGAACGAGAAGAGCAATAAAAGCGAGACTCTTGTCTAAGGTTGTTTTCGCGAGCGCACTGCCACCAACAAGTGGCGTTTCTGAGAGCGATATCAGGGGGACTCCGGCAATCTCCTTGATAGCATGATTCAACAAACTCACCCCAAATATATCGGGCGCCCAGATCACATCAATGTTTGACTCAACCAGACCAATAGCCAGCGGCTTCACCAATGCACTTTCAGCCATCGGTATCGCGATATAGACTCGCCGAATACCGTGCTCGGTCACAACATTGTTAATCTCTTCTAAGGTTCCTAGATGAGGGATATTAATATCCTGCCAGGACCCAGCGATCCCGGCATTGTCATCAATCACACCCACAACCTGATCCGAGACCCATTGATTCCTGTTGATATGATTTGCGATGTGATGACCTAAATCACCAGCACCCACTATTAGCGTAGCAATACGTTCTGCTCGAGTGTTTGCTAGCGATCGCCTGCAGATGAAATAGATCACGCACTGACCGAGAAAGCCCGTGACACTCCAAGTCAAGATGACCTCGCGTGAGAAACCTTCGCTTGTTTTAGTAACAAAACCAAATATCGCTAACAACAGGACCAAGGATCCCCATGCTTGCAGTAGGCTCGAAATGTAGTCGTTCCGAGCATTCTCATGCCGATAGATGCCAGTCATATTGTAGATAATCAACATGAGAAGAAAGATGATTATCGCTAGTGTACGGTACTCGTCGGAAAACTGTTCGGTTCGCGTGAACGTGTGCAGAAACAGCAGAGACTGGACCAACACATGATCTAGTATCATTTGAACCCATGTTCTGGCTGATCTTATTTCACGGAAAAGTTTTCTGGAATCGTCAGTTAGCATCGTATAGCTTGATCTCGAGAGTCTTTATTAATTATTTTAGCTGTGGCTTTGAGTCAGGCCGAGCCTATCCAGAACCCGCAATGGCCTAGAAGTGCACACATAGTATCAAAATTTGATCAGTCGTGGGATGACTTGTTGTAGCTCAACACCACCAGCAAATAATCTCTTGAGATCATCCGCGTCCGGCGCTAATCTAAAACGTAATAAAAACTATAAACTCGTTGATTCAACATCATTAAAAAACTCCTCTACCTTATTTTCCTTGGCATTATTGTGGGCACGATCGCACTGCCCTTTTTGCTCATTGAACAAAACCCTATAATTCAAGGACAGGTTGGCAATAGCCCCGCCCAAATTGATCGGGCTAAAGCGCTACTCAAACGCAACGATCCGCGCCGCCTGGCAGCCGGTGAAGTCGTCACTCAGTGGATAGACGAAGAAGAAATAACATTGATCGCAGGATACGCGCTATCACAGCTGAAAGGCGGCGGTGTCAACGTCGAACTCCATCCCGGCCGCGCCTATACACAACTGACTTTGGGGTTACCGGACAATCCAATTGGCCCCTATATGAACATCAGCATATATTTCAGCCAATGGTCGAGCACCTTGGCGATTGAGTCACTTTCTATCGGCAGCATTACCGTTCCTGGTTGGATCGCTGAGCCTCTACGAGACTATGGCAATCTAGCGCTCATGCGTATTCCGGAGTACAAGGCGGCAATGCACGCCCTCAACGGGCTTCAGCTTCTTGAAGATAGAATGCTTGTCATCTATCAATGGCAACCGGATTTGGTCGATAAGCTTAAGAGTCAAGGCAGAGACCTAATTGTTGATGAAGCACTAAAAATACGTTTGCTCGCTTATTCGAAACAAATCAGACTGGTCGCGGCGAATCCCGGCTTGCCACGAGAAACATCTCTTACTGAGTTTTTAAAGCCTCTTTTTGTGCTCGCAGACGCTCGAGGCGGCGACCCGGTTGAAGAAAATAGAGCGGCTCTACTCGCACTCTCTTTCTTTTTCTCTGGTGTTGATATTGCAAGAATGATGGGTGTGCAATTACCTGATGGCAAGCAAGTGAACAAGCGACTGACCCTTTCAAACAGATACGATTTTGCTCAACATTTTCTCACTTCAGCCGCTCTAACCCTTACAGCAGGGCAGGGTTTTGCAGATACAGTTGGGCTTTTTAAAGAACTTGATGACGCTAAGGGCGGCAGTGGGTTCAGTTTCACTGACCTAGGGGCAGACAGAACCGGCGTCAGGCTTGCGGAACTTGCTGTTGCGAACGCTGCATCAGCCAGAAAAGTGCAAGCTTTTATGATTAAAGACTTAAAAGAGGAACAGTTTATTCCGCACTTTTTAGACTTGCCGGAACTCCTAACGGAAGAAGAATTTGAACGAGTCTATGGCGGTGTTGGAGGCAAGCGTTACAATGAATTGGTAGCGGACATAGAATCAAGACTGGATACTTGCAGCTTGTACCTGTAGTGAGCTTAAACAAGACCAAGAAATACACCACGAAATACACCACGAGAACCAAAAGTTGCAGCAGCTAAAAACAATCCATCTGATGAATACTGACATCCACTCGGTCACTGAGCAAGAAGTGGTGGACCTAGTCGAACAATCTATTGATAAAGGCGAGCCAATAAGAATAGGTGTTGTCAACGCAGCAAAACTTGTCAACATGCAAGCTGATTCACTCTTAGCAGAAGATGTTCGATCTTCTGATCTTGTGCTTGCCGATGGTATGTCTGTCGTCTGGGCCAGTAAAATACTGGGTCATGGCCTGCCAGAAAGAGTCGCTGGTTGCGATTTGATGTATCGTTTTTTTGAGCTAGCGAATCAACGTAAATGGCGGGTGTATTGCCTGGGAGCCACCGAAGAGATTTCTGCAAAAGTAGAAGAAAACCTGCTGAAAGAATATCCGAACTTAACGCTTGCAGGCAGAAGAAATGGCTACTTTTCAGCTGAAGACGAAGCTGAGATAGCAGCTCAAATTGCCGCTTCTAAACCCCACTTTCTGCTAGTTGCTATGACCAGCCCTAAGAAGGAGAATTTTATGGGTGCCTGGGGCGACACAATGAATGTCCCCATTGTTCATGGCGTTGGCGGCAGCTTTGATGTGTACGCGGGTCTGGTCGAAAGAGCTCCTGAAGCTTGGCAAAAACTAGGTTTAGAGTGGTTATACCGGATAAAGCAAGAGCCAGGAAGACTCTGGAAAAGATATTTGATCACAAATACCAAATTTACATGGATGATACTAAAAGAAGGCGTTCGGAAAATTTTTGGCTAGTCGCTAGTTCCCGTCCGTAAATACCCATTCCTGGGTGAAACTCGGAGACCTTTCACATCTGTTTGTTTAAGAATCAACAGGTTGTCGGGAAGTAGCCATGGAGATGTTTAGTTTCCGGATAAGAAACTCACTAGCCTACTAGTTTCTCAACATTCTGAAGCTCGTTCTTGGAATCGTTCTTGATGCCATACTTCTTCAATAAATCATAAAGCGTAGGGCGCGTGACCCCAAGCAGCTTGGCTGCCGACGTGATCTTGCCATTTGAAATTGTTAATGCCTTCATAATGGCTGTGCGTTCAGCAGCTTCTCTTACATGTTTTAGGTTGAGCGCCAAATCCGCACATTCCTCCAGCCCCAGGTCAACAGCAGTAATAAACTTACCATCAGCCATAACAACCGAATTCTTAACTTTACTAATCAATTCACGAACATTGCCAGGCCAGCCATATGAGTCGATTGCAGCGATTGCAGATTCATCAAAATTAACGATATTACTGTTGTACTCTCTCGCAAACTGGTTGAGAAAATGTCGAGCCAAAAGAAGTTTATCCTCACCTCGGTCTCGCAAAGGCGGGATATTGACGATCATCTCAGATATTCTAAAGTACAAGTCTTCTCTGAAGGTGCCTTCTGAGACCATTTGCTCGAGGTTCTTATTGGTCGCGCATACAATTCTAACGTCCACCGGAATTTCAACCCGACCACCAATTCGCTCAATAACACGCTCTTGAATAAAGCGGAGTAATTTTGCCTGCGCCTGAAGCGGCATGTCTCCGAGTTCGTCAAGAAACAGAGTGCCGCCTTCTGCGGACTCGATTTTCCCGATTGCCTGCTTTCCCGCACCAGTGAAAGAGCCTTTCTCATGCCCAAACAGCTCACTTTCGATTAATGTATCCGGTATAGCAGCGCAATTAATCGCAACAAAAGGTTTATCGATGCGCGGGCTAAGTAAGTGTATGGCTCGCGCCAATACTTCCTTGCCTGTTCCGCTTTCACCGTTTAGAGAACAAGTCACGGCTGTTGCCGCAATTTTTTCCAGCTTATTACAGATATTCAGCATACCGGGATGGCTTGTGACGAGACCGGTCAATGGCGATCTAGAACCATCCTGAAACCTAAGCTCTTTGTTCTGCTTCTCAAGATCGTGCATCTGAAAAGCTCTGTCGACAATGAGGTCAAGTACCTGTGTATCTATCGGCTTGGGATAGAAGTCGTAAGCACCCATCGAAACAGCTCGCAGCGCATGATCTGTATCTTGAGCGCCCGTCACGACTATCACTTTTGTATTTCTGGCTAGGCGAAGGATCTCCTGCATCGTGCGGAAACCTTCTACTACGTCATCTTCATGAGGAGGCAGTCCAAGATCCTGAATCACAACAGTAGGCTCGTGAAGTCGCAAAGCTTCAATAGCCGATTCAAAATCCTTAGCTAGAACAACATTGTACTCGCCTTCACTGAAATGCCACTTCAATTGCTTCTGGACTCCAGGATCGTCCTCTACAATGAGCAATGTAGGTTTGCTTTTTTCCATTCGTCCAATGACCTAGATCTATATGCGTGAGTGTATACTTTTTGTAGGATTTTATTTACATGTCCAAAAAAACATTTAACTCCCCCAAATGGGTATATTCAAGAGAAAGTGTCAATTTTTCCGACAACCAGCGACTTCTTAAACAATCTGCAGCAATTCGCAACTACAATCTAGCTTAACAAGTGCATTCAAACGACCATTTATCTCAGTAAGCTCCAATAAATTTTCAAACGCAGGTCCTGAGTTCTAATCCTTCCACTCCTTTAATTTTTCAGAGAGATGCTCGGCCAGTATATATACACCTACAGGGAGTAAAACCCCTGCAATGTTGATCGCTCCATCTCCAAAGCTAACGGTACGAAAAAGTATAAAATACTGCAGGACTTCCATAGAAATAGCAGTACAAACAAAGCTAGACATTATCCAAAATATAGAATGCGCACGACCCGACAGTTTTATATATATCAGCACTGAGGACGACAAAAGAAGAAACAGAAGCAAATGATCGAAGTCAATTTGCCATAACGAAGGGAGCCAACCACTCGTCCAGTAAAGGAGTTCATCTTTCTGCGATTTAGGAATAAATAACAAAAGAAAAACCAGCGCTGTCCCACCAAAAACCGGAAACCACAATCGATAGTAAAGAAAGAGTAAAAATATCAACGCTCCAAGGAACGCCCATGCTATCTCTAGGCTAAACCTTAATACCTTAATAGCTGCGAGTAACTCTACTGCCGCAGTTTTTATCTCATGGACTCTGAACTCCCCAGTAGTCCCACTCAATTCGAACTCAACTTTTAACTTATCTACGTCGTCTGGTATAACAACCACCCGAGATGCATGCACCAAATTAGCCGTACCGGTTTGAGAAAAGACAGTGCCTCTAAAATCCCAACGCCACTTTCCCGCTTGATCTCTACCCGCTACACCCAGGCGAGCGTTTTGCCAATTTTCAGGGCCCTGTTTCACGTTTCTGATACTGTATAACGCTGTAACACGCAACGCTCTCGATTCAGGTGTTGGAATCAATTGCCATATACTCTGAATTTCATTCGGGTTCGAATTACTCAGATTGATGGTCTGGAGCTGATCTTTATTGACGTATTTCGAGGAGTCCCACCCCAAAAGTCCCTCCTCAAAAGAAGGATTTGTGATTAACTCTGAAGATATTTCTGTGTAGTGCGGTACAGATTCAAATAACAAATAGGTTAAGGCGCAAAGTACTAAGGCTAAAAAATTACAGAACCTAAACGAATTTTCGGATGTCAGTTTGCTATGTTTTAGCATTAATCAGGTGAGGGTACAGCGACCGATTGAAAGGATGGATAGCTCGATGGAAGCTTGTCAATAACCGCCAGGCTAACTAGTTTCTGCGCAATTGTTTCTATATTATTATCCAGGTAGTCACTCAGCACCTGATCCTTGATGGGATCCCAGTTGTAACTTTCCATTTCTGCTAATGCAAAATCAACAGATCGCTTCTGCACTAACACACGATACATTGCGATCACACCACCGGTGCGCTGTGTACCTGCTGAGCAATGGACCAACACGGGGGTTTGGCTGCTTACTGCAGCATCGATCGCAGCGATAGCTTGAATATATTGCTCAACGTCGCCGGTACCATTCCCATTCAAGGGATACCGATTCTTATCAATACCAAGATTTTTTGCAACGGAATCTTCCGTTTCGTGCTCAACTTTTCCAGCACGTTTACCGTTCAAATCAATAATGACACCAATATTGTGCTCGACAAGGACCCGCTGGATTAATGAAGGATGAAGCTGCCCACTGCGATAAACACTCGCTTGTTCGACCACACCCCAGCGTTTTGGGATGATCCTGTCCTCGATGTGCTCTTTCCATGTGTAGCCAATCAAAATGGTAACTAACAGCGTCCAACCAACTATGCGGGCAATTTTTTGAACTCTAGTGGATGTGGTGTCAGTTGCATTCATAGACTTACGGTTACCGAATTTACGAAAGAGGTTTAACCAGGTTCAGACTCAGCACCGATTTCCGCTCGCAATAGACCTCTGAAAGCATTTCTTGCACTGCTTGTACCTTGAGTGACATTGTACACTTCTTGGGCAATCGGCATCTGAATTCCGTATTTTTTTGCCAAACCGATCACTGCTGGAGCACTCTTCACACCTTCAGCCACCATAAACATATCGTTGATAATTTCATCAATGCTTCTACCCTTCCCTAGCTCATAACCCACATTCCTATTTCGACTTTGCGGACTAGTGCACGTGGCGACGAGATCACCCATACCAGCGAGACCGGAGAACGTCGCTTCTTTGCCTCCAAGAGCAACCCCCAAACGCATAATCTCAGCTAACCCGCGCGTTATCACAGCAGATCTTGTGTTTTCACCAGCACCTTGACCGTCGCCCATACCCGCAGCAATCGCGATGATATTCTTCAGAACCCCGCCCAACTCGCAACCCACGACATCATGGTTGGTATACACGCGAAACAAGCCACTATGAAAGATTTTCTGTACTTCTTTCACAATCACCTGATCGGTCATTGCGAGCACACTCGCCGCCGCATAACCAGACATGATCTCCCTGGCAAGATTAGGGCCAGAGAGTACCCCTATGGGATGCCCCGGCAAAACTTCATTGATGATTTCGGTCATTCGCTTTTGCGTGTCTAGTTCTAGCCCTTTGGTGAGACTAATAACCGGCACCCATGGTCGAATGTGCTCTTTAACCGCTTCAAGCACACTTCTGAATTGATGCGATGGAATACCCATCACAATGACATCCATTGGCGCTACAGCCTCTTTAATATCATTCGTTGCCGTCAAACGGGGAGACAACTTAGCCCCAGGCAAATACTTTTCATTAGTGTGTTTTTCATTAACCTCTTTAACTGTGGCTTCATCTCTCGCCCAGAGGGTAATCGCGGCATTTCGAGCGGTCAGTGAAGCAACGGTTGTGCCCCAACTGCCGCCGCCGAGTAACCCAACCTTAAGATCAGTATTGCTCATTTTAATTGAACTCCCTGGTGCGTTGCACTGGCGCTATCAAGCATCTATTTATGTTCTGTAGACTACATGCCTCTTAATTTGTAGATCGCTCGCAAGTCTATCGAGCTGTGACACTTCTTCGAGTCAGCGTTAAATAGGTTGACTCTTACATCGACAAATTCATGGCCTTTCTTATTGTAGAAATCTAATACTTCCATCTCAGCAATCAATTTGGTGTCAAAGGGAATCGGAGAGAAATTCTGTGATGTAGTCTCCAAATGCACCCACGGATTCATATGCGCTACTCTCGCCAAAACCCAGTTAGAACAACCTAGAATAAAGGACATATTGGCATAACCACCTCCCTGGTCACAAATACGCAAAAGCTCCGGCATATTGGCAGGATTCTGTAAATAAGTCGCCATTTCGTGATCCTCATGCCAATGTAATTTGACCGCATGGCAGCCATTTTTTTTCAGCAATGCCATATTTTCAGGAATAGCCTCAAGTGCTGGCGTTTCTCTATCAGCAATCGTGTCTCCTCTCATTATCGGCGGAGAGGCTAGTTGTTCAGCATTTGCAAGATGAACCTCGGCATCAGCGCTAACAGTGCCATTAGGCCTAGACAATACCGCAGTGTATCTAGTCGCTTGCTTATCAAGCTTGCTAGCCTCATCCACGTGAACCTGAAAATTTTCATCATCATATAGCGGAGAAGCCACTCGCACGTGAGCGTGTCCCCGTGCGATAAACTCCAGCCCCCAGGCTTCAACAGCTGGATGGGTTAAATAAGCAGAAACAGTCACACCCGGCACAAGCCCCCCTTTAAAGCCAAAGTCCTTGGCGACTTTGTCACCATGGATTTCATTCGCAGAGTTTGGAACTTGATTAAATGCTGTAGCTGCCCAATTATTAACCATGCCTCAAATTTCCTTAAAATTTGCCAATAGAAATCCTACCCCACGGGCCCTAACATTGGTAGCAATGACAGTAAGCGCTTCGATGCAATGCAAAGATAAAACAACATAGATCTCTGACCGATGAATAAAAAATGTTACCGTGTCCATGCCGCGATGATATCCTTGCAGCATGGGCACGGCACATGCTCCCCCCAAGGGAGCCTAATATTTTATATCGACACCTTTAATGCTGTATTTTCTAACGATAAGAAAGCCTTAAGTAAATGCTCAAACTATTTATATTTATGGGCGCAATCTTTAGCAGCCTAAACTCATCCGCGAATGTGCTCTACTTCACCAAGGACATGACGGAGGATTTATATCTGCTCGAAATACTCTTCCAACCAAGCTCAAGTAAATGGCTGGAAAGTTCATCAACAAAAACAGGCAGCGCAGGACAAAAGAATGAGGCAAAAAACAAACGCTTCCAGCCTCCCCGGTCCCTGCTAGAAGAGCTTATATCTAAGCAAACCCAGCTTGATACAATTACAGATGATGTGATGGACATTAATACAACGGTTGAATTAGTCATCACAGAAGAAGCGATGGACCCCTTTTTCGACATTGGCTTCGGCAGAGCAAAGATAGAAGTTAACAGTGCAGAGTTCGGAGCAGACGAAAATAGCGATATCATCTCAGGGCTGGATGTCAGAGGGATTATTGAGACTCAACTCAGCGGCAATGATCTTGTTAAACAAACTGCGATTGACCTTCGCGAGTTCTACCAGGTAACAGACTTCAGCTCAATCAATATCAAGTTTGGGGGCTATAGTGATAACTTTTCGATTCAGCATGGAAACATCACGGCCAGCAGTCAGATTATGCTGAGGTCTTTGGCGCCCCAGCAGCGTGAAAATAAGAATTCGGTAGAAAATAGCGCATCTGGTCGATTTATAAATTTCATCCCTTCATTTCTATTCAGCGGAACATTTTGGTTAATCACATACCTGACTCTATGCTTAGCCATATTCGCTCGTAGCATGCTGAAAAGACGCTAAGAGAAACACGACCAATTTACTCTCCTGCTACGGCCACCGGGTCTGAAATTTCTTCTGGCAAAGATGAAAGGCGGCAACAATTTCTGCCAGAGTCCTTAGCCTCGTACATCGCCTTGTCTGCTCTTGTAAACGCGTTCTTTAGATTGTCTTTGCCTTGGAACATCGTCAAACCGATTGAAACAGTGATCTGCACCTGCTTGTGACGAAAATGAAATGGTGTATTTGCAATCGCCTCTCTGATTTCTTCCATGACGGCAACGGCTTCCTTAGCCTCTGTTTCAGGTAACAATATGACAAACTCTTCGCCGCCAAAGCGAGAAATAAAGTCACTTGCACGGAGTCTTTCTCTGATTAGCTTGGCAACTATTTTTAGCACCTTATCCCCTGCCAAATGACCAAACTCATCATTTACTCTCTTAAACAAGTCAAGATCGCAGACAGCCAAACAAAGCGAACGTTGATACCGCATCCATCGGGCTATCTCCTGATGAGCGCGTTGATCGTAAGCTTCTCGATTGGGCAAATGAGTCAGAGGATCGACGAGTGCTCGAACCCTTTGCGCTTCGATTTTTTCTTCGGCTTCCACCGCTGCTTTTTCCATCTGTTTAACACGTTCAGCCATACTCGCTAATTCATCCGAAAGACTCTTATCATTCGCATCGCTACTGGTATTGTGTTTTTCAAGCGCGCCGACAATATCACTCAAGTTGTGGGTGACTTGCGACTTGAGTGATTCTAAACTGGTTGCTGCTGCCATCCCTGAAGTCAGCGTACCTACCCGTTGGCTCACTGTTTTTGTCAGCTCCAAGCGTGAATCTGACTCAGCCCTGCGCAGATCCTGACTCGTCGATATTTGTATATAAGCTTCCGTGAGCTTATCGTTGAGCTTTGACAGGAAACTTTCGAATTCACGTCTGTCATGCTCTATGGTAGCTACGACAAGCGTAGATATTTGTTCTAGCAAGGTCACAAGGTCATTGCCATTTTCCAACTGGCTCACCAGGTTACAGGCGATTAAGTATTCCTTTTTAATATCTTTGGGCGGGTCTAGCGCGATCAGCAAATACTCTAGCGTGCTGCGGGTAGACGGGTCTATATCCCATTCGGAAAGACTTAAACGTTTATCCAGAATCTGACCTTTTTCTTCTTCGGGTCCAGCTTCATCAGGCAGGCTTTCAGTGATAACTGGCGCGTCGACATCCGCCAAATCTAATTGAGATTGCTCTGTGCTTTGCTCTTCCAGCACAGATATCGGTGTGATGTCCAAATGCTCTGTTTCAGCAGGCGATCTAGTGAAAATGTTGAGCTTCTGCCAAAACGACGGTTTAGAAACGGCCATATCGCCAGACAATAAACTCTGTTGGATATTCGCTATATCACTGATGAAGCTGGGAATTTCGTCCTGAAAAAACTCAAGTGATGATATTCGCTGTTGAAATTTTTTGATTTCATGTTTGCTAGCCGGGCTTCGAGCCATGCTTCGAACTTGTTCCGTAAGCCGCTTCAACTCCCGCACAAGTTCCTCGTTCACTTGAGCTTTAGAAAGAAAACTTGTCCTCGCGTGGGCTTCCAAAGCGATAACAGTGGACTCAAGATCAGCGTTGACAAGTTTAGGTTGTCGAAACATGCCCCTCAAACCTGCAAGTTTCCTATCAGAGGCTTCGTCCAAACCTTGCGCCATATGGCCTAAAGCGACCACAGCCTTCACAAGCAACTCTATTTTTCGCCGATACACTTCGTGCTTTTGCTCGCTGTTGTGCACCGTCTGACGATACCTTTCTTTCCAGTCGGCTGTAGCTTTGTTCTTTTCCATGCGGCTTCTTTCAAATAAAGGAGAAATCAACCTTTAGTATAGACAGCGGATCTGTGCCTGGGCCAGAATTCGAGAATTCAGCAGGATACTTGCTCAAGCTTCAACGAATGTATTCTGAGACCTGTCTTTTCGGACTTCATTTGCATTGAAAACTGAGCCGTTCATTGCAATGTAGACTCCTGGAGGAAGCGTTTGTACAGCACCAAACGCCATCCCAAGATTGAATAGCGCATCAGTATCGGAAAATCTAGCGGGAGACAGTGCACCCGTTAAAACAATCACCTTGTTTGGGAAATCCACTAATACTTGAGCTGTCTTTGTCATCGTATCAGTTCCATGTGTGATAACGACGAGGTCACTAAAACAAGTTTCAACCGCCTTGCGAATTTGTTCTCGATCCTCATCCTGCAACTCGAGACTATCTTTGCGCATAACTTCAGTGATCTCGAAGGGATGTCTCACCACCCCCTGGGTTAACAGAGCGCCCACAACCGAATCTCCGATTTCAAATTCACTCTTCGCATCAAAATAAATTTTGTCGAAGGTTCCACCAGTTGTAAGGACAGATATTTGATCACGTAAATTCAAAATATATACTCCAGATTATCGCTGCTAGATATTCTCTATCAATGCTTGCTAAAAAGAAATCACGAGAATAGATTGTAACGCGCTAATACAAATCACTGAACCAAGGAGGAAGATGTTTATTCACTTTCACCCGTTTTCTGTGGCAAAACTGCATTTTTATTTGCTGCGCGCTGTGCCACGAATAGTCCTTATTACTCTGATTCCATTAATAACCCAATGCCAAGCAACTTTCGATTCTCAGCAAACCGATCATGCCGATCCTGCAGCGCTTAACGACAAAGACCTACGCCTGAATCAAGTCCAATTTCTTGGCAGTCATAACAGTTATAAGATCGCAATCGACCCTGAACTTTTGCAGGTAATATCTCAGACTAGCGAGGAACTCGCGCTCAGTTTAGATTATTCACACCTGACGCTTGAGGACCAGCTAGATCTGGGCATCAGAAAATTTGAATTGGACATTTTTTATGACCCGAGCGGTGATCTATATCAAACACCGTTAGGATTGAACCTGATCATAGAGCCATCGGAATTTGATCACGCTAGCGTCATGGCAACAAAAGGTTTCAAAGTATTTCATATTCAGGACATCGATTTTAGAAGTCACTGCCTATTATTCACCGATTGCCTTAACAGAATTAAGACCTGGTCGGAAAAACACCCAAAGCATTTTCCCATTACAATTCTAATCAATGCCAAGGACGCTGCTATTGAGCAACTGACGCAACCTTTGAAATTCGATGATCAAGCATGGGAAGACCTGGACGCAGAAATACGCTTAGTGCTAAAAGGTCGCCTACTCTCACCAGATGACATACGCGGCAACTATGACACGCTTAGGCAATCCATTCTTGCGGGATGGCCTAGAATTGCAGAAATTCGCGGCAGAATAATGTTTGTATTGGATGATTCAAGAGAGAAAAAACAAAGCTACGCTTTAGGCCACCCATCTCTGCGAGGGCGTTCGATGTTTATCGATGCCGAGGAAAATCAACCTGAAGCAGCTTTTCGCGTCATTAATGATCCAATTCAAAATTTTGACCACATACAGACGCTCGTCAAACAAGGGTTTATCGTTAGAACGCGAGCTGACGCAGATACGATTGAGGCACGCACCGGCGATACAAGACGTCTGTTTCAAGCCTTGGAGAGTGGTGCGCAGATCATTTCCACGGACTACTATCGAGATGATAAAAGATTCCCAAAAAACTTTGTCGTGAGGCTTCCAAATGGACAAGTCGCCAGATGCAACCCGAGGTTGATGGAACGCGCTTGTGATATCAACCAATAGGCGTTAGAAGGAGTACGTCAGCGGCCTTCTTCAGGCGTTCGGGTTTTTTTTATAGTACTATACGAAAAATCGCTCCGCTAGAAACTTTTCCTCACGAACCGTTGAAATAACGTTTGCGCCAACCCAATAGGTACGCTAGGTCCTTGATCAGAAAATGTGTCTGAAATGGCCAGCAGTTACTTCTAGAAACGTCACAGTATCGAGCTGCTCATTTACATCCGCGAGCGTAACCAAGTTTAATACCTGCCTATATTGACTAACAACTTAGATCTAGAGGAAACTCGCACAGCCTACTTAACGGAGGGGCGAATCATCTCATTAACAAGAAACGAGAAGGCTTCTTCAACATTCTCGCCACTCTTGGCGCTGGTTTTCAAAAATCGGTATGGCGCGGATGAAAAATTCTCGACTGCGGCGTCGTTCAGCACCCACTTATCGGTCATATCAGATTTGTTGGCAATAAGAACAAAGGGTATGCCCGGCTTCAACGTTTCTACTCTTTTATGTAGTTTTCGAGCCATGTCCAACGTAACGATTCGCGTGCCGTCCATAACCAAGAAGTAACCTGCCATACCACGTAAGTAATTGTTGTTGACGGTGTGAAACTCGTCTTCGCCAGCGATATCCCAAATCATACAATTGGTGTCAAGACCCTCGACTGTCATCGACTTTTTGTCGATTTTAACGCCAATTGTCGTGTGATAATCATCGGAATAAAGGCTGCGAACGAACCGTTCAACAAGGCTCGTTTTGCCCACACGGTAGGCTCCAATCATACATATTTTAAATTGCACCATAATTGAGATTTATTCTCCAGGTTGCCATTTCAGGAACCTTGAATTAGATCCAAATTCAACCTCACGGGTAACAGGTCTTACCGATATCGAGTAGCATATCAGTATAAGCATTAGCTCGCATGGCGATCGTCAGAATTCTGGTCTTTGATTTCTCGAATTCTAGTAAGAATATCCTGAAATACCTGGAACAAAACAGGATCAAATTGCGAGCCGACAAGCTCCGACATACCGAGTCAGTAAGTTTTCCCGCACTATTTGAAGTTTTTGCAGCGGTTGCTCGTACTCAAGCCCGAGAGAAGAAAATATCATCACACTTACAGAGCCAACTGTGACAGCTATTGCTCCTAATGAAAGTTCCAAGCGCTAATCATCGGTCTCAATCCACGGACCTGATTTACGGGGCACTTTGGCCCCGCTTAACCAGTGAACTCTGAATCTACTAGGAAGTTCTCGAGGAAGGGAGACGATTCCGCAATATCAGCGACAGCATCCCTCTTTACATCAGGTTGAAAAAATCGAAACCAGCCTAGTAGCCGAGTAACGCATTTAAATAGTGACACCTCAACCTTTTGGAACACAGCATAGTCAAGCTCAGCATAAAGTTGCTCTAGTACGCTCAAGACTTACTTGCCATTGTTGTCCTACAGTACTTGCACCACAATAGACGTCTCACAATAGACGTCTCGCTATATTTGAGAAAAGAAGTTCAACATTTAAGCCGTTTAATGCGCTGGTCTTAACTTTTGCTAGTTCAGGGTCCAGAGAGTTCATAAACGATTTAGGCACAATCCATTGATCTTTAATATCGGCTTTGTTCATTGCCAGAATGCAGGTACTTGCCCGAGTGTTTCCTGCGCTGATAGATCTATGGAATGGGCTGCAGCAATAGTATCCGGACGGGTGCCATCAGCAACAAGAAGATAGCCCCTCGCACCTCTAAGATGGTTAGTCTTGATTTTTGAGATATCATCTTCACCTTCAAGATCCCAAATCATTAGACGCCCTTCCTCCCCGTCAACCTCAACACTCTTCTTAATCTATCTTGACGCCCATCGTTGTGAGGTACTTCTCATCAAAGATACTCTCGACAAATCGCTCAACAAAACTCGCCTTGCCAATCGAAAAAGAACCCAGTGAGCAGATCTTCTTCTGAATCATCGACCCAAGCTCTCTGGAGTGGACTCATCGAAGCTTGTTACGCGTAATGTCACCTTCCTTTCGTTTGCGGCAGTTTTATCTATACGCTTAATACCAAGATCATCACTTAGACCAGGGTTCGAGCTTTCTCTCAATGAATGTGCACGAATAGAGCTTGCAGACACTCCTGCATCTATTAGCGCGTCAAAGACATAGTTTGCTCGCTGGCGTTCTATTACGAGGTTCATAGGTTCTGTGCCTGTGTCATCCGCAGATCCAAATATATCCACCATGACGGAACCGCCGCGCGCTCGATAGAGCTGCTGTAGGTTATTAATTTTTTCTGCAAGGCGTTCAATCGTAAGATCAGAACTGAGCGGTTCAATCTGGGCTCGTTCAAAATAAAAACTGATGCTTTCAATCAATTTTTTCTCGTTTTCGATCAACATTAATCCTGAATCAAAGATGGTCAAAGCGGAGACGTCTATGAATTCAACTCCTGAGATGCTTCTAGCCCTCTCCCTGGCGACGTCTAACCAGCTAATATCCGCCTCCCCGCTCAGCTCAAGAATAGATCCTTTTAAATGCAAAAGAACGGTCTCGGGCGGGCTCAACACTTGATTTGCTCGGATGAGCACTATCTCTGGTTCTATAGAAATATAAGGCTTGAAGTCAAATTGCATGGCCGGTGCAGGATAAGTATTCCCCCCAACAGCTAACTCAGCCTCTATTGCCAGCGGGTCTCTTAAACCACTGACCTTCAGTACGCCTTCATCTGTAAAAGCGGAGCTTGTAAGGACAATACCAGCCTGTCTGGCAAGATTTTCGAGCGCTAATTGCCTACTGACCTGAGCTTGCCGTTCTTCGTAACCAAAATACCCAAAAACAGCGAGTGAAATTAGAATCGAACCGATGGCTAGCCACGGAATCTTTCGAGCAGGTGTTTCACCTTCGAATTGATCCCGCCTACGATACATTAGGCATTCCCGCAGCGTGGGTTCGATGGCGGTATATTCGTCTGGATCACCAGAATAGTCTGCAAGACGTTTACCATGACGCATGTGAATTTCTTCGACTGCCTTTTTAAGTGCAATCGCAATTTCACTCGGCACCTTCCCTCGAACAACCGCAGCGACGACAGCACGAGGACCGTTTTCGATGAGTACTGTGAGGTCTCCCAATCGCATCGAGTGCAGCGCTTCATCTTCACCTACCGAAAAAGAATCAAGAATGTAATCTTGAATCGCGGATAACATGCTGGAAACCATGTCAGGGTCTTTTGTGGTCGCAAAATCAGCAACGACATGTTGGACCAACAAACTAGTTTCTGAGTGGATCAGAAATACCTGTTCGACTTGATATTCAAGGGTGTTTATCAGAACCATTTCAGAATAGCTTTGCCCTGTGCGCCAAGCTTTAAATCGCCAACCAAGCGATTTAGGTGACAAACTCTGTTCTAGAAGCTGATTCATGTTTTCCAGCATCTGTGCCAGCGTCTCGGAAATTGACTTCCGGATAGCAGGTCCCATGACAGGATAAAGTGACTCAGCCAAGGCATGTGGATCTGCAGCGATGGATGTTTGAATTGCACCCTCGATTGTAGGTGCTAAAGCATCAGCCAAAGAATGATCAATCTTAACTCTCGCTGCTATGGCCTCAGAAATCACCGTTGAAAGCTTCAGGCTTAACGCTTCTGGATCATTCAGCGTATCTTTCAGTGCCATTAAATCATCATAGTCAGCACCAAGTAGGAGTTGTCTGATACGCGCCAACTCGTCTTCTGCGTCAGGCGTACCACTCACTACTGAACGGGCATCGGACTTTGCTAGCTGACTATCATCCGATGAGATTGGTTGCATTAAGGTTTTCTCTTGTTCGACTCAATAAACTGGAAGTGCCGATGGCACTTCCAGTTAGATAGAAACTACTTCTTTGGCGATTTTACAGAGCTATCGGACATCAATTGTTCAGCCATCTGACTAAACAATTCTGCGAGACTGCCTCGATCAGTTTTGTCATGCATCAGTTGGCTATGAACTTTATCCAGTTCACTAGACAACTGCTCACGCCAATTTTCAATCTGCGTATTAAGGCTGCTCACCTCAGTATCAATCTTATCCGCAAGATCAGCTTCTGCACTTGATGTCGCCTTGTCTAGATCCTGTACGGTGTTATCCAGATTCGCCAGCTGATTGCTAAATTCATTCGAGCGCTTAGCTGCATCTTTCTCAATACCCTGATGCATCTTTTCCATATCTGCCTTAAGTGCATCCATACGCTGATTGCTATCTTTGCGGAGGTCATCAATGGACTTTTGCAGACTCTTTTCCAAATCAGAGCGTTGCTGATCTGTCTGGCGCAATTGAGCACCAAATAGGATATCGCGAACTGTGTCTAAACTGGACTCAGTAGAGGTAAGAGCCGTGGCCAAATCACCCATCTCGCTCTCGTCTTTACTAGCTTTGGATTTTCCTGGGTTCTCTTTCTTATCTGTCATTTTTAGCTATCCGTTCTCGAAGCGATCTATGTAAAATGCATCTGATAAACTAGCACGTTAAAGCTGGATCGCTCGAGGCAACCCGCTATATAAGCTACTTAACCTGTGAACATTCCGCCGGCAGGAAATAATGTCTGCCCGGAGAAGTAAGACGATTCATCACTGAGTAAGAATAGCGCTGTATTGGCGATTTCGATAGGCAAGCCATAGCGACCCATTGGGGTCATGGACATCACCATCATATTGCCCTCATTCTCAGCACGAATATTCTGCGTCATGGGTGTTTCTATAAAACCAGGCCCAATCGCGTTCACCCGAACATTTAGCTGTGACAATTCAGCGGCCATCACCTGTGTCAACATCGCAACACCAGCCTTTGATACGCAGTAGTCCGCAGCACCTAGTAATGGTCGCTTGGCTGCCACGGACGCGATATTAACAATAGATCCGTGAGTCTCGGACTCGATCATCAGTCTTGCCATCACTTTATTTGTTAGCATCACACCCGTGAGATTAACATCTAAAACTTTCTGCCAATCTGCTGTTGCTTTGTTGATGACGTGTCCCGCATCCAGAACACGAGGTTCATCGCCTCTTTCTTCGAAATAGTTTGCGTTAGATATTCCCGCAGCAGCAATCACACCGTCCACTCTTCCAAACCGATTGAGAGTAGCGAGACCTAATGCCTCCTGCTCATCTTCCGAGGTGACATCAGTCTTCACAAACTCGGCTTCTGCGCCTGGCAGCATTGCGCGAATAGCTTCTGCGGCGGCTTCGCCATGTTCTGGGAACAAGTCTGCCAAGATAACCTTTGCGCCTTCTTCAACCAATCGTTTAGCGCAAGCATATCCAATCCCACTTGCCCCGCCTGTAATGACGATAACTTTATCTTGTACGCGCCCAGTCGTTTTACTATCCGTGCTACTTGCCATATTGTAATACCTCTTAGTTAATCGTCTTATGCTATTTTGAGCAAAGTATCACGAAATTGATCGGTAACCACAAGAACGTTAAAGCAGACACAGATTCCAAACCTGCTAATACGTTATCATTGCGAACCTGAGAGCATCGTCTTAATTTTTCCCCGACGAGCGCTGAAATCAAGCGCATGTTTAGTCCTGCGTTTGAAACAACAAGAGGTAAAAGTTAAATGAGCAGTGATATAGGCCCAGCAGTCATCAATAATCTGGAACAAATAGCCAACACATTTGCAAAGGACACAAAAAGTCGCCAGACCCGCAGCGAACTTGATCCGGCCGACTTCAAATTGATTGCTGATGCTGGCTTTCTTCTCACTGGGGTACCAGCAGACCAAGGTGGTTTATGGCAAGGCACAGCTACAAGCGCTAGATCCTATGCAACCATGGTACGCACAATCGCCCATGGCGATCCCTGTGTTGCACTTGTTGCCGCGATGCATCCTGCTGTGATGGTATATTTCTTGGGTTGCGAACAAGTGACTGACGGTCAGGAAGCCTGGCTTGAACAACGCCAGTCACTTATTGATCTCGCTCGAAACCATTGGTGGGGAACAGTAACCTCAGAACCAGGTTCCGGCGGAGACATGTTAAAGACGAAAACCATCGCCAATAAAACGGCAGATGATTCGGAGACCAGTTATATTATAAGCGGCAATAAACATTTCGGAAGTGGCTCCGGACATGCTGATTTCATGATCACAACAGCGAAATGTGATGGAAATAACGGGCCGGATCTGTTCTATGTAAACCTAAAGGATGAACCTTGGGATGGTTCAACCGGATGTACTCAAGCATCTGCCTGGGATGGCATTGGCATGACTGCGACACAATCTCATGCATTTAAATTTGAGAATTTCCCAGCGACAAAAACTGTGACGAATGAGCTACTAGGCAAGGTTGCTCCGATCACGGCAATTATGGGAAATTTATTATTTACCGCGGTCGCAATGGGCATAGCGGATAACGCTTTATCCTTCGCTGCAGGAAAGCTGAAAGGGAAAATGCAAAATATGCGAAGTTTTGAACGTATCGAATGGAATCGATGCCGGAACGAAATATGGCTGGCCCAACAGGCATTTGAAGGCGCTACGCGTGAGGCTGAAGCCTCCAGTGCTATCGCGGGGCAAGCCGCAATCCGATGTAAAATTACAGTTTCAGAACTATTAGAATCAGCACTAACGAGAATGAGCGTTGTTGTCGGAGGCGCGAGCTTTTCCAAGGGAATGCCGCTAGCACAATGGAATCAGGACGTCAGAGCACTAGGGTTTCTCAGACCTCCATTGCCATTTGCGCATGACATTTTGTTTCAAATGGACTCAGCAGAAACCTAACATTTCTGCTGAAACCTTTATCTTAAGATCTATTTTCTAAACCTAGCCTGCCAGAAAGAAGGCTTAACCAAACAACTGTTTGTAGGTTTGTGCGAAATAGCGCATTTCTTCTGGCTTCTGCAAGCTGACCCGTGCCCATTTCAAATAGGGCGGAAAAGGCCTACCTGACAACAAACCCTTTTCTTTCAACCTGGCATTAACTTCTTCTACCGCACGCCCGGTTTCAAAAAACACAAAGTTAGCGTGGGACTTGGTTGTTCGCAGTCCTAATTCACTAATCATATTTTCCATGATCAGTTTTGATTTTTGGGTTTTTCGTCGAGTGAAATCCTGAAATTCATTGTCAGTATAACTAGCGGCCGCACCTGCCAGGCCGAGGACGTTCATTTGTCCTGTTTTTATCTTGGCAAGTTCTTTAATGAGATCCGCATCACCAAAACCAAAGCCAACACGCAATCCAGCCATACCGTGAATTTTCGATGCTGTTCTTGTCACAATGAGATTCTTTTGCCCGGCCCGAACCAGATCGATCATTGAACCATATGAAGGGTCTTGAACGAATTCGAAATAGGCTTCATCAACAAAGACCATACACTTCTTTGCCACTTCTTTGACGAAGCTCTCAAGCTCTCGCTTGGCAATAATCGATGGAATTGGATTGTTCGGGTTGACGATGTAAACAATCTTTGTATCCTTACGGATAGCCTTCTTCATCGCTTCGAGGTCCATACCGAGGTCATCCCTAACCGGTACCTTTATAATGTCTGAACCATTACGCTCGGCGAACCGAATAAGATCGTGGTAAGTCGGATCAGCGCAGACAACTGAGCCGTTAGCCATACCTGCCATCAAACCGGCGACTTTTAGTAGCTCACCAGACCCTGAACCCAGAATTATCTGCTCTGGAGGTAAATTATGTAACTCAGCCATAACGTCCATGACCTGCCGCCGAGGACCGCCGCCATAATGACCAGCCTCGTTGAAGGTATTCTGAATTGCTCTCAGAGCAACTCTGGAAACCCCATAAGGGTTCTCATTAAAATTGGCCCGAATAACATGGTCGGGCTGCGGTAACATATCACCGGAACCCGCTTTCATTGCGGCTTGCAGCCAAGACATAGGCATCACACTTGCGCCAACAACAGTTCCAGTCCCTTTCAACCATTGTCTTCGATTAAATTTCTTCAGGCCCGCGCCTAGCGTGCTGCCCTCTGCAAGTTCCAGAATCCCAGACATGCACCTTACTCCATTAGCATTTACGTGGGGGCAGCATACCTGAACAAAGGCTTTCTTTTCCAGCCTGTGAAGCTATACGGTACAAACTAATCCGCGCTAAAATTGCTCGGGATTAGTGATACAATTTTTTCGAATCAAACCCTTTGCTATCGACTCGCGTCAAACAACATAGTGATCAAAATAGAGATTATTGCAATGCAACACAGGCTATCATCAAAACTACCTGCTATAAGTTTTAGCATTGCTATGAGTTTTTCTGGCTGCCTAATGGCGGGTGACGATATTAACGAATCCAGAAGTGTAGATCCTGAGGGAATCGTAACGATCAAGAATGTGCGGGGAGATATTGAAATTCTTGGTTGGAATAAACCTGAAATAAAGATCGAGGGTGAACTTGATGACATGACGAAAAAAATTGTCTTCGAGGTGACAGGTACAAAAACTCGCATCGACATTCTCATGCCCAGATTCAACGTGAATCATGGAGACGGCTCCGACCTTAAGATTCGGGTACCTTCACTTAGTAGAGTAAGTTTCACTGGAGTCTCTACAGATACCGTGATCAAAGATATCTACGGAGGAGTAAAAGTTGAGTCAGTAAGCGGCGAAATTGAAGTTGAAAACAATAAAGGGAAGCTGATCATCAAAACTATCAGCGGTAATATTGAAGTAAGCGAATCTACCGGAAACGCAAGGATCTCTACAGTCAGCGGCGAAATGAACCTTGAAATAGCAGGTGAAAGCCTGACTCTGGAAACGATATCAGGAGATATCGAGGGAAAATTTGAAGACTTTATGCACCTACGTTCGTCTACGATAAGTGGCAATCAAAAGCTTAGCGGCCAGCTTAACAACAATGGGGAAGTCACTATATCCTCAGTTAGCGGAGACGTCCGTCTCGAATTACAGGAGTCTGTCAACGCAACAATATTCGCAAGGACGGGCATTGGGGGCGAAATAGAGAATGATCTCTCTGAACATAAACCTCAGGTACAATTTCCAGCACAGGGCCTTTTAGAGGCAACGCTGGGAGATGGATCTGGTAGGATTTCTATTTCCACCGTATCGGCAGATATTAGACTAGATCGCCGATAAGTTATCAGCTTGAATTAAGCAAGGTTTCTATTGAAATGCAAACCAGTTCGCGGCTTTCAGTGTATGTTGACGCACTAAAAAAGCGCAAAATTCTCCGTGTCGTCACCCTCTATATTGTTGTTTTCTGGCCAATCATCCAGATCATCGATATTGCATCCCCGGCGCTGGGATTACCAGACTCCACCATTCGCTATTTACTTATAGCATGGGTCCTGGGTTTTCCATTCGCACTATTGTTAGGTTGGGCTTCTAACCTGAAGACAAAAAAAGCATCAACAAGAAATTCGACAGACGAGATAGAAAACCGTCTCACCAACAGCAATGATCTGATGCTAGTCGCTGCACTCATGTTGTTAATCGTCGGCCTATTCTTCGTTCAATGGCAGTATCAACCTGAGATCGAGCGATTAACCGGAATTCAAACTGACCGCCCAGAGACTCAGCTTAGTAAACGGGAACGTAATGCCAGGTCTGTCTCAAATGCCGAAGTTGATCTTGAGAAATCCATTGCGGTGCTTCCTTTTGTTTCTTTCAGCACGCAAAAAAGCGACGAGTTTTTTGCAGACGGTCTAACAGAAGAATTATTGAATGTATTAGCAAAAATTGCTGACCTAAGAGTAGCAGCGCGAACGTCATCCTTTGCCTATAAAGGCGTCAGTCGAAAAATTCAAGATATAGGTCGTGAATTAGGTGTTGCAACGATACTCGAAGGCAGTGTCCGTCGAAATGATGTAGAAAATACGATTAGAGTGACAGCCCAGTTAATCGATGTGAAATCTGGTATCCACCTGTGGACGGAAACTTATGATCGAGATTTTGAAGATATCTTCAAAATTCAGGATGAGATTGCCAATTCAGTTACCCAGAGTCTTGAAATCAAACTACTCGGCCAAGATAAAAATCGACTAGCAACTTCGCAATCAAAAAACCCCGAATCCTTGATTGCCTATAGCATGGGACAAGCTGATCTTGCCAAAAGAACACATACCTCTATGTTGGATGCGCGCAGATTTTTCCAACGAGCAATAGACGGGGACGAGAATTACACCCATGCATATGTTGGATACGCAGACGCAAATACACTACTGGTCAGTTACGGCTATCTCGATATGTCAGCGCTTTCTGTGTCGCAAAAGTATATCGATGCAGCGTTGTTGATTGATGATGGTTTTGGCCATGCATGGGCAAGCCAAGGCTTGCTATATTTCGAAAAGCATCGAATAGAGGACGCCAAGCAAGCCTTAGAAAAAGCAATGAATATCAGCCCTAACTACGCTAATGCAGCTTTGTGGTATGGCAACTTGCTAGCTGAGCAGGGGGAAAAACTGAAATACTTTAAGCGCGCCTACGAGTTGGACCCAAGGTCACCTGTAGCCGGATACAATGTGGCTCAAATCCTTATAGATCAAGGTCGTGCAGCAGAAGCGATGGATATTTTTGGCCGAATCGTTGACGCCGACCCGTTCTACCCTAACGCTTATGAACTTGCTGCTCGAATTTACGAGCATCGGGGGCGACTGTCTGACGCCATAAACCAATACAAGAGGGTTTATGAATTAAACCCAAGTCCAGAGGTCGCAGCAAAGTTAGCCGAACGGTACATAGACCTTGGCAACTTCGAGACTGCAGACTATTGGATATCAAAGGTGACCGCTGACAAGAATAGCGCTCAGAGCAGTGAAATATCACTTTTGCTCGCTTCGCGATATGCCGCAGCAGGCGCTGAAAGCAAAGCGAAAGTACACCTACAAAAAATCATTAATAACCCAAAGCAGTCTGATCAAGACTGGTATAGAGCAATTCAGGCGGCGTATTTGACAGACAATCCTGACTTAGCGCTGAAAATTTGGCAACAATCGAATGCCCATCTCGAAAAGTTATGGGACTTCAGCGAATTAGATTCGACCGCTCAATCAACCGGCGCGAAAGTAGCCCTGCTTCATGCAATGAAGGTGACAAAGCACCCAGACTTCAAAGTTCAACTTCACAAGCTTTCATCCGCCATTGGTAAGGTCATCGCAAAAGGCGGGAATATTGATCCAGAACTGAGATTTATTAGAGCAGAGGTCGCTGAAATGAACGGGGACACAAGGCTTGCGCTAATTCATCTTCAGCGCGCCGTTGATGAAGGCTGGCGGCAACACTGGCGACCTGCATTCGAACCTGCGCTTTCTAAGTTAATTCTCAATCAGGGTTTTATTGCGATGATGTCGGGGCTAGAAAACCGAATGAACCTTATGCGCGAAGAACTTAGGCTAGATGAGGCTTTCGCTGCACAATAACGTAGAATTCTTCATTTTTGTACCCATAAGCATCATGAACAGAGGCAAGGCTTGGAAGTGCTTTATCTTGTTGTTTTTATTTGATTTACCATAGTAAAACCTAAAGATATTTGACGCAATTAACAACTTTTGGAATTTAAATATGGAGATTCCTTCATTTTTCACTTAAGATTACCACTCCTCTCGCAATGAGCCGCTCCAATGCAAACTTCTCGCATTCCAGCATTTATCCTGATCATTCCAGTACTCATCTGCATTGCTTGCTTGAATCAATCAATGACGAATCGTAATGCTCCGCAATCCGGCATTTCTTCCGTCCAGAACGCGCTAACGGAATCTCCAATTAGTCAATCGTCTTCAGCTTTAGGCATGATGTCTAGAGCCGATGTTCACGTATTTCACCCGCGCCCAGTTGTTATTGGCAATGCCAGTGGCTACACGCCGCCAAATTTCACGCAATTCCGAGATACTCAGGCTAAGAAGCAGGCTTTCTATGAGTACCTGTTACCTAAAATTCATCTCGCCAACCAGGAAGTCATACTCGAGAGGAAATGGCTTTCGGCACTCCTAAAGAATATCGATCATGGCATTTACCCCTCCGATGACGAACTTGGGGCGCTGAATCGAATTGAGAATAGATACGCTGTCAAACGAAACCGATACTTACGAAAACCACCTAGATCACAGCAAAGAGCCGATACGCCTCAGTTTGAGCGAGCAAGCAGTATTAAGAGACGCCTCAATGCAATGTTGATTCGCGCTGATATTGTGCCTGCATCGCTGGTACTCGCACAGGCTGCTAAAGAATCAGGTTGGGGCACGTCTCGCTTTGCACGCGAAGGAAATAATTTCTTTGGAATATGGTGTTTTAACAGAGGATGCGGCATGACACCCTCTCGACGAGACAACAATCGCACGCATGAGGTCGCTACTTTCGATTCAGTGGAAGAAGGTGTGAGGTACTACATTCGTACAATAAATTCCCACTTCGCTTACGCTGACCTCCGTTCAATGCGGGCAAACGCCAGACAACAGCACATTCGAGTGTATGGTGATAAGCTGGCGACGGGGCTTGTGTCCTACTCGGAACGCGGCATGGTTTATGTCAACGAAATTCGATCCATGATCCAATACAACCAACTCAAACGTTTCACTCGTAACTATAGCGCCTAGAATTGCCGATCAAGAAGCTGAGACTACTTGGTTTATCCAACATTACCGAGCGATGGCTTAATGCTTCTAACCTGGCAAAACCCTTATGATCACAAACAACCCGACCCAACCTCTGTGGCAGCCAACACCGGAGCAGATTACCTCTACAAACTTAACGGAGTTCGCTAACAAAGCTGGCACACCCAACGACTACAATACGCTGCATCGCTGGTCCATCGAAAAAAAAGAGGAATTTTGGCGCGCCGTTTGGACGCACTGCGGAATAGTTGGTGACGCAGGTTCAGAACGAATCCTAATAGACAGTGAAAAACTACCTGGCGCCAAATTCTTCCCCGATGCACGGCTTAATTTCGCAGAGAACTTGTTGAAGCATCGCGGTGATGGGCTTGCCATAGTTTCACGGTTTGAAAACGGTGAACGCCACACGCTCACCCGAGATGCACTATTGGCTCAAGTTCATACACTGTCTACTAAATTTAGAGATTTCAAATTAGCACCTGGCGACAGAGTCGCTGCATATATGCCGAACATTGGCGAAACTGTTGTCACGATGCTGAGCGCCACAACGTTGGGTTGCGTGTTCACTTCCTGTTCGCCCGATTTCGGTACAAATGGAGTGATCGATAGATTCAGTCAAACTACGCCAAGAGTGCTTATTGCCACCACGGGGTATCAGTACAACGGGAAGTTTATTAGCACCCTAAAAACAATTGAGGATATTTGCACTCAGGTGCCATCAATCGAACATCTTATTCTGGTGACTTCACTTGATTCCGGCAGCGTCGAACAAAAAGCGATCGCAGATAACTTACACCGTAAGCTTAATTGTGGCATCCATTATTATTCGGAAATAATTGAAAAACAGTCTGAAGGAAACATCGTATTCGCCCAGGTTTCCTTTAATCACCCGTTATATATCATGTACTCATCAGGAACGACGGGTACGCCAAAGTGTATTGTTCACGGTACCGGCGGGACACTCATTCAGCATTTGAAAGAACACCAATTACACGCTGATGTTAAGCCACTGGATCGTTTGTTTTATTTCACCACTTGTGGCTGGATGATGTGGAACTGGTTAGTGTCAGGATTGGCGTCAGGAGCAACGTTGATCCTATATGACGGATCACCGACCTATCCTAACCCTGAGGTTATGTGGGATTTGATAGACGAAGAACAAATCAACATATTCGGAACAAGCGCTAAATACCTGGCTTCAATTGACAAACTAGGCATTAAGCCCAGCAAGACACACACTCTAGATAGCCTGCGCACTATATTATCAACTGGCTCTCCGCTGTCAGATAAAAGCTTTCGTTACGTTTATCAAGATGTGAAAAGTGATCTCTGCTTGTCTTCAATATCGGGCGGAACCGATATCATTTCATGCTTTGCCTTAGGCAATCCTTCACTGCCAGTTTACGCGGGAGAATTACAATGCATGGGACTCGGTATGGATGTTGATGTCTTCGATGATGAACAGCAATCCTTACAACAGGAAAAAGGTGAGCTAGTCTGCAAAAGCCCTTTTCCATCAATGCCTATAGGGTTCTGGAATGATGAAGATGGGTCAAAATACCACGAGGCATATTTTACTCGTTTTCCCAATATCTGGGCACATGGAGATTTTGCAGAAATCACGGCGAACAACGGACTAATTATTCACGGACGATCTGATGCGATTCTCAACCCTGGTGGCGTACGAATCGGGACCGCAGAAATATATCGTCAGGTAGAGCGAATCGAGAACGTAGTTGATAGTATTTGCGTCGGGCAAAACTGGCAAGACGATATCCGAGTTATTCTATTTGTCGTCCTCAAGCCAAACCTGATATTAGATAGCGACCTCATTGCAACCATTAAAAAGACAATTCGGGAGGAGACAACACCACGACATGTCCCCGCTGAAATCATCCAAGTACCCGATATCCCAAGAACAATCAGTGGAAAAATCGTCGAACTTGCGGTTCGTCAAATCATCCACGGAGAACAAGTTAAAAATACCGATGCGTTGGCTAACCCCGAGGCCCTAAGACATTTCGTTGACCGATTGTAGTAATGTAAAAGTTACTCCTCGAGTATCGCAACCGCTCGCGTCCAACCGGCAGAAGCCGCGCGAATTTTGTGAGGAAAACAAGATATAGTGAATCCATAATCCGGCAAAGATTCGAGATTGTGAAGCTTTTCAAGGTGGCAATACCCAATTTCCATACCAGCTTTATGACCTTCCCAAATGAGACTCGCATCACCAGTTTCTTGATACTTTTCATTTGTGTGCACAAACGGCGCATCCCAGCTCCAGCCATCAGTGCCGGTCACGCGTATGCCTTGCTCCAACAGAAACATTGTGGCATCTCTGCCCATGCCACACCCTGCAGACACATAATCATCTTGGCCATACCTTGCACCAGCGGCTGTATTAACCACAACAATATTAAGGGGCTGAAGTGTATAGCCAATTCTATCCAATTCCCTCTCAACATCTTTTGCACTAATCGTGTAGCCATCGGGTTTATCCCGAAAATCTAACTTTACACCTTCCTGAAAACACCATTCGAGCGGAATTTCATCTATCGTTGCAGACTTCTCACCGTTATTCATCGTTGAATGAAAATGATAAGGCGCATCTAAATGCGTTCCGTTGTGCGTGCTTAGTTGAATCTGCTCAACTGCCCAGGCCTCACCGTCCGGCAGGTCTTCCCCCTTCAAACCAGGGAAAAATGAGACAAGGGAGTCCACCGACATTTTGTGGTCTATGTATTTAATCTTAGGCCTTGCCCCTGGCGGGTCTGATATCACATCATTTTCCAGATAGATTGAAAGATCGATAAACTTTCTTGCCATGGTAAATTCCTGCTTCATTGATTCAAGTAATTATAATTTAGGCTCCTGCTATCAGTGTCCTAATTGTCGTACAACACAACCGAACGAATACTTTTACCCTCGTGCATTAAGTCAAATGCTGTATTTATTTCATTCAACGGCATGGTGTGTGTAATCAGATCATCGATGTTAATTTTTCCGTCCATATACCAATCGACAATTCTCGGGACATCAGTTCTACCACGCGCACCCCCGAAGGCTGTACCACGCCAGGATCTACCTGTAACTAACTGAAACGGCCGGGTCGAGATCTCTTTCCCTGCTCCAGCAACGCCGACAATACAACTTTCGCCCCAACCTTTGTGGCAACACTCGAGCGCTTGTCTCATCGTGTTCACATTCCCAATACATTCGAACGAATAGTCAACGCCGCCATTGGTCATATCGATCAATGTGGAAACGATATCTTTGTGCTCTCTAGGGTTAACAAAGTCAGTCATGCCAAATTTTGTCGCCAAAGGCACTTTGTCAGCATTAATGTCGATACCAATGATTCGCGTTGCACCGACTAACTTTGCGCCCTGGATAACATTGAGCCCAATCCCGCCAAGGCCAAATACGGCGACGGTTGACCCCGCTTCGACACCCATAGTGAAAGCGACAGCACCAATACCCGTTGTCACGCCACAGCCGATGTAACACACCTTATCAAATGGCGCGTCTTTGCGAATTTTCGCGACTGCAATCTCAGGCATCACAGTGAAATTTGAGAATGTAGAACACCCCATATAATGCAACAAGGGCTTACCATCTAAGGAGAACCTGCTGGTTCCATCTGGCATCACGCCCTGCCCTTGCGTTTCTCGAATTGCTTGGCACAGATTAGTTTTGGGGTTCAGGCAGTAATCACACTCCCTGCACTCGGGTGTGTAAAGTGGAATAACATGATCTCCAACCTTAAGGCTTTTAACACCCTCACCAACCTCAACAACAATACCCGCGCCTTCATGACCTAAAATGGCGGGGAAAGCGCCCTCTGGATCATCTCCGGATAAGGTGAATGCATCAGTGTGGCAAACCCCCGTTGCCTTAATTTCAATCAACACCTCTCCAGCTCTCGGACCGTCAAGATCGACCTGTGCAATTTCAAGGGGTTTTCCGGCGCCGAAGGCAACTGCAGCCTGTGTTTTCATATCATATGCTCTCACAAAATTAGTGAGATAAACGTATCACACACGCTTGCCCCTGACTATCTCATAACCATCATCAGAGTTGCCGGTAGCGCTTTACAGTTGATGTTACAATATCTCGACAAACTCACGGACCTAAACTCACTTTAAGTAGATCAAAATCAGATGACAGAAACAAAAATTACGGTCATTCCCGGCGACGGGATTGGACCAGAAATAATGGACTCGGCCCTCGAAATCCTGTCCAGCCTTGGAACTAACCTAACTTTTGATATGGCGCTGGCGGGAGGACCCGCATTGCAACAAGGGTTGGACCTCATACCCGAGGAGACCCTTGAAAAGATTGAATCCAATGTAGCCACATTAAAAGGGCCCATTACGACGCCTATTGGTCGGGGATTCACCTCGGTCAATGTATCGCTACGGCAACATTTCGACCTGTACGCCAATGTAAGACCGGCCCTGTCTATTCCTGGAGCCACAACTCGCTACTCCGACATCGACATACTGACTGTACGAGAGAATATGGAAGGGCTTTATTCCGGTGTCGGTCAAACCCGTAGCGAAGACGGAGAAAGAGCAGAATTGAAAAGCGTCGTGACCAGAAGGGGAAGCCGCCGTGTCTTAGAATATGCGTTTAATCTAGCGCGCCGCCTCGGCCGAAAAAAAGTGACCGTCGTACACAAAGCTAATATTATGAAATCAACCTCTGGCTTGTTCTTAGAAGTCGCCAGAGAAGTCGCCGCAGATTTTCCTGAAATAGAGTGTCAGGAAATGATCGTCGACAACTGTGCTATGCAGTTGGTGATGAACCCACATCGGTTCGATGTCATCGTCACAACCAACTTATTTGGCGACATTCTATCAGACCTTTGTGCTGGTCTCATTGGCGGCTTAGGTCTTACTCCGGGCGCGAATATCGGTGACAACAAAGGTATATTTGAAGCAGTACATGGCAGTGCGCCAGATATTGCCGGTCAAAATATTGCCAACCCAACAGCACTTTTACTGGCTTCCGCCATGATGCTAGATCACCTAGAAATGATAAGCGACGCTGAAAAAATACGACGCGCAATTCGGCAAGTGATTGGCGAAGGTAAGAGCATCACTTCAGACTTAGGTGGTCATGCAAGCACCACGGAGTACACGAAAGCACTGCTTGCGGTACTGTGAGAATGAGTATCAAAAACGTTTTGTTCATTACCGCAGATCAATGGCGAGGGGACTGCCTCTCAAGCATGAATCACCCGGTAGTTAAGACGCCGCACCTCGATGCAATTGCCGCAGAAGGTATGCAATTCACCAAACATTATACTAATGCGGTGCCCTGCGGTCCAAGCAGGGCAAGTCTACACACCGGTTTGTACTTGCATAACCATCGATCAGGGACCAATGGCACACCACTGGACGACCGCTTCACAAATTGGGCGCTGGAATTACGCAGCAGAGGCTATGACCCTGTGCTCTTTGGCTATACACACACCTCGCCAGACCCGCGCAATATTCCGCTAGACGACCCCAGACTTAAGAATGATGAGGGTATTCTTCCTGGTATGAGGCCTATCGTCGACATGGGCACGCTATGCCCTGACTGGCGAAAATTTCTGCAGAAAAAAGGCTATGATCTGCCAGCAGTCGATGGCGCTATATACGCACTTCGAGATACAGCTTCTTTAGCTAGTTCAACTATTTCAACCGATAGCAACGATGAGGTAAGAAATCGTCAGACGCCGAATCCGCTGGCAATAGATAAAACTCACACTGATACTCACTATTTGACCGACAGAGTCATCGACTACATAGATACATTTCGACAGGATTCCCTAAATGCCAAAAACGGTTGGTGTGTTCACCTTTCACTGCGAGCGCCACATCCACCCTGGGTCGCACCGAAACCCTATAACTCCCTCTATCCGCTCGAAGATCTACCGCTGCCCATTCGACAGGAATCAACAGAAAGTGAGGGAGAAGCTCATCCCTGGCTAAGAGAGCATCTTGCGACGCCGCGGGTTCAGAGCCATGAAGATCTGACAAAACATCGCCAACTCCAGGCAAGTTATTACGGCTTGATGAGCGAAGTAGATGACAATATGGGCCGACTCGTAGAACAGCTGAAATCCATAGATGAGTGGGAAAACACACTATTTATTTTCACTTCGGATCACGGCGAACAGATGGGAGATCATTGGATGTATGGCAAGGCTGGTTTCTTCGATCAATCTTTCCATATACCTCTGATCATTTGTTCACCAACGACAAAACCCGGTCGATGTGAAAAGTTCACAGAACATGTTGATATTTTCCCAACAATTATGGAAACACTCGGAGTACCAACACCGCGCCAGTGTGACGGGTATTCGCTTGTACCTCAACTTGTCACGTCCCAACTGGAAGGTTGGCGTGATGCCGTGAACTTCGAATATGACTTTCGACATACCCCTTCAGAAGGCGAACTAGCACTCGATATGGAGGAAGCTTGCCTAAATGTTGTTAGAGATGATAATTACAAATACGTACATTTTGCTAACCTGCCCGAATTGTTGTTTGATTTGATGGCTGACCCACAAGAACTAAACAACATTGCCCCAGAAAACCCAGAACTCGTCGCGCAGTACGCTAAGAAACTTTTAAGCTGGCGAATGAAAAGTACCGATAGAACACTCACGCACTTGCAGGTAAGCAGGGAACAAGGGCTTGTCGACAAAAGTCTGCGTTAAACAACGGCTAAACAGAGATAAACCAATGACAGTTGCTCGAAGCCACGGCATCGATATTTATTATGAAATGCACGGCAACCCCAATGCTCAGCGCACCATCATCTTCGCACATGGTATGGGTGGTAACGCTGCAATTTGGTTTAATCAGATTGTAAGGTTCGGGGGCGATTTTAGGATCGTGACATTCGATCATCGCTATTTCGCTCGATCAAAATGTACTGTAGATGACTTTGACCCAGCCAAGTTTCCAGATGACATATTAGCCATCATGTCACAGGAAAAGATCATGTCCGCAATTTTTGTGTGTCAATCTATGGGAGGCTGGACCGGTAGTCAGCTTGCCATCAGTCACCCCGATAAAGTCGACGCTCTAATTATGAGCCATACCCCTGGCGTCTTCTTTCATCCTAGTGCTGTAAATGACCCCCAAGACGTCGCGCGCAAGGTGACGGCTATAGGTGCCGAATCTTCACCTGCGCTCGCCTATGACTATCCACAAAAGAATCCTGAAGGTGCGCTACTTTACCAAATGATCAGCGCATTTAATGGCATAGATAATGCCGTAATTCCACAAAAAATAAACGCAGCAAAACTGGGAGTGAACACAGATAGCCTGCAAGCTTATAGCGTTCCAACATTGTTTATCACTGGCAATCTCGACATATTGTTTCCGGCCGAATTTCTCCAATCGTTGGCTGAAACGTTAAACGGTGCAACATTCGAAAACCTTGGAGACGTGGGTCACAGTAGCTACTTTGAGACACCCGATTCATTCAATAAAGTTCTCGCAGCTTTTATATCAGATATCTAATCGTTACAGCTTCCAATCAGCATTCATCTGGCAACGTTTAAAGTAACAGTGTTTCAGGTAGCAACGTTTCAGGTAAGAGGGGCTCAGGAAATCATATATCAAGAGACATTGCGTTTCATATCCTTCCAGTAAGGTTTGCGCAATTCAGTTTTTAGGATTTTGCCCGAAGGGTTTCTTGGAATCGTTTCCATCCAGTCGATTGATGTCGGGCATTTATAATTTGCCAGATTCTTGCGACAGTAAGAAAATACCTCATCTTCAGACAGCTCATTGCCCTCGTCGCTAGAAACCCGAGTAACGATAGCTTTAACTGTTTCTCCCCAACGCTCGTCTGGCACGCCAATAACAGCTGCATCAGCTATTGCCGGATGACTCATTAAGACATTTTCTATTTCTGCAGGGTATATATTCTCTCCACCGGAAATAATCATGTCTTTAACCCTGTCGTGAATAAACAGAAAATCTTCACGCAGATATCCAGCATCACCAGACTTAAACCAACCGTCATCATCTATGCTTTCCGTGGTTGCTTCATCATTTCGCCAATACCCCTTCATGACTTGAGGGCCTCGAATCCAAATTTCACCCACCTCGCCTTCGGGCATATCTTCGCCATTTTCCCGATTAACAATTTTCAGCTCCGAGCCCTCAATCACTTTGCCACACGAACGTAAAAAATCTGATCTGGGACCACCGGGATCATGTTCATCCGGGTGAAGCATGGTTACACCCCCTGTTGTTTCTGTCAGGCCATAAACCTGAAAAAACTTTGCCTTAAAGGTCTTCATGGACTTCACCAATACCTCTTCGGTGATGGGAGAAGCGCCATAGGTCACGGACTGCAGAGAGGAAAAATCAATTTCATCGATGTTAGGTTGCGCTAGCAAAAACTGCAGCACTGCGGGCACAAATATTGTGTGGGTTACACCATGCGCAGGAATCACTTGAAGAATCTCTTGCATATCGACATCTCGAAGGAGCACAGATTTGCAACCACTATATAGCCCTATCACGCCCCAACCACTGCCGGAAATGTGAAACAACGGCATACATACAAGGTTAATCGCTCTTGAATCAAATCCTATCGGCGCAAGACCGTTACTCATCATGGAGATCATATTATCGTGGGTTGTTTCAACACCCTTCGGCAAGCCCGTTGTGCCAGACGTGTAAAGCTGATAACAGGTATCTTCTGGGGCAACTTCAATATTGGGATCTTGTTCAGATTGACCAGCGATCCATTGTTCATAGGTTGGATACCCTGAATCGCCGGGATCTCCCAGTACCACAATATTTTTAAGCTCCAAGTCCATTTCCGAGAGATGACCTAGGAATTCTTCGCCGATCAACAACACCTTGGCTTGGCTGTGATTAAGGATGTATTCCATCTCAGGCGCCGCCAAACGCCAATTTACCGCTACCGACACTGCACCGAGTTTAGCGATGCCAAATAAGAAGGTGAAATATTCAGGGGCATTTTTGTCCAGAAAGGCAACCCTGTCTTGATTTCCAATACCCATCGCAATCAGTGCATTTGCACATTGGCACGATTCAATATCAAGAGATTCATAGGTCCATTCTCTAGCGTCCCGATTGCTATGAAGTGCTATCTGCTTCGGCACTGTTGCTCGGTGGACTCGCGTAATATCTCCAAGTGTTTTAATAGCCAACTGGTATCTCCTTCTATAAATGCACATTTTCATGATTTTTTTTCAGCATGCACAGAATCGATCAGAAACCGACGCTGATTCAAGCAAATATACCGACACTAGCTTGTAAAGCAATAGCGATCCTATCCAGAAAAAAGGGCCTACGAACCAGAGTCGAAAAAC
>JBLHWY010000045.1:0-38473 GCA_047629195.1 Candidatus Azotimanducaceae bacterium
TCGTAAGGTCCTCTGTACCGAAAAAGGTATAAGCAGAGATATATTGGTGTATGGATCCATCAGCATGGCCTCCAACTCTTTGTAACAATCATTTAATTACAGTAACCCGACATATTATGTCATTGAGATTCAAACAACCAGTCATTTTATTGTCTCTTCCGACGCCTATGCTAACAAAATATGATCGTCATTGCTTTGGCTGACTTGGCTTCATCCATAGGTCTACAATTTGAAGTTATCTCGCTATAATCACCGAGATTCCTAATAACTATATTTGAATTACCTGCGATAAAGGGTTGCGCATAATGGCAGACATAAACATCGAGAATTTTTATCGACATATTGCGCGGACGCTTAGCATTTTGTACACCAGCTTTCCCTCGAAGACTGCTATATATGTTGATAACGTTGCAGGCATAGATGAACCCGACGAATACGGTTTACATAGCCCCGAGTATACTGCTGGATTCTATTCTCTGCTTTGGCTCGCCGAGGAAGGTTACATCCGATATTCGAGTACCATAAGACAAGATGGCGTCGATCAAGCAACGTTGACTCACAAAGCGTTTTTGAAACTGACTGAAGTGGCTGGAACCATCTACGTCGAACCTACCGTACTAAACGTCGACGATACTAAGCTAGTTTCGATTGCACAAACTGAGGTTCTCAGCCCTTCTCTGCTGGAAGACCGCAAGCTTGTGATCAATCAACTTCGCCAAGCATTACGCTCCGCGTCATCGATCGCGATTAACAAAGTGATCACCCATATCTTGACAATCTAGTGTTTCGGATGCGAACTAGTTCAGCGCCAATCGGCAAATCACCGCATCTTCATATCCGGTAACAACTTGAATTAAACCGCAGAGGCTTCGATCAAATGAGAGATCACCCGTATCGACAAGCAATCGAATTCCCTTCGTCTTTGAAGGTGTCTCTGAAGACTCAAGACCGATGGAGGAATTGTTACTCGCCGGAGAATGCTCCTTAGCAGCAAGCGCTTCTAGCTTTGATTTAGTCGCCATCACGATAAAGTTCGACAGCCCAATCAGACTGAGAATTCGGGCACTAAGCTGCTGATTACCGCGACCGAACAAATGTCCTTGACCGCCAATGGGGCTGAGTAACAGCTTGGTGATTGGCAACTCAACATTTGCGCCTTGCGACATCTGCTTTTTATCAATGTATTGGTACAATTCCTGTTCTGAGGCATCCGCCAACACGACCCGCCCCTCATCAATAACGTCAACACCCAGCAGTGTGTTAGGTAACTTTAGTTTTTCCATAATCGCTGCGGTCGTTGTACCTGCGCCAATAATATAAGTGACGGAAGGGTCCATCTGTTCAATAACAAACGACGCTATTTCATCCAGCACCAAACCTTCTACCTCGAGCCCACCTTGCTTAACTGCCTGCACGTATTGGTGCTGCTCGGGAATCGACAATTCGCCGTAGTACTGCGAATTCACTTTTCCAGATCTCAGAGCTACTTCGTCGATATCACGCACTTCACCCTGCACGGCACTAACCAGTTCACCTTCAATCAACTGTTGCAACACAATACCCGCAGCCTCTGGACTCACTGCGAAAACACCAGAGTGCATTTTTACGCCGCACGGAATGCCCAGCACCAACTGATCAGCCTGCAAGCCTAGTGCATCAAGAACATTCCTCGCGGTGCCGTCCCCCCCGGCAAATAAAATAATATCCAAACCCAAGGCTCGGAGATGCTTCACTGCTTCGAAGGTATGAAACACCTCGGTATTAGATCCTTCAATACCGGTGTCGTAGCAGACGTCGAATTCCAATTGGGGATGACTTCCCGATAGTTGGCGACACAATTCGGCACCCATTTTCCCTGAGACTGTCACTAGTTTGAAGTCTTCAACACGCGCTAGCAAGACAGAAAGCGCGCGCGATACTCGCTCGTGAGCGATACTTTTGTAACCCATATTTGAGGCTACTTCATAAAGCTCAGGTCCGTCACTTCCCTTGAACCCAGCAGGGCCACCGACGCCGGCGACCGGATTTATAATCAAACCGATGTTGAGCTTCTTCGCTAGTCTTTCTGGTTTCAAGTTTTTTTCCGTAACCGTTTTGCAACCGCGCTAAAGGTCATCAATATCTGTTCCCCCTGAGTTATTTCACCTCGAACAAAAACCATCGACCCAGTTTTTAGCGTGACCCTAGCAGCACCGTTAATGATATGGTCAAGCTCACCAGCAGAAATAAACTCCGAGTTAAAGCTCACCGTCACACAGTCTTCGACATATGCGTCTGTTGCAACCATACTCAAACAATAATCAGCGAAGGTCATCAGCACACCACCGTGAACAATACCCGTCATATTGCAGTGGTTTTGAGTCGCCTTAAAGGCAAAATCGAAGCCCGGTTCGAGCTCTTTATAATAAAACGGACCGATATAGTCCTCTGCAGGATCCGCACCCACTAGTGTCTTGTATCCGCTCAAATCACCCATGAACTCTGTGCCCTCTCTCTATTTATCTGGTAGATTCCTGTAGTGAAATTCTCTATCAAAGCTGGCATTACCGTTGGGCATTTTATCCGCGAGACAGCTTCCCAATACTTTTACGATAACCGGCAAGCCCGTTTTTATCATTGCCAAGACGCTTTCCTTAACACAATCACGGAAGGGCTCAACATCCAACTTTTCAATATCAAAATTGTCACTACTTATTCTAAAGTCGATACCAGCAGCCACACTCAACATCCACTCAATTGCCTGCGGTTTGGTTTCCACCGCCTCAAACTTTTGCTGTTGAAATTCGTCTCGCTGTGAATCATACCAATATCCGTAATCTTCTAATGCCCGACGTTTCTTGCCAGCCAGACACCAGTGAGCCAACTCATGAAGAGCGCTGGCGGCATAGTCCTCTCGAAAATAAATCTCCGCAGAGTAACGATGTTGAGTGACAGGCAGATAAAGCGGTTCTGACGCACCGCCAATAATTCGAACCAAGTGATAAACACCCAATTCAGCATTAAAAGCTCGGGCGATGAGCTCGGCGTCACCCACGATTATTTGATTTGGGTGTAAATTTGGATTCGGGCTCTGTATCAGTATTTGCCAATGGAACTACATGCGTTAGCGCGGAATAGTAGGGTTCAGATAAATACTCTTTTCCCGCCAACAAATGATCCAAATACCACTTTGCAGGCTTTAACCCCTCCTCTATATGATCTACGTTAGCAGTATAAACCCAACTCTCAAGCACACCCTCCCGAGTTTCTATGGGCACAATATGCCTTGAGTATCTTACGGGGTAACCTTCAAAAGGATCCATAGATTCAATTGTCGTGAGATTCTCAAGTTGGTAAATGACACCTTCCACCATACTGGTCGCAGACACCATAATATTTGCCGACGCAGCACCCGATATAATTGTAGATCGCTTGTTAAACGCCAACCGATAACCATTCAACGTTCCACTCATATAACCTTTGATCGCCATACGCCTCAACCTGACCCGCTCCGGGTTCATATTGCTGCCATAAGCAAAGTAGTACCCGGCACTGTTCATTTTTTCTTAATCCAATACAAATATGGCGCTTCATCGGTATATGAGTGGACCATTTCATGTTTAAGAAATTTACAAAAATTAGGAAAATCCCACGAAGTGGAAGGATCTGTCGCGGTAACTTTAATCACTTGCCCTGATTGCATGTCCATTATTTTATTACGCACCAGCATCAATGGCTCAGGACAACGTAATCCTGAAGCATCAACTTCCAGCGCCACTTCTATTTTATTCGGGTCAATATCCATGAGTCGTCTTTTTTAATAGGCTTTCTTTTATATCTACCATCAGTATAATCGCGGCAAATTTTACAAATTACTCAATTTTTATGATTAGAGTACTGATAGAACGAATTGTTGCATCAGGATTGGAACATTACTACGACTGCACGATCAAGCGTACCGTGAGTAGTGTCATCAAGGCCCCTGGCTGTATTTCAGGTGAATCGCTGGTTGATTCAGATAATCCGAGCCGAAGATACGTCATGTCAAAGTGGAGCAGCAAGCAGGATTGGGAGAATTGGTTTCACTCGGACCTACGGCGACAGGTGATTTCTGAGATTACGCCAATGCTGGAAGGCCGAGAGAAAATCACAATGCTTGAACTGACTCACTAAGCGCGGAGTTAAAACTAACCGCGCTTAGCGTTTGTTTCAGGTCAATGTTCTTTACCCGTCAAGCCAATACAGCTACCGATACTTCAATTCCTCCTGCAGTCTCTGCGCCTCGGAAATAATGTAGCCCTGAATACCCACAACATCTTCCTCTGTCAGCACATCAGCGAATCCAACCATTCCACGATCCTTAAGCAAACCGTTGATTACGATTTCTTTAAACGCAAGATATTTTGCCGGCTGCATATGCCTCAGGTCTGGCAGTACGCCACCACCTTTGACTCCAGGACCATGACAAACGCCACAATATCTGTGATACATCACTTTTCCGTCGGCAATTTGTTGTACTGTCGCTTTTTGCTCGGGGGGTGCTGGGATCGGAGCACTTGCAGGTATCGGTGGCAGTTTATCGGTACCGCCTAATTTATACGCCAGAATGCGACCTCTGTTCTTTTGGTTTAACTTTTCTGCGGCACCACCCGCCGCGAGTGGAAATGCGCCGCCCCAGCCAGCAACCACGGCGATGTATTGCTCACCATCTACCGAGTAAGAAATTGGCGGTGCAATAACACCTGTTTGCGCGGGCATACTCCACAACTGCTCGCCGGTGTCGGCACGATAAGCCCTCATTTCACCGGCAGAATTTCCTTGAAAGATCAGATTGCCAGCGGTCGAAAGCATACCGCCATTCCACGAACCTGCGTGCTGAATACGCCATACTTCCTCTTGTTTGACGGGATCCCAAGCTGACACGTAGCCACGAACCAGGCCATCAATCTTATCCTCGACTTCTTTCTCACCAACTGGGGCATTGAGTAAAATATCAACAGCCAGATTCCAACGACCTTCCTCATAGTGAAACTGTGGTTCATTACCATAGGCAAATGGGATATCGAGCGCAGGAATGTAAACCAGCCCTGTATCAGGGTTGTAAGCCATTGGATGCCAGTTATGCCCACCGTAGGGACTTGGCTTGTGAAAGGCCTTTTCAATATCGTCGCCACTCATAGATTTTAAAGCAGCAATTTGTTGATCGGGCGTCAACGAAGACAAAGGGTTCGCCGCCTGATACCTTGCATTCTCTGTTTCGACGGGACGGCCAGTCTCTGGATCGACGTGGGTTGCCCAAGTGATCGGAATGTAAGGCTTAGCTGAGATGAATTCACCTGTGACACGATCCAATGTGTAAAAGAAACCATTCTTAGGTGCTTGCATGATCACTTTGCGTGTTTCGCCGCTGATCTCAAGCTCAGTGAGTATCATGTGTTGGGTTGCGGTGTAATCCCAAGTATCCCCTGGTGTCGTCTGATAGTGCCAGACGTATTCACCGTTATCAGGGTTCAACGCGACAATAGAGGACAGAAACAAATTGTCTCCGCCGCCAGGACTTCTCACTTTCTGATTCCACGGTGAACCATTGCCCACTCCGATGTAGAGCAGATTTAAGTCAGGATCAAATGCCATAGAATCCCAAACAGTGCCACCACCTCCGGTCTTCCACCACTCACCGGTCCAGGTTTTCGCTGCAAGTTCAAGTGAAGGATTCTCGAAAGGCTTAGCGGGATCACCCGGCACAGTATAAAAACGCCAAGCTTGCTTGCCAGTTTTGGTGTCATAGGCAGTCACATAGCCTCTTACTCCGTATTCAGCGCCGCCGTTACCAATAATCACCTTATCTTTTATGACTCTGGGCGCACCAGTGATGGTATATGGCCGAGTGCGATCAATCGTGTTGATATCCCAGTTTACAGCACCATTCGCTGCATCTAATGAAACGAGACGCCCATCAATCGTGCCAACAAATACACTACCCTTCCAAACAGCAACACCTCGATTGACGACATCACAACATGCGTTAGCACCCCAACTCTTTGGCACCTTCGGGTCATATTCCCACAGCAACTCTCCCGTTCGTGCATCATTGGCAAAAACAACACTCCAGGATCCTGTGGTGAACATAATGCCGTCTACAACAATTGGAGAAGCCTCTAATCCACGATCAGTTCCCGTGTCAAAATGCCAGGTCAGACCCAAATCCTTCACGTTGTCTGCGTTGATCTCTTTTAACGGACTATGGCGACTTTCGTCATAGGTTCGACCATGCGCGAGCCAATTGCCTGGTTCAGCATCGGCATTCTCAATTCTCTTGCCATCAAGAGAGACTGTTGCTTTTCGAATGGCAGCCTCGGTTGGGGCCAAGCCTTTGGCTCCGACCTGAGAGTCTGCAGCCATCGACTTTGATGCTCCATCATCCTGGGAACAGGAAGAAATCAGCAGTCCGAAAACGAGACAGCCAGTGAATAATAAAGCTGTGTTATTCATGGGTTCATAACCTTGGGTTTTGTTATTGTTATTGTGACTTTTGTGTTGTTTATTGTTTGTTGCGCTTCTTTTTGTGAGCGCTTCTAAAAACCACCTAAACGAAGACCTTACTTGAGTCGTAAGCGAGATGCTACGTGAGCAACAAATGAGCTGCAAGAAATCAAATCAAGTGAGGCATATATTACTCAAACGTAATCAGTTTTAAGCCGCCGGTACGGAAAGTAAACTCACCCAGTTGGCAGGCGCCTAAAATTGCAGAAGCGGAGCTGAAAAAGCTTATTCTCAATCATCGAATAAGCTTCTAGCGGAATATTGGTCGAACTTCAATCGATACTTCAGGAAGACGCCTTCAGCAGTGTATTCACTGGCACTAAAATCATCATCGCTAAAACCATCAAAGTTATAACCCAGCGACATCCAGACATTTCGAGCCATGTTATAGCCCACTGAGACACCGTAGGATTGGTCAGAGACGCCAGAATTCCAAGAATTATAGAAACTACTCTGGAAACCGACATCCCATTTTGAATTCACATCATGGCGTAGCTCCACACCATACAAATCTGTGAAACCGCTATATTTGTCGTTATCAAAATTATCAACTATATACTTCAAGCCATACTGAAATGCGACTTGAGTATCTTCTCCCAATAGATAGTTAGCGTTCAAATTGTTAACCACTTTTTGAGACTTCACATCAAAACCTTGGCCTTGTGAACTGCTGCGGCTAAGGTCCAAACGATTCAAGAGACTCCATCGACTGTCTATGGGACGAAAGGAGTAACCCAATTGAATCCCGGTGATGGCTGCGGTAGTCGCTTCACCAATGCTTTTTTGGTAATCGATTTTCGCCAATAGCTGTTTGCCTTCTTCAAGGTTGTGAATAACATCACTGACAATATTCAGCTTGTCAGCAGAATCCGCGCCACGATACTCCAACCTAGTAGTCCAGTCCCAAGCTTCTTTGCGAAACCTTGAGCCAAAGGTCGCAGCCGTAAAGTCATCACTATTGGGACTCGAGAAAACCGTGGTGACCTCAAGCGCGGGCGGAGCCCTAGTAGACTTTATCGTTTGAGATCGATCAATACCAAAATCGAAGCTCCATTGATCATTCATCTCCCAGCGCTGTTTCAAACCAGCCACAGCAGCCAGCCGTTGGGAGTTTTCTTCATCTATTTGCTGGATATTGGTCACCAATTCTCCACCTTCCCACAACTTGGATGATAGACCGATACGTGTACCCTGAGTATTCTCCTGGTCACCCCAAGTGAACTCTTGTTCAGACTTTAATGTGATCGACTCCGTGAGCTTATAATCCAGGCCTACTCTCAGACGTTTAGGAAAGTTAGCAGCGTCACCCTTTCCGCCTAACGGTGTATCAGCATTAGCACTGAGTCCCATCTTACCGTCTAAAATTCTATAGGTACCACCGACCAACAACTGATGAGAAACTTGCGCCTCGTCATTTGACACTAGTTTCGCCGATCTCAGACCAGAGTTTAAGCTAAGGTTATCGGTTTGATATCGTGCTGAACTGGAAATCACATCTTGCCTAGCACCTGTTGAAAGTCCTGTTTGTCTGAACGCCTCACCGATTAGTTGGACATTATCAGCAACCTGATATTTGGCATCAACACCCACTTTTCTAGTACCAGACTCACTGTCATTTTGTTGACCAACACCGAAACTGCCTTCCTGTTCACGGATATACCCTGTCGCTTCAACGTCTGACCCACGATGTCTTATCTCAGCAAGGTACGCTGTTCCGGAAACGTCCTGATCTTCAAACTGACTATTTGTGGTCGCTACTTCCGCGCGTATCTCAGTCGACTCACCAAGTTCAATCTTAAGGTCAAGCCCCACCAAATCAGTCTCTCGACCAACAACACCTTCCTTCACCAAGGTCGCGCCAATTTCAGTATTTTCCAAGGGCTTGTAGGCGAAACGTCCACCTGCATTGAGCCTATCTTTGCCATCGCCTTCAATTTCATAATCAATAATAATAAACACGGGATTAAAAGCCGGGTCTTGAGAATATACCGGCGCCTTAAAGAAGATAGTGCCCGCGTCATAATCAACGTTGTAATCAATATGCCTCGTCAGATCTTGCGTGTGAACAATTTCTTCACTGCGAAAACGGTCGCGTGTCTGAATTGATATCTTTTCACTGTTAACCAAAATCCCAGTGCTGTTAAGTCTGTATAAACCGGAAGTACCATCTCCACGAATTTCATCTTTAATAAACGCTTGGTCAACTTCACTGACAAAGGCGTTGAATTCAAACTTGTCGCCCTTATATTCAGATTTCAAGCCGGTGAGAGAACGCGAGTAGCTTGAGAGCTCTGTCGTTGAAAGCCCAGTGGTGAAGTCTCCAAACACGGCATAAAACTGTTCTTTCTCAAGCTTTAGATACAGCTTCTCCCTACTTGCGGCATCAAATTGAGTCGAGGTTCGATCACCATAGAGTGTATAGAAACTATTGGGATCAATTACCTGAGACAAAGTATTGTCTTCTTTCGCAGTGTCATAGGACAAAGTCAAAACGTACTCACCTTTTACCTGCCCCTTTGCATAAAAAGCGATTCGACCATCCGTGGCTATCTCGTCATCCAGATCGGCATCACGCAGCGCTTCCATATTACCGTTCAATGTTCGATACGCGACGCTACCTTCGGCCAGACCTACCATAATCCAGTCGCGTTTTTCTGGCTCAACAAAAACTTCGATTTCGCGATCGAACTCATCGTAAATCAATCTAGCCGTAAACCGGCCGCTATGAGACACAGGGTTAAATATTAAAGTGCCATCCGCTGCGACGGTAACATAGTCATTGTCACTGATTTCAGACAAATCAGTCAGGTTCAGGTCTCGATCAAAACGTTGTAACTCTTGGCTTTCAAGCGTTAGCGTATGAGAGATGTTTAGCGGCTCACCGTCTCTGTCCGTCAACAATAATTTGACGGTAACGGGCGTGCGACCATCAGCAATATTTCCAGATGTTTCTAGCACCCGAATATCAAAGAGGTCCCCTACTCTGACTATATCGATGGTCTCATCTAACCTGGCATTACCAAAACTATCGAGTCCTTGAAGCTTAAGTGTATGAACGCCGGGCTCGCCAAAGTTGACGCCGATATAGCTATAGAGCGTTTTGCCTGACGTATCATCAACCATGCTGAAGCCTATTCTATCACTGGGTATTTCGACGCCATCCAAGAATAATTTGGGCTTCAGTTTACTGTCCAAATCTAGTTTAACTGCTCGAACTGGGCGGCCCAGTCGTTCGCCATCGTGAATGTTGATAAAACCCTGAACCGATGGGTCACGTGCAACAAGGTCATCTTGAAGTAGTTCCATCGCATCCCAACTACCGATAGCTTTGCCTTCAACTGTCGCATTTAACTTATCAAAACCACCAACCAGGCGATTTAACGGCAATTTATTCATTGCAGTTTTGCCCCTTGGAGTACCAGCCGAACGAAAGCTCAACCGAACTGCGCTATGACCATTTAATACATCCGCATTCACAACGTGCTGAGATTGCGGCGAAGTAGCGCGCTCTTGCAATAGAAATTCAACACGCCTATTTTGTCTTCGACCTCCAGCAGTTTCGTTACTAGCAACAGGATATTGATCACCAGCGCCTAAAACCCTTAAATCAGGGATTACAATCCGTTGCCTAACATATTCAGCAATTGATCTCGCCCGAGCTTCTGAAAGCACTTGATTATTTGCGTACTGCTGCCGGTTTTGAGCTGCAATACCAACATTATCAGTATGTCCGACGATTGTGACGGCATCCAATTGGCGCGTTTTCCATTTAGAGATTATTGAATCCAGGGACTTTCGATCAGATTCACTTAACTCAGCACTTCGGGTGTTAAACTTCGGTTGAAAAACTTCAAGATCATTACTCGCGACACTCTCAATTTTCTTCTGCACTTTTGGCTCGAGGGCAAAACGTAGATCTGCCTCGTCGGTTAACGTACCTAAATTAAATACTGAGCCAACAATCGATTTGCTTGCGCTGACTGGCGCACCATTGAGCATTGCCGTGCCGGAAACCATTTTCCATCCCTTAGGTATGTTGTAAATTGCACTCGCCTTGTCTAGCAGCACGTTGCCGGTATTTTTTGCGAGTATAGAAACCCACAAGCCTTCGTCATCAACCTTAATCGATTGTTCAAGCGAAATTATCGACTCGGGATCCGCCTTTTGTCGAACCTCAAAGTCAGCACGCCACAAGGTGCCCCCCTGAACATCAACAAACTGCGAGTATGGGGATCCTGCAAAGCGAGTATTTTCATTACAAGGGCTCACTTCGTAGCGATTCTCAAGTGAATCTACGTCGAGTTGAACGATATGAGCACCAGCATCGATACCTTCCATATGCCACATGCCGTCATCATCTGTAATGACGTAGCTACCATCTTCTAGGAAAAGCCTAACACCAGCCACGCCGGTCAAAGAACCTTCAGTTGTATGACTCGAGTCCTCTAGAAGAATTTCTTCACCGTCTTCATCGAACTTACATTGCCCAAGACTAACCTTACCGATCAGAATCGCTTTGTCGCGAAACAGATCATCAGTGACAAGAATTCTTGCAGTTGCGACATTGGTTGAAGCGACCAGATCACCCACGACGGTCGCAGTATTAAATGCCGCGCCTTTCTCTGCGCCGGCCGTGATTTCTACCACATAGCGAATACTGATCACCGCCGCTGCAACATCAGGTAATTCGATGAGCATTTCCCGACCATCTGCACTGATAACTGGGGCGGCGACAGCTTCTCCATCGATACGAAGGGAGCCCTGTTGATAACGAAACCCTTTGGGTAGCATGTCCCTAATATTGGTATTGTTAACCGAAGAACTCGCGTTATTCTGAACTGAGATTTCGTATTGAACGAAGTCACCAATCGCTGCAATTTCCTTATTTGCGCGTTTGCTAATAAAAATCTCACCGACGGGTTCATCAAGAGGAATATCAATGTATAACGCAGGTCCAACCGGGACTTCAAACTCAGCGCCTCTTGAGCCGGCGACTACCAGGTAAGGTGCACCTGGTATCGATTGAATCGCTTCATCACTTCTCACTGAAGGGTCAGTCAAACCATCAGGCACATTCGAAATTTCAAGCCGATAAAAGCCTGCTTCTACGAAAGGAAACCGGTATTCACCCGTAGGGAAGTCATACAATAAACCGCCAGCATCCGTTGCTTGTGAACCTGAAACAATAGGGTTGGGATAGTCTGCAAAGAAAGGTCCGTCACCAAGAACCTGCGCGGGCGCGCCCGTCGCTGTATCAATAAGTGTCACGGTAACACCGTCGATTAGCCGGCCATCTTTGGTGCTAAACAACTTTCCGAAGGGATCAACCATTACCAGTGAGTCTGATACATCTGTTTCATCAAATGCATCTATGTATGTCGTTCTAATTGGATTATTTTGAACGACACCCAACGAACAACTACCCGTTGAGGAATCATCCTGCGTGGATTGTATGTAGCCAATAAACTCGCCAGTATCTACTCCCGTTTCAGTCAGTTCCAAAAACTCCCTGTCCCCACTGGCAACAACATCCAACTGAACTATAATTTTCTCTCGAACACTAGTATTGTTGTTCTGATCCGTGTCAATTACCTTTATAAAGATTGGCTGACCTGCTTTAAACACGGTGGTTGGTACTAGGCTCACAACGCCGGGCACTGGCACATCGATATTGCGAGGCTCTGAAACCTCCCGGTTTTGGCCACCGACACAAGTTGTTGCACCAACATCTACAGCCGTTCCTATATTCGGGTTTGCACTGTATTGCAAAAATAGGATCGTTGACGGTGTCACAATCGCAGGTTCGATTTCGCGTGGAACTCGGCGCAAGGGAATATCGATTCTGGGCAGTGAACCGCGACTTAAATCAAACTCAACTCCTCTGGAGGCGGCGTCCAAAATGTACCGACCTTCTGAGGTTGTTACCAAACCTCTGCTTGAGGCTGGGGTAAGTGCTTGAAGCTCCTGGTCACTCTTTACTGATAGCTCCCAGCCACGAGAACTGAATACTTCTAATCGGTATCGCCCCGCTGCAAGAGAGGGAAAACGGTATTCGCCTGAACCTACTTCGATAAGATTCCCTGCACTATCTGCTAGCGACTCGCCAGTTATAACTGCGGAAGGAAAAGGCGCGTAAACTGGACCTTCACCCCTGACAACTGCCGGCAGACCTGTTGCAACATCTATCAGTGAAACAATAATACCGTCTACTGTTTCCCCTGTGTTGTCATTAAAAATGATACCAAAGGGTGAAAAGAAAACTCCTGTTGCAACACTATCCTGCTGATCGGTTGGGTCTGTGTAAGTTACGGTGATAGAGAATCTTGATGCAACAGAAAGTATACAATCTTCATTCGCCGTTAATTCTGAAGTTGTCGCGATATAACCAATGAAGACGCCTGTATCAAATTCTGACTCAGTCAAAAGGATACTTTCTTCATCTGCATTACCCGTTAGTAGCACCCTAATGGTGTCTTTAACCAATGGGCGGAAATTTTGATCTAAGTCAGTAACCGAAACAACGACAGCATCACCAATCGTATATGCATCAGCAACTGCAAATTTCTGAGCGCCGCTTACGTCATTGCGGCTAAAATTTTCGCTACCCGGCGCTGGTAGAAACATGTCAGGGGCCGAGCAGGCTGAGGCCTCAATGTTGTATTGAGTCCCAGTAGGATTCTGTGCGAGGAACTCGATGACCGCAGGCGTCTGTTCCGTTTTTTGATCAGCGGGGTCGGTTGAGACTTCAATAACCGTCTGAGTCGTGAGACCGCCTGAGTCGGTTGCAAGCACAGTCACCAATATTTTTGTATCGGCATCTAGGCTAGCGTCGGGAGCTAAAGTCAACACGCCATCGACTATAATGAATCGAGGATCGCCAATCACTTCAAAGGTATGTTCATCGACCGTATCAATATCACTAACAAGTACAATACCAATAGGTAAACCTGTTTGACCCGCAGGGACAAAATTGTTGCTGATCACCAGGTCAAACGGTTCTTCATTTACATTCTGAACTTCAACTGTGACAGTTAAGTCAAACTCGTTAGTATCTCTATCTACCGCCCGCAGCTTGATCAGGATTGTCGGATCTAGCTCAAAGTCAATCTGTTCGCCATCAACCAATTTCAACTTGCCATCGACCACTTCGAACCGAATATCCTCAACAACAGATAAAACATGACCATCTACCTGGTCAATATCGACCACATCAAGGGACGCGAGTATCTGGCCGGGCGTATTTTCGACCACCACTGCACCAGTACAACCCTCGACAGAGACACAAGCGAGGTTGATTGCGGTAGGGGGTCCAGAAGTACCTTGCACCCGACGAAATTGAACATCGACAGAAGTAGGTATTGACGCTGAAATCCCATCGTAATTGAGGGTTGCCCGATTAGTCATCGGGTCACCATTACGCAATTCAGCTTTCGATAGGACTGGCGCTGCCATAAAAAAAGCCATGGCAATCATCATTGCCATGGCTTCACGTACTAATTGCAATATTTTCGGCGTTCTTTTCTTTCGCTGAGTGTTCGCCGCTCGTTGAACCATTCCAATAATTACCAGCTCATTTGCAGAGCCGGTTTCACCGAATTTTATGGCTTTACTATGTCCACATTGAGTTGCCATTTAGTCATTGCGATCTATTTTCAATCTTACGATTAATGTCGAAGTACATGTTCGCGCTTATGGATCTACGCGAACCTGATACAGAATATTAACTGTTTGTGTTGCGCCGACAATACCGGTTCCCTGCGTCCCAGCAGTTCTTGCGCCGTTGTCATCAAGGAGCAAGCCACCATTAGTGGTATCCGTTGCATCGAGTGTAAATGTTGGATCAGGTACAGTGCCTGTACCGTCGGTGACGGCGATTAGGTTCAGCTGCGTAGTCGTGAGCTCATAGCTTGTAAACTCAGGCAAAGTATCACCTGCAACCGCACTCGTGAGCCCCGCTGCAGTTGTCGTCACAACTAGCAAATATTCCAACAACTCGTTAGGTGCAGCAAAAATTCCAGACCTATAGTAATCAACACCATTATATGTGATTGGCGTTACACCCACCGCGGGTGTAGTTGTATTTCTCACATACTTCGTAAAAGCTACCGATACAACAGTAATTGTAGTTGTGTCTGTGAAATCAAGCGCAGTGTTTGTATCAGATTCAACATTAACTTGTACAACAACGTCATTTACACCGCCCCCTGCTGCACCAATATCCGCAATCGTTGAGTCAAAGGTAATCGACTCGTAGACACCGTCGCCTATAGCAACATCAGCAACCAAATCAACTGACAGTGTGATAGTTGAGGTTCCTGTAGCATTATCAACAATTGAAGATACGGTATAGGTCGTACCGTTGATCACCACCATGTTATTGCCAACTACCGCGCTGATACCGTTGACATTGCCATCTGTTAACCCATCAGACGGAACTGTAATGAAATTATTCCCTGGTCCGACAGTTACAGGTGCTATCGCAGCAGTGGCTCCGAGATTCACATTAATCACGGTAAGCAATGGCGCCGACGTTGCCGTAACTGTACCTACGCTGTTAAGCGCGGTTGTAATGGTGTAATCATCCGGGCCGTTAGCATTCGATACGATGACATAACTTCCCAGATAGCTCTGATTTCCAGCCAGACTAATATCAGGGGGCGTTGTTGTTCCTGAAACTATCGCAGGCACCAGGCTAATCGTGACAGACACCGCCGAAGTAATGCCTGTGGCATTACCTGCGTAGGTCAGTTTTGCTGTGTTGGTCAACAGGGAGTTTGCAGGCGTCACTGCGTATGCAGCGCTCGCCATCGCAAACACTCCTAGTGCCACCCCAAGATTTGCGAGTTTCTTAAACAGATTCATTATAATTTTACCTTATATATGTTTATCGATTAATCAATTGTTACTGTGTATCGAACGACTGAGACTGCGCCGGTATCAATCACACCACCAGTACCTGTCTCACTCGCATTAGCACTCGCACCGTTGTGACCGGCATATACTGTAATGATGTCGTCAGACGGGTCGCTAGGTAGGACGTTAGCGTCAACACCACCAAAGTCAGTTGGGTTCCCTAGGCTATCGTCCGAATTGCTAGCTGAAAAAGTTCCGGTGACATCACATGTACCAGCTCCAGCAACATCAGAACACGTAAACCCGCCATCTAGTGCAGTGCCATCGGGAACAACCTGAACACTCTTGGCATCGTAAGTCGTAAAGATAACAAACGGGTCAGTCACAATGACGTTTTGAACATCACCAGCGTTGTTATACAGCAACACCATATACTCAAGTTGCTCTGTAGGTAGGGCCGTTACACCGGAAGAAAAGTAAATGTCACCCCCGTTAATAGTTAAACAATCAAAGGGAGCTGAACAAGCGTTACCCGCAGAGTTGCCCGTTGTTGCTGGCGTGATATTCCGAACATACTTATAAATCTGTAAATCAGCAAGAACGACAGTGATTACTGTGCCATCTACTTCGGTTGGAGCGGCACCGCCAGTGAAATCAACATCCATATCAACGGTCACAGTACCTGCAAGTGATGCTGGATCAATTGTCACGGTCAACGTGATTTCCATTCTTTCACCAATCTGGTCACCGATTGCGAGGTTACCGTCTGCCAGACTACAATTATCGACTTCAATAATAACAACGTCATTTGCTTCGAAACCGCCAGCACCGTCTTCAATCTTATTGATCGTGCACACATTGTCTCCACCTACAAACATGTCGAGGACAATGATATTGCCAACAACTAGACCGTTGAGATCACCATCTGCATTCACACTATCCGCTGGAACAGATATGTCTGTACCAGCATCAGCAGCAACATCCCCTGTTTCAAACACGCCGACTCCAGCAACCGAAATAGCGGCCGATGTAGCACCAAGATCAAAAGTCACAACAGAATTGTCTGTAGCAACTACGCCAGCACCAAGCGTTAATCCAGCACCGGAATCCAAGCTGTACTCATCCTCACCATTTGAATTACTGGTAACTGTATAAACAATACTAAGTAATTCACCAGGGCTCACAGGATTCAATGCATCTGTCAACGTGCCGTTCAACACAGCATCTGGCGCAGCTTCTATCAGATCAATAGTGATATCCACAAAATCTGTGCTGGAGAACGGGTTTGCGCCCAAATCTTGATAATCAACCGTCACGGTGTTCCGGACAATATGCGTCGCAGCGGTCGCAGCTGCGAAGGCAGACTGACTCGCACAAAAGAGCACGACAACAGCAATACCCGCTTTTGCGATATGCCAAACCCTGTTTGATTCTTCAGTTTTCATTGTATTAAGCCTCGGCTTTTTTCGGTTTGTTATTAGTTCAAACTTCCGTATTTTATGCTTGAATCCAAGTTCTTTGTTCAAAACTCATGCCAGCTTGCCACGAAACGAAGGGTTTTCCTGTTTAGGACACGCTACCTATTACACTACCTATTGCACTACGACCTGAAAACTGACTTCGCCAGAGTTCCCAGGTGGTACCTGTTCTATCATCCAGCGGATATTCGTGAAACGATCAGCGCTTGCAACTCGGCGATCCGTACCGCCTCCGAATACTGTCACTTCGTATGTTACGTCGCCTCTGGCGTTATAGTTTTCACCACCATCTGCCGAGTAAGCGATGTTAGACCCATCCCCTAGCGCAGTGTCGTCAACATACACTGTCAGTTCAGGGATTGGGTTTTCAATTCTAATTTCTGTTGCAGGCTCGTCACCGACATTCACATATGTAACCGTGTATTTGAGCTTTTCGCCTGGCTCTATAATTTCTGCTTCGATCCAACGCGTCACATTTTGACCATTCTCTTCAATAATGACCTCTTTCGCGACCGACATGGCGAGCTGGATATTGGGGTCAGCGACCGCCATTGCTGGTGCCATAGCAGCTAAAAATATCATTTCCAAAAACATGAGCTTTGCTACCTTGCCAAATTTTGACTTGTGAAAATCTCGCCTGCTCAGACCTTCATTACCCTCTCGTTCCGAAAAATGAGCACCCTGAACTTTGTGGGAACTCACCATTTCTAGTCGTTTTGCTAATAAGGTGTTCATTTATCTCCGCCCTGCTTACTTATCCGGCAATAGTATTATGACGATCCGGCAAAATTCTAGCCAATATAACGGGCAGCCACAAGAAAAAATTTCAATAAAAATAGCCAGTTAAGACAACTTCCACAGAAACGAAATGAGGCTTGGCGACTAAACACCTGTGAGACGCATTTATGTCTCTACTAGAATTATATGAATGACAGTTAAGATAGATGTAAGCAAATTGTAAGAAAGGATGAGCGGCGAGATTATGGGTATCAACGGCACTGTAAACCGATGAAAACGCTAGTAATTGTTTTAATTTTCATCGCTGGCGACTAGTGATGCCGAGCCAAGCTCAGCATCATATACAATATTCACCTGGCGATGCTCAAGCTGGCGCCTAATCTGGCTGACCTTTTCTGACAAGCTAAGCTCAACTGCGCCGTATTCGGTGCCTTCTCGAGTAATAAATTCTTCAATGATCCCTAGTAACGCATCTTCTGATAAAGAGTCCCAGGGGATAATCATATTGTCCATTAAGGTATGATATAACATGGGCAGCAGGAAATTAGAGGAATGCTAATAATATTTTGTGGGAATCACCTACAATGCAGCATGAAAAGAATAACAATCCCATCTTCGGCAAAAAAATGACTAAAGCGCATGAACTGCCAAAGCCAAAACAGCTAGATATGCATTATCCATGCAGAACAAACGACAACGGAGCATGAATGACTGAGATAGAAGCCATTTTACTGGTGATAGAGGATGAACCCATTACCAGGACTCAGTTAGCGGCACACTTTCAACGTGAAGGGTATACTGTGTTAGCAAGAGAGAATGCTAGTGATGTGGAAGAAACCATCAAGAATGAAAATGTTGATATCTGTCTTATCGATATCAACCTACCTGGTAAAGACGGACTAACCCTCACAAGAGAACTGAGATCTCGTTCCGACGTCGGCATCATACTTGTCACCGGAAAGGATGAACAAATTGATCGCATTGTCGGCCTCGAAAGCGGTGCCGACGATTATGTCACAAAACCCTTTGACCCAAGAGAACTGTTATCACGAGTAAAGAACCTCCTTTGGCGGCTGCGAGCTCAACAACAGCAAAAGGCACAGGGGACTCAGCGGCATTTTGCTGACTGGACCCTAAACTTAAACAAGCGTGAACTCACAACACCTGCTGGCTTGGCCCAACCACTCTCTGCGGGAGAGTTTCATTTACTGCTGGCACTCATGGATAGCGCGGGGGAAGCGCTCAACCGCGATCAACTAATGAACAAGATTCGCAACAGGGAATGGTACCCCGATGACCGCTATATTGACGTCCTAGTCGGCCAAGTTCGCAGAAAGTTCAGAGCGCATGATCCAAGCACCACCTTTATTAGCACAATTCATGGCACGGGCTACCTGTTCGCACCGGCCGTAAACTAGCCTTCCGTGCCCAGCTTATGATGACAATCAGTGGCTATGAAAACCTCCGACTGATTCAAAAGAGCAGTAATACCGAGGTATTCGCTGGCAACAGAACCACTGATCAAAAGCCAGTTCTTCTCAGAACTCACCGACGGGACACCGTAACTCCAAACCAAATCGCAAATTATCAGAGCGAGTTTACGCTCTTAGGTGAACTAAATTCGAGTTACATCTGTAAACCTCTTGAGCTGTTGGAGCACAATGATTTACCTATTCTAGTACTAGAAGCTACACCGGGACTAACCTTCAAAGACTACTTGGACGAGTACAACCCAACCTACACTGACAGTATCAAAATCGCTCTTAGCATTACTCGCGGCATCGACTATTTACACGGCAAAAACATCATCCACAAAAATATTAGTCCTGAAAATATTAGGCTTGATCCTGTTTCACTTCATGCGACTTTTTTTGGTTTCAGCATAGCAACTCATCAAACGACAATGAAACATCGCCCTCATGAATCCAGCCATTTTGAGGGTAGATTAGGTTATATTTCACCAGAACAAACAGGCCGACTAAATAGAACCGTAGATTACCGAACAGACTATTATTCGCTCGGCATCCTTCTTTATGAGCTTGTCACTGGCAAGCCCGCATTCCCGCTAGAAGATCCGTTACATTCGATTTATAACCATATCGTGGCGACACCAGTGTCCCCCCTTAGTCTAAATTCCAATGTCTCCAAGGAACTAGACAAAGTCATCATGAAACTTCTGGAAAAAATGCCAGAAAACAGATATCAAAGTATTTTTGCAATCCAACAGGACTTGCAAGCATGTCTGCAACGATTAGCAAACCCAAATAATGCTAATGCTGTGTTCTCGGTGGCGGTTGACGACATCCCAGAGAAGCTAACAATTTCAGAAGTGCTTGTAGGTCGCAAGGCACAATTCTCCCAATTAGAAGAAGCATTTGAAAGAGCAAGGATAGGGAGCACAGAAATCGTTGTCTGTTCTGGGAGTTTCGGTTCGGGAAAGTCGAGTTTCATCAGAGAACAACTCAAAGATATTATTGCTGCGGATGGGTTCTACATTAGCGCCAGCCAGGACTCCTCTGGTCAGGATATACCTTATTCGATTATATCCTCGCTCTTGAAGGATATGATAAAGAGCATCATTACAAGACCTGATCTAACGAGTATAAAACAGTCCCTGCAATATGAGTTGCAACAGGATATCGATATTTTACTTGAGCTCGCTCCTGAACTAGACCTGCTACTAGAACCTCGCCAGACTGGCGTTACATCTCTAGCACCAATAGAAGCCAGGGCTAAACTCTCCAGAAGTTTGACAACATTAATAAAAGTGCTCAACAGGGACAAAAGTCCCCTGGTGATGAGCATCGATAATATTCACTGGATAGACCAGGCTTCAATAAAATTACTTGCAACGATGCTAAGAGATCAACCTATACCGAACTTACTTGCGATATGCACGCTTCAGCCTGATCTGAGCATGGAGGAAGAAGCACTGCAACAGCTTCCCAACATCGTTGGAAACTTTCACAACATCACAGAAATTAGAATTTCGAGCCTCACAACAGCCGATATTGCGACCCTAATCTCACAATCGACTTATAGATCAAGGGCTGAATCATTGCCACTTGCGGAGATCGTCAGCGCAAAGACCGGGGGTAACGCGTCTTCGGTGCGGACTTTTTTAGAAAAACTCGATGAAGAAGGTATTATCTACTTTGACAGGAAGCATCGAGAATGGAACTGGGACTTGCCAAAAGCAAAAGAGCAAAACCCTACAGCTATGGTTAGCCAACAGCTGGCAAAGAACTTCAGTCAATTTAACGAACTCACAACGTCAATATTACAGGTCGCCGCCTGCTATGGTTTAGAATTTGACCTATCAATACTTAGTGATGTTGTTGGCATTACGCAACAAGAAATAGCAAATAACTTACTCCCAACGCTGAAAGCAGGGTATGTCACAAGCCTGCCCTCCTTCGCATCCAACCAACGACAAGTCAGTAGCTACAAATTTTCTCATGTGGACATCCAGCAGGCCGCTTACAGTCAATTAGACTTAAATAAAAAAAGAGAATATCACGAAAAATTGGGGTTGATACTGCTCGCTAGAACTTCCAAAACACCAGCGGACAACATCTTTGAAATCGTCATTCAACTCAATTGCGTTATCGGTCATCAATCATCCGCTGGGCTAAGTTCACAGCAATTATCCAAGCTAAATACACTGGCAGGAGAAAAAGCGCAATCTTCCGCAGCCTTTCATGCGGCATTTAAATATTTTAAAACGGCAATTTTTCTACTCGGTCAAAACCCCTGGACAGAGTACGAAGATTGCCTACACCTGCACCAGCAAGCCTCTGAGAACGCTTACCTATGCAGAGATAAAGACCAACTGAAGGTTTTGCTCGAATCGATCCATAAAAATGCTCATTCCATATTGGATGAATCACTCGCCTACGAACTTGAAATAAGGAGTTTGATTGCTGAAGATCGCATTACTGAAGCGCTTGATCTCGGGTTTGAATTACTCAAGCAATTAAAGGTCAAACTGCCAAACAGCCTCAATTCGCCGCTCACATATTGGATGGCATTAAAATTGGTTCTCAACACTTCCCTATTGTCCGAAACCACGCTCGATAACTCCAAGAAAATGACAGACCCTAAATTTCTAGCAGCAATGCGAATTCTTATGATTCTCATTCATGCCAGTTACGTCCGTGGTAGCAACTTCACTGGGGTCTTGGTCATAAAAGCTAACGAACTATCTCTCAAGTATGGCAATGCGCCAGAGTCATATCATGCATACCCAATGTTTGGTGCAGCGCTGATTGGGCTCTTTGGCGCCATTGATACAGGATACAAATTTGGCAAAGTAGCCTTACACCGTATTAACGAACAAGATAGATCGCTGCAGTGCAAAACCTTGACACTAGTGCATAGCTTTATTTTTGTTTGGAAACATCACCTGAACAAAACGATAGAGCCCTCAAATGAAGCTTATAGACTTGGAATGGATGCGGGTGATGTCGAGTTTGCGTTGATAGCAGCAATCACTGGCTGTGCAAAGTCATTTCTCGTGGGCCAGAACCTTTATACGATCGAAGCTAATCTGGCGAAATATAATAAAACTGCCGCCGAGTTTAATCAGCGGCCGATTTTTAGCATGGGTTCTATTTATCAACAAGTTACCCGTAACCTTATGTCTGACACGCCACAGCCTTGGGTGCTTGATGGTGATATCTACCAAGAATTCAAACAGCTACCCATTCTCGAGCAACGAGGGGATGAATCGAGCATCGCAAATCTCTTCATCACCAAAACCTATGTTGCGGTTATGTTCAGACAATACGCACTTGCAAGAGAATTTGCTGCTGAAGCCAGAAAACACTTCAGCTCGGTTATCGCATCTCCAGCAGTGCCATTTTTCATCATTTACGAATCTCTGGCGCTCGCGGGGGAATTGAAAAATGGATCTCCGATGCAGAAATTGACATGGAATTTGAGACTCAAGCTCAACCTCCAGCACCTTCGAAAATGGCGGTACCACGCGCCAGAGAACATCACGCAGGGCTACTACCTTATCTTGGCGGAAATACAGCGCTCAAAACATAACCCGCAAAAGGCAACGGATTATTATGAACTGGCTATTGCAGCAGCGAAAGAAAATGGATACCTGAAAGAGCAAAGTTTAGCTAATGAATTTGCGGGGAGATTTCATCTTGCAGCCGGTAAAACAGATCTCGCAACACATTACCTTCAAGCGGCAAATGCTGCTTACACCAAATGGGGTGCAATGAATAAAGTGGCGACCCTGACACGAGAATTTGAATACCTTATAGGGCACCAATCTATCTCCCTATCAGAAGAAGAAGTCTATGCAGCAGAAGGCTCGGCCAACCAAGCTTTTCAAAGTCAGCAAAATCACACTGGCAGCTCTCTCGATCTCGCTTCAGTTATTAAGGCATCCCAGGTTTTAGCTGGAGAAATTGTTCTAGAAGAATTGTTGAAACGGTTGATGCAATTGGTGCTAGAGAACGCAGGTGCCCACACTGCTCATTTGCTATTGAACCAATCGGGCGCCTTACAACAACAGATTATCACCTCCTTCAACGGAAAAGATATCGAGCACGACCTTTTAGAGCGCCCCTTAGACAGCTTAACTAATTTGCCGCTATCGGTGGTCAGGTATGTTGCTCGAACCCAGGAAGACCTTGTGCTAAATGACAGTCGCGAACAAGATGGGTTCGCGCAGGATGAGTACCTACTGCGCGAAAAACCTAAGTCAATACTTTGCATTCCTATTCTTAGCAAAGCTCACTTAACAGGGGTGCTCTATCTTGAAAATCTCCATACAACTTATGCTTTTACGGAAGAGCGCGTAACGTTATTAAAGCTATTAGCTTCTCAATCTGCGATCGCCATTGACAATGCCAAGCTGTACCAACAACTTAGCGCCTCAAGAAACAAATATTTGTCCTTGTATCAAAACGCGGTTGAAGGGATATTTGAGCTGAACGGCGAGGGCTTGATTACAAACATCAATCCCGCTGCAGCAGAACTACTAGGATTTGAATCATCCGATGACATTCTCAACAGGATCGATTTGAATCTCCAAGATATTTTTCTTCATCCGGAAGAACTATCGCAACTAACTCGAATATTACTAGAAAACCAACGTATCCTGGGCTACGAAACGAGATTACGAAAAGTAAACGGCGACCTAATTTGGGTTGATCTTTCAGCCCACCTAATATTTAACTCAGCAGGAGACTTGAGCTATGTCGAAGGCTCATTCATTGACGTTACTGAAAGAAAGCTGAGGCAAGAAGCTGAGCGAGCCACTCAACTTGCGGAAGCGGCAACCAAAGCAAAAAGCGATTTCCTGGCAAACATGAGCCATGAAATCAGAACGCCGATGAACGCTATCATGGGCTATACAGATCTCGCACTCATCACGCCGTTAACTTCACAGCAGGCAAACTACTTAAAAACTATCAGAAGCTCTTCAACTCATCTACTGCGTGTAATCAACGATATTCTTGATATTTCGAAAATCGAGTCAGGAAAAATCGAGCTTCAGTTAACCCCCTTTTCACTCGCGGACCTACTATACGGCCTGGAAAAACTATTTCACTTATCCGCTAATGAAAAACAGCTCAAGCTCACCTTTTCAGCTTTTGATGACAAAACCAATTTTGTCGGTGATCCTGTGCGAATTGGCCAAGTACTTATTAACCTCATCAGCAATGCAATCAAATATACTGATAGCGGTTCGATTACAATCAACGCGTCATGTTCGACGATTGTTGAAAATCAGACAAAACTCACATTTTCAATAAAAGATACTGGATCAGGAATCGCTGAGTCGCGTTTTGATTCGATTTTCGAATCATTTACCCAAGGGGGACCAGCTGAGAAAGAAGAAGCTGGCACAGGACTTGGCCTAGCAATATCTAAACAGCTCGTCGATATGATGGGCGGAGAGTTTAGCGTTGAGAGCAAGCTTGGATATGGTTCAACCTTTTCATTTTTTGTCGCAATTGGTGCCAACCAAAAATCTGGTAAAGCAGAAAAGCAGCAAGCTTTTCGGGTCACGGCATCAGGGGCTGCTCAATCCCGAACTGGTTTAATACAAGGTATGAAGATACTTTTGGTAGAAGACAACATCATCAATCAGAAACTCGCTAGCGAAGTATTGAAAGAAGCAGGGGCAGAAATAACCCTGGCCGACAACGGAGATGAGGCTCTCTCAGCGCTAAAAACAGACAAGTTTGATCTCGTTCTTATGGATATGAGAATGCCTGTTATGGACGGTCTTGAAGCCATAAAACGAATACGTTCACAACAACAGTACCGAAGGCTACCCGTTATCGCACTTTCCGCAGGCGTACTTCAGTCAGAATTAGAAGAGGCTTTGGAAAGTGGTTTTGATCAGTATCTGACGAAGCCAATAGATTTCAACATGCTGATAGACCTACTAGCCGATATCAAGGAAAGAACGTTTTCCGAGCAATTAGAACCGTCGGTGCTCCCCGGCGATCGTAACGATCACATTGGGCTCTATCCAAAAGACAGCGAATTGTTATCCACTCGAAAGATACCGATCACGCACGATCACGAGGAGATAACTATCTCAGATAACAACCCGTTCACAATTGCCCTTCAAAACCATAGCGGCGATACAGAGTTTTTGAAAGCACTACTAGGTGATTTCCTAAATTTCTATCGCCACGCGGGTGAAGAACTCGAAGCCTTCATAAAAGAACCCTCGCATGATGAACAGGCGATAAGACTCGCGCATAACCTTGCAGGTGTATCGGGTAGTTTTGGCGCAATGGATCTTGTCAATAGTGCCAGGGCACTGGAGAAATCTCTAACGATAGGTGATGGCCAAGCTGAACATCACCTAACGGATTTGCGTGCAGCTTTGGATCAGTTTATTAAAGAAATCAACCTGTTTCGCTCAGACAATCAGATCAATTCGGCAAATTCATAACATCTATGTATTCAGATGGCGCGGATGTTTTGAGACTCTCAAAATCATGATAACGCGAATCCAGCAGATGTGAAGGCACTAAATCAGTCATAGATCTAAAGATACTTTCTGCTCTTCCTGGATATTTTGTCTCCCACTCGCTTAGCATGTCCTTGATAACCTTCCGTTGTAAATTATCCTGAGCACCGCATAGATTACATGGAATGATCGGCATTTTCGCAAGTTCAGAGTAGCGTTCTATATCTGCCTCTTTACAATAGGCTAGTGGCCTTATGACAATATTTGCCTTGTCATCGCTCAACAATTTCGGTGGCATTGTCTTCATTTTCCCACCAAAAAACATGTTGAGAAACAAAGTTTCGATCATGTCATCCCTGTGATGTCCTAGTGCTATTTTGGTATAGCCATTACGTTTAGCGTAGCTATAAAAAATCCCTCGCCGAAATCTCGAACACCAGCCGCAATAAGTCTTACCCTCTGGCACCATATCTTTCACAAGCGAGTAGGTGTCTTCTTCAAGGATTTCCCACTTTACCCCGACAGATTCGAAGTAATTTGGCAGAACGTCCGCGGGAAAGCCTGGTTGCTTCTGATCAAGGTTGACAGCCACCAGATCAAAATTGACAGGTGCCCTGCGCTGGAGATCCATGAGTATATCCAGCATCGCTAAGGAGTCTTTTCCTCCTGAAACGCAGACCATGACCTTATCTCCATCTTCAATCATGTTAAAATCTGCGATTGCGCGCCCAGTTTCTCTTCTCAAGCGCTTGTGTAATTTATTCTTGTCAGGCTGTTTTTTTTGGTGTGGCTCAGGGCTCATAGCAGTATTCATAGCAGTATTCATAGCATTAGTAGGCGTTTAATTGATAGATTAAGGGCATTCTGGTCTCGGCTAGTTCCGTACCCAGATGGAAGCTGTTGATTTTAACCGAAAACTTGTGTTGTAGCAGCCTATTCATTGAGGACATCAAACTGCATTGGCAACCGTCACATATATACGCTAGGTTGCTAATAGTCTATTGCACCCTGCTTACGCCTGCAGCACTGAAGAGCGAAACTGGCGTCGTCATACTACAATATCATCACGTTTCGGAAAAAACCCCAGACATCACCAGCATTGCTCCAGACAAATTCCAGCGTCACATAGAAGCAATTATCAATCAAGGGTATGAGGTTGTACCCCTCGACGAAGTTGTTTTCTCACTGAAAAAGAGAGAGCGTTTGCCAAATAAGGCTGTTGCCATAACATTTGATGACGCTTACAAAAATATATTTACGAACGCGTATCCCATCCTAAAACGCTACAATTTACCTTTTACAATATTTGTCGCTACCGACTATGTGAGTTCAGACTCAAATCAGTTCCTGAGCTGGGCAGAAATACGTGAGATGGAATCAAACGGCGCGCTGATCGCAAACCACACTGCAAACCACACGCACTTATTACGAAGACTACCAGCCGAATCAAGGGATCAGTGGCACATACGTGTCAAAAATGAAATATTGGATGCCGAAAATATTCTGGCAATGAACCTCAAGTACGAACCAGCCAACCTGTACTCGAATAAATTGTTAGCGTACCCCTACGGAGAGTACGACACCGACGTACAGAATATTGCAGAGAATCTTGGCTATATAGCCTTTGGTCAACAAAGCGGTGCTGCTGGATATCACTCAGACTTCTCTGCCCTTCCGCGCTTTCCGCTCTCTGGTAAGTATAGCGACCAGGCATCTTTTGAGGTCAAACTGGCGACGCTACCACTACCTATCAAGAATTCGCGCCGAAACCCGCTACTGCCGATAAAAGAGACGATGCCTATACTTGAACTGAACTTCATTCCAAGTGATCTTGACCTGTCGAGATTGAACTGTTTCGGGCCCCACGGTGCGCTTGATATAAAATTAGTCAACAACCGATCAATTACAACGTATTCGGGCTTACCTTTACCCATAGGACGGTCTCGTTACAACTGCACAATCCCCGTCCCAGATATAGAAAAGGAAAGATTCTATTGGTTCTCCCAGCTGTGGATAAGAAAAAACACAGATGGCAGCTGGTACCCTGAGCACTAATTACTTTCTGATAACGCCACATTGCTCGCTAATTTGTCAAAGGACAAGGTGGCTAGACAGAATCTCGCAATACAACAATTGGAGGTGTGTTAACCACCTTCCTCGTCGCAAGCGTTCCCAGTACGCCAATCAAGACGCATCCCACCAAAGGTCCCAACACCCAAATTTGAGGGTTGAAGCTGTACTCCAATTCAAAAATTTGAGTTTCTAAACCGTAGACAGTTAACTCAGAGCCAAAGGTTGCCAGAATGCCTGCCATCGTACCCAGTGCACAAAACTCGATGATCAAGCTTCCGAGCACAAGCTTCCGACTCGCGCCTAACGTACGCAATATCGCATGTTGTTTGAAGCGCTCATCCATGCTCGCCTGAATGCTAGACAACAGCACCATCGCGCCGGAAACCATAATCAAACCCAACACCAACTCCACCGCCAGAGTTACCTGGCTGATAATTATTTGAATTTGTTCTATGACAGCATCTACCTCAATCACAGTCATGGTCGGAAACTCTCGCAGCACATCATTCAACAATAGCTTCTGATCTTTAGCCAGATAGAAACTTGTCATGAAGGTAGAAGGGAATTCCGACAGCGATCCTGGCGAAAAAATAATGTAGAAATTTGGCCGCATATTATCCCAACTTACAGAGCGGATGCTCGCTACCTTAGCAGGCAATTCTCTGCCTTGGATGTTGAACACGAGGGCATCACCAACCTTCAGATCATTTGTCAGTGCCAGGTCCTTCTCAATCGAAACCAGCGAAGGTCCGCTGTAATCATCGCCCCACCATTGCCCGCTGGTGATCGTATTGTCGACAGGTAAAGTGCCAGACCAAGTTAAATTTCTGCCGGAGTTTGATCTCGGCCCTCTCTGCTGCTCCTCATCGCTCCGATTCCTTTGTGCCTCATCGCGAGTCGCAGCTGGGACACCATTAACAAAGCTGATTCGCCCTCGAATCATTGGATAGATCGGTTGCGGATCGATCGAATTCGTTCGCATCATCGCTTCGATGGGCTCAACATCCTCTGGCGCAATATTTATTGCAAAATGGTTTGGTGCACCTTCAGGGATTTGGGCTTTCCAGTCATCAAGTAACGCAGTTCGAACCAGAAACAAAATCAGCAACAGCATGATTGCTAGGCCGAACACCATAATTTGCATGGTATTCTCTTTCGCCCTGCGCTGCATTCCACCCAGCGCTAAACGCCAGGCACTACCAGCCTGCATACCCAAAACCCGACCACTTTTAAGCAAAGTCATAGAAAGCAGCGCGAGTACAACTAAGGCACAAAATCCGCCGGCGAAGATCATCAGAGTCAATTCCAAATTCTTGCTATACCACCACATCAGACCAAGAGTACCGACAACGGCCGCGACATAACTCAGCTTGTCAGATGCACCGCCGCCCTCGAAATCACGCCGAATCACACGAATCGGCTCAATACCTCGAAGTTTAAGCAATGGCGGTAGAGCAAAGCTCAAGAGACATACGAACCCTGTCACCATGCCCAATATAATAGGCGCGAAGGTCGGTGCGGGAAGTGCAATTGGAATGTAAGGTCCCAGTATAGTGACAGCGCCTTGCTGGAATAAAAATCCAAGCAAGGTCCCAACCAACGTTGCGACACAACCGAGCACAACAAAAATAGAAGCGAACAAACCGTCTATTGTATTGGGAGATGCGCCAAGCGTTTTTAGTATGGCCACATGATCATAATGTCTAAGCGAGTATCGTTGCGCAGAAAGCGCAATGGCAACACCAGCGAGAATCACACCCAGTAAACCGCCCAATAACAAAAATCGCTCAGCACGATTGAGCGCATTGCCGATGCCTTGAGTTCCTTCCTTCACCCCAATCAAACGAGAATTTTCATTCAAACGCGGCTTTGCCCATGCGCTGAACTCCTCAATAAGTGGCGCGCTGCCAGCAAACAGATAACGATAGGTCAATCTGCTACCCGGTTGAACAACACCCGTCGCTTCAACATCCTTCATGTTCATGAGCACACGCGGCCCTGTCGCATCAAAGCCACCCCCCTTATCTGGCTCTTTAATCAATACCTGACTGGCGATGAGTCCACTAATACCGACGTCGAGCACCTCTCCCCGCTTAACATCTAGCGACGGGAATAATCTGCTCTCAAGCCAAACTTGCCCAGGTAGTGGTCCCCCGTCACTTACCGCTCCCCCTACAAAAGGCTCATCAGAGACAATTAACTTGCCTCTCAGTGGATAATTACCATCGACAGCTTTCACCGAAGAAAACTGCGCCCGCTCCGCTGAAAAAACCATGGACAAGAAACTCAGCGTCTCTGCTTTCTCTAAACCGAGTTTCGTAGCATATTCAAGTAGCTCTGGACGAATCGGCGCGGAGCTTGAGATAACAACATCAGCCGCAAGGAAGCTGGCTGACTCAAGTAGCAGTGCTTGCTGAAGACGATCTACAAATAGCGTGATGGTAGTCACTGTACTGATCGCAATCACCAGCGAAGCCAGCAACAGTGTTAACTCACCGGAACGCCAGTCTCTCCACAAGAGTTTTAGTGCCAAGCCAAGGTGAATCACTCGATGTCTTCCCCTGCCACTATCACCCCAGAGGCGATATGAATTGCCCGGTCACAGCGGTCTGCTAGCCGCACATCATGCGTCACCAGCACCAGAGTAGTGCCAAATTCTGCGTTCAGTTCAAAAATCAGATCGATGATAAGTGCTCCTGTTTTAGAGTCGAGATTACCTGTGGGCTCATCTGCAAACAGAATACTTGCCGAGGAAGCAAACGCTCTGGCGATGGCAACCCGTTGCTGCTCGCCGCCAGAAAGTTGTCTAGGATAATGGTGACAGCGGTGATCTAGCCCGACCCGAGTTAGCAACCTCAACGCTTTTTTCTCGGCTTCAGGGTCCTTCTTCAACTCCGCAGGCAACATCACGTTCTCTATCGCTGTCAAACTACTCAACAATTGAAATGTCTGGAAAACAAAGCCGACCTTATCTCCCCGGGTATGTGCTCGCTGCTCTTCATCCATTGCCGTAATCTCATCATCACCGAGAAATATCTGTCCATGGGTTGGATTATCGAGCCCTGCCAGTAAACTTAACACTGTGGTCTTGCCCGAGCCTGAGGCACCGACTATCGCAACTGATTCAGACTTCTTGATTTCAAGGTTAATCCCTTTCAAGATAGTCAATGGACCTTCCGATGTACTTACCACCTTACCGAGATCAATAGCTTTGACCATCACTTCGTTTACAGGGTTTTCTATCGCGGGTAAATCAGTCACTAAATTTATTTCCATGTTGATATTTATGGGTTCTTTGGTTTCGTTTACATACGCTGCAGGACAGGAATCAGTTCAGTCCAGCAAAAATGATTCCAAAGACGCGGGTGTCATTCTTGTTTTTGGCGACAGCATTAGTGCCGCTTATGGAATGGATCAGGAACTTGGCTGGGTACATCTACTATCCGAACGTTTCAAGAAAGACAAAACTCCCTACCGCTTAGTCAACGCCAGTGTAAGCGGTGAAACAACGGGAGGAGGATTAGTAAGGTTACCTAAAACTCTCGATATTCACCAACCTGATATTGTGATTATTGAACTAGGCGGCAATGATGGCTTGCGCGGCTATCCTATCAGCAAAATCCAGGACAACCTGCTGGAACTGACTCGGACCGCAAAGGCAGCAGGAGCCAGGGTGCTGCTAGTTGGTATGGTACTGCCACCAAATTACGGTCAGCGGTACACCCAAGCGTTTGAGAAACTGTTCACCGAGATCGCATTAAATCAGCAAGTACCTGTACTGCCGTTTTTACTGGATGGTGTTTCAACCTCCCGTAATCTTTTGCAACGAGATGGTATTCATCCAACTGCAGAGGCCCAGCCACTACTTGTCAACGAAATATGGCCCTTGCTGGAACCCCTTCTTAAGAACTAAATGCTCTGAGCCGAAACAGACCCAAAACTCACAGAACTCAGCAGCAGGCAATAAGGGCTTCAGCCGAACGCGGCCCGTTCTCAAGGAGCGTATCAGCGCAGTGTCTAGCGCCGGAAGGAATTGGGTGGAAAGAAAGCACCTGTTCTCAGCTGCGAAACAGGCTAAACCACTAACCCAATCGACTGCCGTCGAGTAGTTTCTCTCTCGCTCGAAAGTCAGGCAGTACCTCTCCCAGTAAATCATAAAACGCCCTATTGTGATTAAAATGCCGCAAATGACACAACTCATGAACGATGACCAGATCAATCAGCGATTCATCTTTTTGCATTAACAAACTGTTGAAACACAATTCACCACGGCTTGAGCAACTCCCCCACCTAGCTTTCATTTTTCTAATGTGAAATCCATCGGTAGATTCTAGATCACTGTTCGAAGTAGCCACATCGCCAGTATTTGCGTCAACGTTTGGAGTTGAAGTTGGAGTTGCGCTTGCAATGGCATCATCAATGCCAATGAACATTGCTCGGCACAGCTTGATACGTTCTGGAAAGTAGCTATAGGCTTTGGACTTCATGAACGCCAGATATAGTCGTTCAAGCTCGCCACCCTTGCCCGGATCCCTCGCTCGAATGACAAGCTTTTCCCCCAGGATAAACGCTATCGCAGGCGCCCCCCGACAGACCTCAAGTAAATAATCCCGACCCATAAATTTGTGCTTCTCCCCTTGCGCAAAGATAGGCAACAATTTTCGTGGCGCTTCCCTCAATCGAGCAATCGATTCAAATATCCACTTTTCTTTCAGATAAACAAAATCGTCAATCTGTAACCAGGCACACTTTAGCGGCGCTCTAATTTCCAGTTCATTAGGAGAAATGATGTGCAAGGCAAGAGACTTCCGCCGTTGTCGTTTAACGACAATTTCAAGAGGTCCACTTACAAATTGGTATGTTCGAATAAGATGATCAGGCACCCGTACATTTTAACGTGTGCACCGCAGAAGGCGCAAACTACTGCGCCCGATTTTTTATGCTACGTGGACAGCAATATATTTGTAGGAAAGCAGTTACCGTCAACGGACATCGACAACGGCTCTGAATAGCCTGTATCAGAATACACGATTAATCTTTCTTCCTCAGCCAATTCAACAGTTTCGACATCACGCTAAAATTGTTTGTCAAAAAAGACACCCAGTGCCATATACGTCGAACCCAGTGCTTTTCGATTTCGCCCTTTATTATCCAAGATAAACAAGTCAGGAAGCCCTCCCACCCAACATGTTAGGGTCTGCCCATCGTTCGACATTTCCACAATTGTCGAAGCACAAAACGTGTTTGCAGGGAGATAATCATACAAAGTAGCATTAAGCTGGCGGGCGATATCTCCCACTGCCGCACCTTCACTGACCATCCATATCCATCCCTGCTATCATCACGCCCATCAAGATGAGATGAGATCAGACGAACCACTCTCGAACTTGGAAAGACACTCAAAGCCATCTGCTGCTCCAACAACCGAATGGCCTTCATCCTCAAGCATGTATCCCAATAAGCCTCGATTGGCGCCCTGATCATCGACTACCAATATGTACACATGAATCTTTGCAAATCTAAAAAATTATTTGATTCATAAAGACTAACAGTAGACTCAAAACATGGGGTCTGAAATCAGAAAACATCCCACACCCCAAACAAAGTAGCATCCCTAGAGGACAGAATTAGCCAGCAAGCCTGGCTCCGTTCGCCTTTAGCTTTAATCGACCACAGCTTTTATCGACCACCACCAAGGCAAGGGGGAGACATTGGTGTATCACCATGTCGATCATGCCAATCAGATAGCGTATACGTATGCAGAGCCAGTGCATGAATTTGCTGCAGCTCACTCGCGAGAATTTTGTTAATCAACCTATGTCGAGCAAGCAATCGTAATCCCTCAAACTCCTCTGCAACCACGGTCACCTTAAAATGTGATTCTGAGCCAGGTGGAACATTGTGGTTGTTGCTTTCATTGAGTACTTCAAGGTGGCTAAGCTTCAAGCTATCGGCCAATTGGGTTTCAATCGTATCAATCATGCTCATCTAAGAGTCCTTATGTCGCGGGTGGGTTTACGAAAGTCAGTCGCAGTGATGAATGAAGTGTGCCCGATTTGATGAAATTTCAATTCAGGCTATGCTTTGGACATTGTTGAACATTATACAGGGAGGTATAAAAAGCAGGGTAATCACATGCACGTAGATTTATATACGCAACTGGAACAAATTCATAACCAGTGTCAACGTAGAAAATTCACCAACCAAGAAACGATTGAAGTCATGCGTCTTTGCATCTATTCCTGTCTCGGTCACTTTCCAAACAGGTCTCCGACACTACCCATCAAAGATCATGTGTTGACCTCTATAAAGCCGAGTAACGCAGAAATCCCCACGCAATAGTGATGCGACTGTCAACTAGCCCTTTTCTGTCAAATTAAAGACACCGTCCCAATCTTTTGGCGGTGGCGTCCTTAGATGGGATTCGCAGCGCTTCAGGTAGACCTGACTAGGTCCATCGTCAGGCATTATTTCGAGACATTTTTTATAGCCGGTAATGGCCGCCTCAAAATCAAAGGATTTATACTTTGTAAGAGCATTTTCAAACTCAACAACCATATCCGCAAGGGCACCGCTGGTCTGTCCTTTACGTTCCAACAATTGATATACCTGCACAGCTTCCTTCTTGCCAACAACCCGCAACACATCGAGTTCACGCACATCAACAAAGTCTTCACATGCACGATAAGTCGCGTTGGTAATCATCGTGTCAGAGCCATAAGCCTTATTCGCGCCTTCGAGCCTTGCCGCTAGGTTAACAGCATCTCCCATAATGGTGTAGTCCATGCGCTGGACTGACCCCATGTTGCCCACAACCATCCGGCCCGTATTAACACCCATGCGAACTGAAATTGCTGGCCGGCCCTCTTTCACAAACCTGTCACTGATTTCCAAAATGGCTCTCTGCATATCAATACTGCCGAAACAAGCCAATTTCGCATGTTCAGCTTGAACTGCAGGCGCACCCCAGAACGCGATAATTGCATCACCCTCAAATTTATCAATGGTTCCTTCCAAGTCAACGATAATGCTACACATCGAGGTGAGATAGTCATTGAGGGCATTGACTAACTCGGTCGGTGTCATCTTTTCCGAGAATGATGAAAAACCAGCGATATCTGAAAAGAACGCTGTCATTTCTCGCTCTTCTCCACCCAGCACTAGCTTTTCTGGGTCTTTCACTAGATCAGCAACGACCTTTGGCGACAAATATTGACCAAACGCATCTCGAATCAACGCTTTTTGGCCCATCTCATTCAAATAATATTTTGCATTAATCACACTGATAGCGAGCAAAGCAGCCAGCAGCAAATAACTCACTGACAGGATCAAACCGAGCTGGACATAAGCAAGACAAGCACCTGCGATGAAGAACAGCACCGCAGCAAAACTCAGAAGGTTTCGCGGCATTGGGTTAGCGATACCCCTGGTGACGATCATCACTGCTAACATCAAACAGGCAACTAAACCTTCAAGCCAAAAAGGGGCTGACCTAAGTGGCGAACCACGAAGAATGGTGGAAATTGTATTCGCAATAACTTCAACTCCGAAGACGTTACCCACGGGCGTTTCAAACTCATCATGCGCTACCTCAGCAACCTCCCCGATCAATACAATTTTATCACGCACTAGAAAGCTCAGCTCTTCCAGTTCCTCTTTATCCTCGGCAAAAAGAAGGTCTGCGGCAGATAAACCCACAACATCGTGAAGCTTAACCGTGCCACCGGCTCCATCAGACGGCAACAAGGGGTAGTCAATGTACAAATCATTAAATTGATCGAGAGAAATATCAATATCTCCGATCGTCAAATTACTCCCGACCTGCTCGGGTTCGACATCAAGGTATTGTGAAACAGCTTCAACTGCAAACGGCCATTCACCTGTCTCTGAAATTTCTGGGTAGACTCTCAAGCGCACGATACTTTGTGAGATAGCACTATTTGATGAGATATTGGAATAACCGTTTCTGGTATTTTCACTGAATCTGTCTATTGCGTAGTTAACACCAACAAATTCTTCATTCTCAAATTGAGCCTGAGAAACAAGCAACACATTGCCTGCTACTTTTAACGCGTCCTCAAGAGAGGGGTCTTCTCCATAAGCACTTTTGAAGTCCAACAACATGTCGACTGCGATGACCGAAGCGCCCATTTCTTTTAAGCGAACCAGTATGGTTGATAGATCGACCCGACGAAGTGGATACTTGTCATACTCTTCATAAAACTCTTCGTTGGTGTAAATGATGACAATATCATCCACGGGCGACGTCATGTTCGGATCTGCGTAATAGGTACGCAACAGCTGGCGATACGACAGAGTTTCATCTTCGATAAGCGAAAACGTCTCTCTATACTCAAACATTAACGCCATCAAGAATATAATCACGATGACAAAAAGATCATTCCGCTTATCACTATTACCCATGACTGCTCACTTTTTATTTATCATTTTTCTAATTGTAAGATCAGAAATCCAGCACTGCGGAATTTCATACCAAGGACATCAAGGCTAACGGCTTTATCAACGATGGTGCTTCGTCAGACAAAAAAAAGCCCGCAAGTATCTTATAAGATACTTGCGGGCTTTAATAGGTTGCCCGATTGATTAAGCTTCGGCTAAAAGTCCTCCTCTAAGGATGCGTTATACAATCTCGCCTCACTATCTTTCAGATTACTCAATTTCAAATCATTATATGAACCGATCAGTAGTGGTCGCATATCATTGTCATCGGGATTCTCTTGGAAATACTCACGATAAGCATCCATCGCTGCCACAGTCATGTTGCTAGCTTCCATTAGATCGGTCGCGATGAAAACGTCATCACCAGCCTGCTTCAGATTCGCCATCAATGCTTGCTCATCTTTTTCTGTCAACCAAGTAAAGGTTGAATCCTTTCTTGGGATGTAAACCGTCCCATCTTTATCTAGTACTTCTACGCGATAGCTATGTTCACCCGGTTTTACATTAGAAACAGTATATCGAATCATTTCAGACGTCGATTCAGCAGGTATTTCAACACTTACACCATCAATGATAAGTCTGTAAGAATGTTCAGGACATGCATTTCTCCAAACTAAATCTGGATGTGAAGAAGACAAGGACAGCTCCTTAATTGTCCTAACCTTGCTGTCACAAGAGCTTGTGTTAGTTTGTGTAGTAGCGCTACGGCGAACTGTAGTATATCGTTGCACCTTCGCAAACTTGTTAGCCAAACCCTCAAAAATACTGCCAGATTCCTGCTTCGGCTTTGAAAGGTTGCCCGAAATCAGGTCAATGCTTTTCTCACCAACTTTTATCAAACTGTTGGCACCAAGATCCTGCGATTTTCCGGAACTTTGGTTGACCAGCTTACCTGAACCCTCTTCACCCGTTCTTATATGGTAACCGGCAAACAAATACTTAGTTCGTCGAATACGACGCCAAGTCGTGCCATTTCGACTGTACTCAACATTTCCATTTACCTGAACCAGTTTAGCAACCGGTGGCTCTTTCGCTGCGACGGTGCTGCTGAAACTCAACAGCACAGACGAAACTAACATGACGACACCTATAAAATTCAGTCTCATTGCACTTTCTCCTTTAGAAAATCTTTGCAAAGAAGCCTTATGGTTTCCTCAGAAAGATTTAGAAATAATTCAGCGATTGCGTTATCCGCTTTTAGTTTACGAACACTTTTTAACTTTCAAATTGCAAAGCTGTAATCGCTTATTCATATCCGTATTAGATAATGTATCTTAGCCCTTGATTGCCATATTCCGATGACCACTCGTCGGTGGAACTCACCAGCCTATCCCTCATCGGCAGTTTTATATCAAATATGGTCAGGCATTAGACAATTATAGCCCTCAGACAAGACGATAGATCAGATACTTCAACTATCTCGATACTCCATGGCAATACCGGCGACTTCGATTTTATCTCCATCTTCGAGTCTCAGTGATTTGAATCCTGTCGGCTCTCCGTTAACAAGCGGCACTCTATCTTTATCCTTACCGCCATCAACATGAATAATAAAATAGCCTTGAGGTCGCTTTGAAACCGCTGCAACTTGTATCCCGGGTGTCCCTATCGTCGTTAGCCCCCCTATTAGGAGGATTTCTTCCCCAGAGCGAGCTCCACTTAAAATCCGCAAGATGCCAGCAGCTGAACTGCTTGGCTTGGATTTACTGACTTCTTCTTTAGCATCACCATCTTTGTGCGCAGCAACATCAGCGCTAATGACGACTTTGAGCATATGTTCGCCGATGGTGATCAAGTCATTGTTTTTAAGGATTTCACGCTCCACACGTTTACCCCGCAGATGCAAACCATTAGTGCTGTCGCAGTCTTTAATAACGTAATCTTCACCGACCTTTTTAATTCGGGCGTGCACACCGCTCACAGCAGGATCTTTGATGGAGATATCACAATCAGATCGTCGCCCAATTGAAATCAAATCCCCATTGAGCGCCATTTGAAGAATGGGCTTATCACCTTTAATGACTATGATTTTTGATGTCATGTGCTTATATCCATACCGCCGGCTTACTCAAACCAATTCGCTATCTTTTCGAACAAGCCTTCTTGTGTGGAAAAAGGTTTTACCACCTTGGTCAATATCACCGAAATATTATCTTTGCCACCGCTCGCATTAGCCAAGTTTACAAGATGTCCGGCAATTTCATTCATATTCCCCTTTGATTCACGAAAAGTTGTCTCTATGTCTTCATCTGTGACCAAATCTGTGAGCCCATCAGAACACATCAAATAAATGTCACCGACCTTTACAGGGTACTCACGGACTTCAACTTCTACAGTCGGACCCACGCCCAACGCCCGAGTTACAACATTCTTTTTGTCTGAGGCTCTGGCTTGT